>NZ_JBVHXY010000015.1:0-42193 GCF_055569215.1 Kitasatospora sp. NPDC029312 | reverse complement strand
TGGGGCCGTGTCCCTTTTTCTCCTCGTCCCTCTGGGAGGGGGGGTGCGCCCTGTTCGGCACCCGTGGGGCACCCGCCCCCCCCCTGCCTGACGGACCCGGCCCGGGTCCTGCTCGCCAGGGGCGGCGGGCGTCCGCGCCGCCCCTGGGTGGTGCCCTCGAACTGCCCTTTGGGCCCTCGTGGGCAACCGCGCTGGGACCGTAGTCTCGGCTCCTCGGGTCCGGGCAACGACACGGGAGGGCAGGAAAGAGTGCGAAAGACCGTGACACCTTCGGCGCCGCAGACGCCTGAGGCCGCACCGAGGAGGCGCCCGGTGCAGGGCACGGCTCCGGTGCCGGCCGGCCCGGGAAGGGCCCCGCACCCTGCCGAACTCCTGGCCCTCCAGCGGACGGTGGGCAACGCGGCCGTGACACGCCGGCTGCAACGACAGGAGGACCCCGGGGTCAGGGAGCAGGCGCGGCGCGACGCGGCCGACCCCACCGCGCACGGCGAGTGGGACACCTTCCGCGAGGACATGGCCCGGGCGGGCTTTCCCGCGGACGTCACGGAGATCGCCTGGCAGCTCGTCCTCGGCGGCATCGCCGAACAGGGGCAGCTCAACGACGAGGCCACGGCGCGGTTCACCGAGCGCCAGGCCCAGCGCGACCACCGCGCGTCGAACAGCTGGTACCAGGAGCTGGTGAAGGTCGTCGGCGACTACCTGGAGATCGACACGCCGACGCTGGCCCTGTGGTCGGGCGGCCGGGAGGTCAGCGACTACGCCCGCGGCAAGGGTCACACACCGCTGGAGTCCACCCCCTTCGGCGGCGTTGTCGACAAGCTGACGCTGACCTCGGACTGGAAGCTCAAGACGCCGATGTGGAACGTCCTGTCCAAGGCCTTCGTGAGCCGTGCCCGGGGCCCCGTCCACATCTTCCTGCGGGCCTACGATCCGGACAGCGTCCTCATCGCCCAGGAGGTACCGCAGTTGCGCGTGGTCATGGCACTCAATCCCGCGGTGCGGCTCATCTGGCACCCGGTGTACGCCGCGGCCGACGGGAGGCTGATGGAGATCACCAAGGGCCTGGAACTGACCGCCGACGCCCCCTGCAACACCCGGGACGAGTGCGTACGAATCCTCTATGACTACCTGCGCCTCATCCACGACCCGGCCAACGCCCACTCCGAGCGTGCTCACGCGGAGATGACCGCCCGTCTCGCCGCCAACAGCCGCCCCCAGTAGCGCCCGCTGGGTAACCCGGACTCTGAGCTTCGCTTGCGCTCAGGACGTGGTCTTCGGTGCGTGAACATTTGCCGGGTGGCGGCGACGGGCGGGTAGGTCCGTCGCCGCCACCCGGCAGCTGTTCGTCACCGGCGCGACTTCTAGCTCAGGCGGGCGTCGGCATAGGCAGCCATGGCGTCGCGCTGGTACTCGGCCAGGCCCGGTGCGATCCGTTCGTAGTTCACCTTGAACCGCTCGTCGTCGACATACATCCGGCCGAGGTTGCGGTAGGCCGCCGCGTCCGGGGTCCAGAAGTTGCAGACCCAGCGGTACTGCTGGTCGACCTCGTCCAGAACGGCCGGGTCGTCCGCCGGAACGCCGGCGACCATGAACTCGGCCATCCGGATCATCGCAGCGGTGCTCTCCTTCTGCATCCGCTCGGTGTCCTCCGGGGTCAGCGTCGCGGCGAACTTCTGGGCCTTGTCGTAGTCCTGCGGCCAGCGTTCGCGAGCCTCGGCGTCGTACTGCGTGGCGTCGAAACCCTCGAACAGGTTCTCGGGACGGTTGATGGTGGCCATGGTCGGTCCTCCTCGCGTCGTTTCGAGCTCGGAGATGGTGCGCGTGACCGTCGCGATGACCGCGCCGAGCCGGTCCTGCTCGACGAGCAGCCGCTCGAGGTGACCACGCAACGCCTCGACCTGGTCGGTCTGCCGGCCGAGGATCTCGATGATCTGGGGCAGTCCGAGGTCGAGCCTGCGCAGGACCAGGATCTGCTGAAGCCGCAACAGCTGGTCCATCTCGTAGTAGCGGTAGCCGTTCGTCCCGACACGGGCGGGGGCGAGCAGGCCGATCTCGTCGTAGTGCCGCAACGTCCGGGAGGTGACCCCGGACATCCGGGCGACTTCTGCGATCGACCAGGCCATGGCGCCTTCCATCTTCGCTCTTGCAGGCCGGTCCCTCCGGCCCGCGTCTTCGACGGTAGAAGTTGACGTTACGGCAAGGTCAAGCCGGTAACCCCCCATGACCGGGACCACAACGGCTCTCAGACGACGGTGCCGGCCTTCACCACGTGCCTGAGGTGCTTCTCCGGGCGGGTCAGCACGGTGAGGTCGGCCAGCGGGTCGCCGTCCACGACGAGCAGGTCGGCGTGCGCGCCGGGGGCGAGGGTGCCGATCTCCCCCTCCAGGCCGAGCAGGCGGGCCGCCGTGGTGGTCGCCGAGCGGAGCACGTCGGCGGCCGGCTGGACCTGGGCGCGCAGGGTGAACTCCTCCAGCTGGGCCGGGTGCAGTGGGCCCAGCAGGTCGCTGCCGTAGACCAGGTTGACGCCCGCGCGGTGGGCGCGTTCCAGCGCCTCCAGGCCCCGGTCGCGGACCTCGGCGAGCTTGCCGACGGAGGCCGGCGGCAGGCCCGAGGCGGCGCCGAGCCGGGCGGTCTGCTCGTAGGCGACCAGGGTGGGGACCAGGAAGGCGTCCTTCTCCAGCAGCAGCGCGACCGTGGTGTCGTCCAGCAGGTTTCCGTGCTCGACGCAGCGCACCCCGGCCCGCAGGGCGCGGTCGATCGCCCGCGGGTGGTAGGCGTGCACGGTGACGTAGCGGTTGTGGTTCTCCGCCTCCTCGACGGCCGCCCGGATCTCCTCCTCGCTGTACTGGACGGCGGCGATCTCGTCGTGCGGGGAGGCGACGCCGCCGGAGAGCAGCACCTTGAGGTGTTTGGCGCCCTTGCGGAACTCGTCCCGGGCGGCGGCGCGCACGGCATCCACACCGTCGGCGATCCGGCCGAAGTTCGGGCGGGCCTCGCAGCAGGGCAGCGCGTCGTCGCCGAGCGGGCGCAGGTCGCCGTGCCCGCCGGTCTGGGAGAGCGCCTTGCCTCCGTGCAGCAGACGGGGGCCGGGCACCAGGCCCTCGGCCAGGGCGCGGGCCATGCCGTGGTCGGCGCCGCCGACGTCGCGGACGGTGGTGAAGCCGCGGCGCAGCATGCGTTCGGCCTCGGCGAGGGCGCGGACGGTGGCGTAGCCCGGGGTCCAGTTCGCGAAGTCGTGCAGGTCGAGGGAGGTGACCAGCAGGTGGACGTGGGCGTCGATCAGGCCGGGCAGGACGGTGCCGCCCTGCGCGTCGACGACGCGGACCCCGTCGGTGGCGGCGGGCGGGCGGCCGGTGCCGGAGGCGGCGATCCGGCCGTCGGCGGTCTCCAGCCAGCCCGGGTCGGTGCGGGTGCCGTCCTCGGGGTGGAGCAGGTGGGCGTTGGTGATCAGCAGTCGGTTCATGCCGTGGTCCCTCCGGTTCAGTACGGGCCGTATTGAATACGGCTCGTACTGAATACACCATGTATCGTTCTCCTGTGAACCCACCCCCCACCGATCCCGCCGCGCCCCGGCCGCCCCGCCGCCGCGTCCACACCCGGGCCCGGCTGCTCGCCGCGGCGAGCGAACTGTTCCTCACCGTCGGCTTCGCGCGGACGAGCATCGAGGACGTCTGCGCCGCCGCCGGGTACACCCGCGGGGCGTTCTACTCGAACTTCGGCAGCAAGGAGGACCTGCTGCTGGCGCTCTTCGACGCCCGGGCCGTCGAACGGACGGCCGAGCTGGAGCGGCTCGCCGCCGCGTGCGAGGCGCTGGCGCCGCGGGAGCGGGCCCGGCTGCTGGTCGAGGCGCTGCTGCGGGTCGAGCCCGCGGAGACCGGGTGGATCCTGCTGTTCCTGGAGTTCCGGCTGGTCGCGGCCCGTTCCCCGGCGCTGGCCGAACAGGTCGCCGAGCACGACCGGACGCTGGCGCGGGCGGTGGCGGACGTCCTGGAGCGGGCCCTGCCCGAGCTGGTGCCCGCGGGGGCGGACGCCCGTCAGGCGGCGGCGGTGATCCTGGCGGCGCGCGAGGGGCTGCTGGCCCGGACGGCGGCGGGCGGCGCGGTCGCCGAGGAACTGCTGGCGGCGACGGCGGCGGTGCTGTCGGGTCTGCTGGGACACTGACCTGAAACGGTGCCGACCGCACCGGCACGCGCCCGGAACGTTCCGGCACCGCCTGGCACCGCCTGGCACTGCGCCTGGCACCGCACCGCCCGGCGCACCCCGACCGTCGGGCTCACCCGATCGAGCGATACCGCCAACCGCCGTTCCGACAGGCCCTGGTGACAGCATGGCGCCTCATGAACTACCAGCAGTGCACGGACCACCTCTGCGACCTGTACCGGCTCCCGCGGACGGAGCGCGACGCGAGACGCGACAACCTGCCCGCGCTACTGGCGGCGCTCGGCCGCCCGCAGGACGGGCTGCGTGGGGCCATGGTGGTCGGGACCAACGGCAAGGGCTCCACCGCCGCGTTCGCCGTCGCGGCGCTGTCCGCGTCCGGGCACCGCGTGGGCAGCATGCCGAGCCCGCACCTGCAGGAGCCGCGTGAGCGGGTCCGGATCGACGGACGGCCGGTCAGCCGGGCCGAGTTCACGACAGCCTTCACCGAGGTGGTGGCGGCGATCGAGGAGCACCGCCTGCCGCTGTCCGCCGCCGGCATGTGCACCGCGGTCGCCGTCGCCCACTTCCGGCGGGCCGGCGTCACCCATGTCGTGGCCGAGGCATCCATCGGCGGGAGCAGGTCCGCAGTCCGGGCCCTGGACCTCGACGTCAAGGTGATCACCGGCGTCGGACTCGACCACACCGACGTCCTCGGCGACACCTTGGCCGAGATCGCCAAAGCCAAGGCCGGGGCGGTGACCGACGGCGACCACGTCGTACTCGGCCGCCTTCACCCACAGGCCCAAACGGCCGTCGAAGAAGTCCTGGCCGGCCGAACCGGCCTCACGATCTGGCAAGTCGACCGGCACATCCACTGCACGACCCGCCCCGGCGCCACGGCCGACGCCATCGTGCTCGACGTCGCAACGCCGCGCGGCGAGCACCGCGCCCTGCCCTGCCCCCTGCCCGGCACCCACCAGCACCACAACCTCGCCCTCGGCCTCGCCACAGCGGCCGCGCTCGCCGAACGCGGCCACGCCCGCACTCCGACGGACGAACTCCTGCGCCCGGCACTGGCCGCCACCCGCTGGCCCGGACGGCTCGAACTGCTCACCGACGCCCGGCTGGACGGCTGGCACGGCCGGGTCCTCCTGGACGGAGCCCACAACCCGCAGGGCGTCGCCACCGTGATGCCCGAGATCGAACGCATCGCCGGAGCGACCCGCCGCCCCGACATCCCGCCGGCCGCCGTCGTCTTCGCCGTGACGCACAGCAAGGACGCGCCCGCCATGCTCGCCCTGCTGCCCGACCCGTGGCCGCTGGTCCTCACCCGCACCAGCTCACCCGACGCCACCGATCCCGCCACGCTGCACGCCCACCTGCCCCCCGCCCGGCGTGCCGGCGCCGTCACCGCCCCCGACACCGCCACCGCGCTGCGCCGGGCAGCCGACCTGGTGGGCCACGGCGGCCTGGTCGTGGTGCTGGGATCGCTGCGGCTGGTGGGCGAGAGCCGTACCGCACTCGGCCTGCCCCCGGTGTGACGGCCCGGATCGAAGCGGGCGTCGGCAGCCTGGACGGGTGGGGCGGCGCCGGGGGAGATCTCCCGGCCGCAGGCCCCGGCGGGGCCCCGCCGTCGCGGGTCGGGGCCCCGTCGTGACGCGGCGGTCAGAAGTGTGACGGCACGTACGTGTAGCAGTAGTTCGTGCCCCCGTAGTACGAGTCGCCGTCGAGGAGGAGGTCGCCTCCGGTGTCCTTGCCGACGATGCCGTCCTGCGCCCTTCCGTCGATGCCCTGGTACCAGGTGACCCACTTCTTGGTGTTGGGCCCCCACAGGCCGTCCTCGGCGAGCGGGCGCCCCTTGCCGTGGCCGGCGGCCACGTCGTTGACCAGGTGCTGCACGCACCAGACGCCGTGGGTGTTGTTGCCGTAGCCGTCCCCGATGTAGCCCGCGCTCGGGGACGCCTGTGCCGGCCCGGCACACACCCCCGCGCCCAGCAGCCCCGTGACCACCAGCAGCGCCGCGCGCTTGCCGATACGGTTCAGCCCCATGAGATTTCCTCCATCGCGGTGTTCGGACAGGTTCCTCGGCGGTGACGCGTGGACGCCACCGCGGTGTGCTGCCGCCCTTCGCGCACGGTGCTTGTCCTGATCGCCCGTGTCCTGGCGTCGTCGGCGCTGCCATACTCGGGACAGTCGCCTGCGATCGGCAATCCGTTCGGCCTGGACCGAACGATGTGGCCGTTCCACGTCACCGAGAAGGGACATGCATGCTGCGATTACACTTCTCCGCCGACGATCTCCTCCGGGTCACGTTCCTCCCCGCTCCCGCGCCGATGATGGAACTCGCCCTGGCGGTAGCGCAGTTGCAGCAGCCGCCACAGCTCGCCGACGTGGGGCGGTGGCAGAAGGCGACGCGCCGGGCCTTCCCCGCGACAGGGCGCCCTCTGCTGGATCTGGTGCCGCCCTCCGGCAAGGGGCCGATGTTCCTCGACCCGGTCGGCCGCGACTTCGACTCCGGTCTCGACCTGGTCCTGCACACACCGGCCGCCACGATCCGCGCCGATCTGGAGCCCGTGTGCCCCACGTTCCGTCCGGTGACGCCCTTCACGCGCGACCTGGTCCGCCGCGACCGCGAGGGCCTCCACCTGCTCGAGAACGCCCTGCGTACGACGTGGACCGCGCTGCTCGCCCACCAGTGGCCGCGGATCGAGGCCGCTTACGATGCCGAACTCGCCTGGCGCACCCGCCTGCTGGCGCAGCAGGGCCTGCGTGCCGCCCTCGCCGGTCTCGCGCCCGGTGGCCGCTGGGAAAGCAGTACGACACTGGTGTACGACCGCGTCGGTGATGTCGACGTACCGCTGGCCGGCCACGGGCTGTGCCTGTTGCCGTCGGCCGTCTGGAGGGACCGTCCGCTGATCGCCCACCACGCGGACGCGCCCACCGTCCTGATCTACCCGATGGCGGCGGCGCCCCTGCGATTCATCGAGGACGACGCGCCCGACGACCCGTTGGGGACGCTGCTCGGCGGCACGCGTTGCGCGGTCCTGCAGTTGCTGACCGCCCACCGGACCACCACGGAGATCGCCCGCAGCCTCGGCATCAGCAAGGCGTCCGCTTCCGAACACGCCAGAGCACTTCGGCACGCGCGCTTGATCACCTCGCGCAGATCGGGCAAGGCGGTGTTCCACGCCTGCAGCGGCTTGGGGCTGGAACTCCTCACCGCCGTCGAAGGACCGTCGCAGGCCGCCGCCGTCAACCGGCCGGGCGAGCCTGCGCGTTCACCCTCCTGGTGACGAGACGACGGGTGCAGCACGGGCGGGGCCGCCGGCTGATCACAGCCCGCTGATCGACAGATCCTTTCGCACCTGGTCGAAGATCTCCTGTCCCTCGGCTGCCTGGTCGGCGGCGGAGGGGAAGGAGACTTCCAGCTTGAAGCCGGCGCCGTCCTTGCGGATCAGGTCCAGTTCCAGTGACCGCTGGTCCTTCTGGTGGCTGTAGTCGGACGTGTCGTGGTAGGTCACGTCCAGCAGAGCAGCGCTCTTGCCCTGCTGCCGGGTCTCGGTCACCTTCCCCGCCGGCTTCGGATCCTGGTAGTAGTGATCCTTGTACCAGGCCAGGTCGCCGTTGGCCACGGACAGCGGACTGCGGCTCTCCCCGGTCCACTTGGAGAATTTGATGACGAAGACCTGGGTCGGGTCCGTGTAGCTGACCGAACCGTCGTTCTCGCTGCGGACGTAGCCGGCCGGCGCGGCGAGCGAGGCGTCCAGCCGGGGCTCCTGGTAGGCCTTCCAGCCGGCCGGCAGCGGATCGTCGCCACCGCCGAACACCAGTACGGCCGCCACCGTCACGGCCAGCACGGCGGCACCCAGGGCGAGCTGGATCCGCCGGCTGCCGGTCAGCACCCGCCGCACCCGCCGCGCCGGGCCGGCCGCCCGGGTCGGCGGGGGCAGCACCCGAGTCGCAGACGCAGCGGCCGGTTCGGCCACGGCCCGAAGGCGCTGCCTCAGCGCGCTCGGGCCGGGCCGTGACTGCGGTTCCTTGCGCAGGACCTCGGCGAGCACCTCGCCCAGCGGCCCGGCGTTCGCGGCCCGTGGCAGCTCGGCCAGCAGGATCGCCTGCAGGGTGGACGCGGTGGTCTGGCGGCGGAACGGCGAAACTCCCTCGACGGCCTCGTAGAGCACCACTCCCAGGGACCACAGGTCCGACTCCGGGCCCGGCCGGTGGCCCAGCACCCGTTCCGGTGCCAGGTATTCGGGCGAGCCGATGAAGGTCCCGGTCTCGGTGAGCTTCTGCTCGCCCTCCACCTGCGCGATCCCGAAGTCGGTCAGCACCACCCGCCCGTGCCGTCCGATCAGGATGTTGGCAGGCTTCACGTCCCGGTGCAGCACCCCCGCCTCGTGCGCGCTGACCAGCGCCTCCAGCACCGCCAGCCCGATCCGGGCCGCCTCCTGGGCCGGGAGCGTGCCCTCCTGCAGCACCTCCGCCAGCGACCGCCCGCGGATCAGCTCCATCACGATCCACGGGCTGTCCTCGACCGTGACCACGTCGTGGACGGTGACCACCGAGGGATGGTCGACCCGGGCGGCGGCCCGGGCCTCGCGCTGCATGCGCAGGTACGCCGTCTGCCGCTCCGCGTCGGTCAACTGCTCGGGCAGCCGAGGCTCTTTGACCGCGACGTCCCGGTCCACGGTCTCGTCGTGCGCCCGCCAGACCGTGCCCATGCCGCCGAAGCCGAGCCGCTCCAGCAGCCGGTAGCGGCCGCCGATCAGCCGCCCCGCGCCCGGCTGCGGCGCCGCGGTGAACTCCGCCACAGTCTGCTCGGGAACCGTGCGCCGTTTCGCAAGGTCGGTCCCCGGGCTCGCCAGCCCCCAGCTCGTCGGCTCGTCCGCCGACCCCCCGTTGATCGTCATGGCTGCATCATGGCAGCCCACCTCTGCGGTTCACAGCCCCAGGTCCGGTTCCCGTCCGGGCCCTGGCCGTGGACGCCCGGGCGTCCCGGCTCGGTGGGTCGGGCCGCGCGGGTTGTCGTGGTGTGACACGTGCCGCAGTTGTGCCGTCGCGGCGGTCGCTTCGGTGTGGGCGGGCGGGTCAGGGGCGGCAGGTGAGGCGGATGGGGGCGGCGGCGATGTGGGCGTGGGTGGGCTGGCCGGAGCCGGTCCAGTCCTGGCCGCGGTTGTGGAGGCGGACGACCAGTGGGCCGCTCGCCGGGCGGAAGGTGCCGGCGTCGACCCAGGTGCCGCGGTGGCCGGGCTGGTCGACGGTGAAGGAACCGAGATCGGCGCCGGCGGCCCCGGCCACCGTGTAGTAGGCGGGTGCGCCGCCGACCTGCTGGATCGAGCCGGACGACGGCACGTACACCGAGACGCCGCAACTGGCCGGGCCCGCGCCGACGTCGAAGGTCCACAGGGCGTAGGTGCTGTTGTCGTCCTTGTTCCTGTCGCCGGACATCGGCACGGCCTCGTAGCGCCCGTCGCAGGAGTCCCCGCCGTAGCCGCCGCTGTTGACCGTCACCCAGCCGTCCGTGCCCTGGTGGAACGCCCCCACCTCCTGGAAGTGGCCGCCCGCACCTGAGCAGCCGAACCCGGCCACCGCCTGGAACGCGGGCTGCGGAGCCGGCGGAGCGGGCGCGGGCTGCGCCGGTGCGGCGGGTGGTGCGGACGGAGCCGGGGGCGGGGCCGCCGGCGTGGCGACGGCGGAGCGGGCAGTGGCCGAGGCCGTGGTGCGGCCGGCCGTGGGGGAGGGTGGCGTCGACTCGGTGGCCGTCGGCGTGGCGTCGGGGGACTCCGACGGGGTGGCGCTCGCCGAGGACGGCTGGTCGGTCGGCGATTCGGTGGCCGCAGGGCGTTGCCGGCCGTGGGTGCCCAGCGGTGAGCGGCCGTCCGGCGCCGTCGCGGCGGCCGGGTCACCGGGGGCGGCGTCGGGCTTCAGGAACGGTGCGAGCAGCAGCAGGACCGCGCCGCAACCCATCGCCGCCACCATGGTGATCCGCCGGGCGTCCCAGCGGGCACGGGTGCCCTGCCCGAGCGGGCGGCGGGCCGTGAAGCGCGGGAGGCGCCCGCGCAGGGGCCCCGGTCGGCCGGGCAGGCGCCGTGCGGCCGCTTCCAGCGCGGCCGCACCGAGCACGGCGGAGCGCCGACGGGCCTGCCGCAGGGCGGCCCGCAGGCGTGCGGCGACGCCCGGCGCCGAGGGGACGACCGGTTCGGCGTTCACCCAGGGGAGTTGAAGGCCCGGCCCTGGATCGGCGGAGGCGGAGGCGGAGGTGGAGGTCGGGGAAGGGTCGGGTGCGCCGTTTCGCCGCTCGGTCACCGGAGGCCCTCCCCGCCGGCCAGCAGGACCGCGTCGGCCGGGGCACCCGCGCCCGGCAGCAGCCCCCGGACTCCGGTGCGCGAGGTGTCCGACGGCCGCAGGACCGGATCGTACGTCACCAAGGGCCCCATTTCGCTCGGATGTGCCTGGACGGGGCGCGAGGGTGGCGGGACGTGCACCGCGAGGGCGCCCGCCGCGACGAGGCCGAGGATCGCCGCGGCGCAGAGCAGGGCAGTCCGCCGTGGTGTCGCCGTGCTGGTCACGTTCGTCTCTCCAGAAGCTGTCGCCGGCTCGGGCCGGGTACGGGAGGCCGCAGCGCTGTGCGGGCCGGGGATCGCCCCGTTGAACGGACGCCGTGCGCCGAGGGGTTCAGGCCGGTTCCGAGCGGATCGAACCCCGGAGGGGCCGCCGTCCGTGGTACCGGCTGAGGCCGGTCGGCAGTCGGCACGAGGACGGACGCGGGAGGACAGCGATGGCCTGGTACCAGGGGCCGAGCCGGATCACGGTGACGGCGGTGGAAGGGCGGTTCCCGCAGCGGGCGGTGGTGACCGCCCGGGGCGCCGCACCCGTGGAGATCCCCGGTGAGGTCGGCGCCGCCCACCTCGTCGACGCGGAGAGCTGGCAGCTCGATCTGGAGCACCGGCACCTGGACGAGTGGTGCCCCAACGTCCGCGCCGTACAGGGCCGCTGGCAGGAGATCCGCGGCGTGCTGACGCAGGTCGTGCACAGCCGCAACCGCGACCGGCTCGGCGACCGTCAGGACCGCAACCTGGTGCTGCGGATCGAACGGGTGCAGCCGGACGGCGAGGACGCTCCGGCGGCCGCAGCTCCGGCCGTGCGGCGGACGACCGGCGCCCAGCCGGCTCCGGCCGCCACGACGAGCCCGGCGGCGCTGCGCACCTCGGCCGGCCCGGCGGGCGGCGCCGCGGCTCCGGGCGTGCGGACGACCACCTCGGGCTCCGATGCCGGCTTCCTGCGGCCCGCGGCCCCGGGCAGCCGGGTCACCGGTTCGGGAGGCGCCACCCGGACGGCCACCAGCCCGTCCACTCCGACCACCTCGGCAACCTCCTGGAGCGGCTGACCCGGCCGCCGGTCACGGCCTGCAGCGCGCCAGCCGGGCCTGCACCAGCTCGACCTGCCGGGTGAGCCGCCCCTGCTCGGCGGCGAGTTCCACGGCCCGCTCCCAGTACCGGCGCGCCTCGGCCGTGCGCCCGCGGTCGTACATGACCTGCCCGATGAAGTCGGCGAAGTCGAACTCCGCGTGGGCCTGGTTGCCCTGGGCCCGGCCGAGTTCCAGCACCCGGTGGATCTGGACCACCGCCTCGTCCGTACGGCCGACAGCGCGCAGGACCTGGGCGTAGGTCTTGGTGGAGACCACCAGGTACGGGTCCGACTCCCGCCCGGCCAGGAGGGCGAGCGACTCCTCGATCGGGCCCAGGGCCTCCGCCGGCAGGCCGGCCCGGTACAGGGTGTGCGCCAGGTTGTTGAGGGCCTGGGAGAGCAGCCGGGGATCGCCGTGCTCCCGGGCGTGCTCCACGGACTCGGCGAATCCCTCCAGGGCCCTCCCCGGCTCGCCGTAGTCGTCGGCGAAGCTGGTCCGCATGCTGAGGTAGCGGTGTCTGAAGACCGGCAGGCTCGCCGGGTCGGCGGCGGCGACGGCGCGCTCGGACTGTTCCAGGGCCTCGCGCCGCCGGCCCAGCCAGCCCAGCGCGAGGCTGTGGTTGGAGTACAGGTGGGGCCGGCCGGCGGCGGTGCCGGCGGCCTCGGCGGCGGTCAGTGCCTGCCGCGCCGCCTCCTCCCAGGCGCGGAACAGGCCCGCGTCGAGGTAGAGGTAGCCGGCGTTCTCGACCATCCGGCAGGCGTGTTCGTGGGCTCCCCACCGGCAGGCCAGGCCGATCAGGGCGCGGACGGTCGGCTCCTCGTCCCGGAACCAGGCCAGGGCGTCCGCCGAAGTCGCGAACTCCGGGGTGCCGCCGGTCGGTCGGTGGAGAGGTCGGTGGTGGTGCGCCTCCGGCCGGGCCAGGACGAGCCCGGCGGCGGTCGCGGCGATGTAGTGGTCGAACAGCCGGGCCAGGGCAGCTTCCCGGGTGGCGGCCGGCAGTTCCTCGGCGGCGTGCCGCGCGTGCAGCCGGACCAGGTCGTGGCGTTCGAAGCGGCCCGGAGCGCTCTCCTCGACCAGGTGGGCCAGGTGCAGCAGCTCCAGTGAGGCGGCCGCCGCCCGCCGGTCGGTACCGGCCAGGGTGGCCGCCGCCGCGGTGTCGACCTGTTGGCCCGGGTGGACGCCGAGCAACCGGAACAGCGCGACGGCCGGCTCCGGCAGGGCGCGGACGGTGAGTTCGAGGGCCGCCGCGACGCTCAGCGCGCCCTGGGTGGCCAGTGCGGCCAGCCGGGAACGCTCGTCGGACAGCTCGTCGGCCAGGGTGACGACCCGCCAGTGCGGCCGGGTGGCCAGGCGCGAGCCCGCGATCCGCAGGGCCAGCGGCAGCCCCTCGCACAGGTCGACCACCCGCTCGGCGGCCTCCCGTTCGGCCTCCAGGCGCGGCCGGCCCGCGGCTCCGGCGAGGACCCCGAAGGCCGCCTCGGCGTCGAGCGAGCGCAGGGTCAGGGCCCGGGCGCCCGGGATCGACGACAGCCCGGTGAGACGGTGGCGACTGGTCACCACGACGACGCAGCCCGGCTCGGCCGGCAGCAGCGGGAGCACCTGCTCGGCGTCCCGCGCGTTCTCCAGCACCAGCAGCACCCGGCGGCCGGTCAACAGCGCGCGGTAGGCGGCGAGGAGTTCCTCCCGGTCGGTCGGGAGGGCGGCGCCGTCGTCGGCCCCGAGGCCCCGCAGGAGTTCGGTGAGCGCCTCGTCCGGGCTGAGCGGCTCGGTCTCGTCGAAGCCCCGGAGGTTGACGCCGACCCTTCCGTCCGGGAAGGCGGCGGCGTTCCGGTGCGCCCAGCGCAGCACGAGCGCCGTCTTCCCGACTCCGGCGGGCCCGGTCACCAGGAGCAGCCGCCGCTCGCCGCCGCTGGCGGTGGCGCCGCCGCCGTCCGGGCCGCTGCCCTGCGCACCGGCCTCCGTACGGCCCAGCGCGGCGCTCTGCCCGCCCAGCCAGGCGAGTTCGGCCTCCCGGCCGACGAAACGCCCGGGTTCGCGCGGCAGCCGGGCCGGGACGGGCTGCTCGGCCGAGAGCGAGGAGAGGAGCGAGGGCGAGGGCGACGACGAGGCCGAGCCCCGGTCCGGGGCCGCGGACCGGATCCGGTCGATCGCCTGCTGGAGCGCGGCGCCGGGATCGATCCCGGCCTCCTCGGCCAGCCGCCGGCGGGTCGCCTCGTACACGGCGAGGGCCTCCGTGAGCCGGTCCTCCTGGTGCAGGCAGAGCACGGTGAGCCGCACCAGCGACTCACGCAGCGGGTGCTCGGCCACCGCCGCGACGAGGGCGGCGGTCACCGTCCGGGCCTGGCCGGTGCGCAGCAGCCGGTCGGCGAGCTGCTCCAGGGCCTCGATCCGGAGGGTCTCCAGCCGTGGCGCGGCGCCCTCGGCCAGCGCGGTGGACCCGCAGTCGCCGAGCGCGGGGCCGCGTCGGAGCGCGACGGCCTCGCGCAGCAGCGGCAGCGCCGCCTCGTCGGCGGGCTCGCTCCGGGCGTGGTCGAGCAGTCGGGTCAGCCGGTGGGCGTCGATCAGGTCGGGGTCGGCGTGCAGCACGTAGCCCGGCGCGCGGGTCTCCAGGAGGAGCCCGTCGTCGAGGAGCACGCGCAGCCTGGCGATGTGGCCTTGGAGCGCGGCGCGGGCGGTGGGTGGCGGCGTGTGGTTCCAGGCGAGGTCGAGCAGCCGCTCGACCGGTACGACCCGGTTGGCCTCCAGCGCGAGGGCGGCCAGCACCGCGCGGCGCCGGGCGCCTCCGATGTGCACGGTGGCGCCCTCGGTGGTCCGCAGCTCCATCGGCCCCAGCAGCAGAATCCGCACGACGCTCCCGTGCTCTCGTCCGTCCTCGCCCCCGGGCCCGCACCCTACCGGGCCGGTGGGCGGCGCCATGAGCCGGTCCGGGGGCTGGTCGTGGTCCGCGCCCGCCGGCCGGCGGTCATGCGGTGACCTTGGCGACGAAGGCGGTGAGGTTGGCCACCGTGCGGCGGATCTTCTCCTCGACGGTGAGTGACTCGTGCAGCCGGGTGCCCACCTCGCGTTTGCCGCGCACGTAGAGCGAGCAGGCGAGGTCGCTGCAGATGTACGCGCCCACCGAGTTGCCCTGCTTGCCGGCCTGCCCGGCCATGGGTGCCACCAGCAGTGAGACGCCCCCGGTGTGGGTGGTCACGCAGAGTGAGCAGATGCTCCGGCGGGCCTGCCAGGAGGCGGCGCTGGAGGAGCGCAGCGCCACCGCCACCGTACGGCCGTCCATCTCGGCGGCGAGGTAGCCGCGGTCGGGGGCCTGGGGGTCGCGCCACCCGAGGAAGTCCAGGTCCTCCCAGGGCCGTTCGGCCAGGTCGCGGGGGACGTGCAGGCGCTTGGCCTCCCCCTTGCTGCAGTTGACGAAGGCGGCGCGGATCTCTTGTTCGGTCAAGGGCTTCATAGGATGAATAGTAAATAACCTAGAGACTCTAGGCAAACGTATACTGACCTCAGGCGATCGAAGGGAAGCACATGGCACGCGTGGGGCTGAACGCGGAACGACTCGCAAGGGCGGGGGCGGAGCTGGCCGACGAGGTGGGCTTCGACAAGGTCACCGTCTCGGCGCTGGCGCGACACTTCGGGGTGAAGGACGCGAGCCTGTACTCGCACGTCAAGAACTCCCAGGACCTCAAGACCAGGATCGCGCTGCTCGCGCTCGAGGAACTCGCCGACCGGGTCGCCGCCGCCGTGGCCGGGCGGGCCGGCAAGGACGCCCTGGCCGCCTTCGCCAACGCCTACCGCGACTACGCCCGCGAACACCCCGGCCGCTATGCCGCCGCGCAGCTCGAACTCGACTACGAGACCGCGGTCAACAGCGCCGCCGTCCGGCACTCCCGGATGACCCGCGCCATCCTGCGCGGCTACGACCTCGCGGAGCCCGACGAGACGGACGCCGTCCGGCTGCTCGGCAGCACCTTCCACGGCTACGTGGCGCTGGAGCGGGCGGGCGCCTTCCAGCACACCCCGCGCGACACCGAGGACACCTGGGCGCGCATCCTCGACGCCCTCGACGCCCTGCTGCGCAACTGGCCGGCGGCCTGACGCCGGTGCGGTCCACCGGCGGTACGGACCGGCTCCGATCGGGCCGGGCCGAGCTGCGTCGGTCCCGCCCCGGCCCGGCGCCGTCAGCTCGGTCGGCCCGGAACCGCGGCCGGCGGACGGGCCCGGCGGCGCGGACGCCCTGCGGATCTCAGCAGTCGGCGGCCAGGGCGAGCTGGCGTTCGCGGTCCTGCTTCAGCAGTTGGGGGATGGCGCTGCTCGGCGCGACGCCGAGCTCCGAGGAGAGCAGTTCCCGGTAGCGGCGGTACCGCCGGTGCGCGTCCGCGACCTCGCCGACGCGCAGGCAGGACTGGACGGCGATCCGCCGCGGGCCCTCGCGCAGCGGGTCGGCTTGGGCCGCGGCGTCGGCCAGTTCGAGCACCGCGGAGTGCTGCCGCCGCCGCAGGAACGCCTCCGCGAGGCTCTCCAGGGCCTGCACCCGCTGCAGCTCCCACTTGCCCTGGAACGGCACCAGCCAGTCGTCGTCCCAGCCGTGCAGCAGCGGATGCCGGAGCACGCTCCACGCCGGGGGCAGCTGGCCGCCGCCCAGCAGCGCCTCCCCGTCGGTCCGGGACGCCGAGATCAGCCCGGCCGCCGTCCGGTAGTCCACTTCGACGTGCTCGGCCAGGGCGACGGTGGTGTGCGAGGTCCGGAGCAGTTCCCCGACCGTCACCTGGTTCAGCCGCCACAGGGTCTGGCGCAGCCTGGCGGCGGCCCGCACGGGTGGGACGTCCGGCCACAGCCGCGCCGCGAGGTCGTGGCGTCCCATCGGGCGGTCGTCGAGCGCCACGGCCGCGACGAGCCGCTGCTGGATGTCGCTGAGGTCGACGACCCGCCCGCCCAGGCGGCAGACGAAGTCCGGCAGGAGGGATACGTGCACGGTGTCGAAGTCGGTGGGTCTCATCGCACCTCTCGGGTTGTCCGACGGGACCGTCAGGCTGGGGCACCAACGATCACCGCTGCGAACAGCAGTTTTGATGCCAGGTCAGCTCAACTCTGACTAGAGATGAGACCTCAGCCGACCGAGATCGTCAACACCCACGACGAGGCCCGCCGACGGGGAAAATCCGCTTCCGGACCGTTGACGGCGCTTCACGTTCCGTGCGTACTATCTGCCCGCAGACGCCACGACAACCCATAATCGTGGGGTTGTTTCACAAGTCCGCCACGCAGCAGTCTCGGTGGTAGCCCCAGCTAGCCCGCGACAGCGAAAGGTGGAGGAATGACCTTCAACTCCCTGGAGGCCCTTCGTGAAGCCGGAATCCTCGGCGGCACGATGGCACCCGAGCTCGAGGAGTTCTACGCCAGCCTGACCCCCGAGGAGACCCGGGTCCTGATCTCGACCAAGACCCGTCTCATGGCCGTCCTGCCGGACGTGGTGGCGCACTCCCAGGAGTGGGCCGCGCCCGAGTCCACCCAGGAGGGCTTCGACGCCGCGATGCTGTGTGCGTGCGGCGCGTGGTCCGGCGCCGGAAACGCCAACTAGTCCCGTAGTCCCGACAGTCCACAGGTGCGGCCCGGCGGTGAGGCTCGTCGGGTCGCGCGTGTGCAAGCCCGGATGGGAGGCAGGATGCGAGGACAGCTGGTCCGGAACCTGTCGTTGTTCGACGTACCGGCGGACCTGACGTACTTCGTGCATGACGGGGAACACCTCGTGGTCAACCCCGAGGCGGGCGCCCGGTGCGTCCTCGACCGACGCGAGTTCGACGTTCTCCAGGCCCTGGCCGGCCTCCGGGAGAGCGGCGAAGGGACCGGCGGGCCACGGGCACCGGAGCTCGAGCCGAACGACGGGACGGAACGCATCCTCGCCAAGCTCATCCTGAACTGGATCGTCTACTACAACGGCAACCGGCCCGCGGTGAAGGTCGCCGAAGCCCCGCTGAACTTCGTGTACTACGCCGTCACCGACGGCTGCAACCTCCGCTGCCCCTACTGCTACGCCTCGTCCGAGAAGTGCCTCCCGGGCGAGCTCGACACCGCCGAGTCGCTCGACCTGATCTCCCAGATCGCCGGCCTCGGCGCCCGGACCCTGGTGTTCACCGGCGGCGAGCCGATGCTGCGCAAGGACCTGTTCCGGCTCGTCGAGCACGCCAACCGCAGCGGCCTGAAGTCGAACATCATCACCAACGCGACGATGATCCGCACCGAGGCCACCGCCCGGCGGTTCGCCGAACTCTTCAACGCCGTCACCGTCAGCCTCGACGGAGGCACCGCCGAGACGCACGACCGCACCCGCGGCAAGGGCGCGTTCGCCCGGACCCACCGGGCGATCCGGCTGCTCAACGACGCCGGGGTGGCGCCGGCCGTCAACCACATCGTCACCTCGGACAACATCGACGAGCTGGAGGACTTCGCGTCCTTCCTCGACGGGATCGAGATCCACAGCATCCGCCTGATGAACCACAACGACCTCGGCCGGGGCGTCGGCGACGCGTACGACTTCGGCTGGCAGGACCACCTGCGGGTGCAGCAGATCGTCTGGACCTCGCCGGTCGCCGGCAAGCTCCTGCCGGACGGGCCGCGGCCGGTGACGCCGTGCTCGGTCAAGGGCAACTGCGGGATGGGCGGCAACGAGATCTACATCAACTCCCTCGGCGACGTCTACCCGTGCAAGCTGGTCACGGGCCAGGGCGAGCACGCGGGCAACGTCCGGCGCCAGCCGCTCGCGGAGGTGTTCGCCGGTCCGGTGCTGTCGGCGATGCGCCGCAGCACCGTCTTCGGCGGGGAGTTCCACGCGGACTGCGCGCAGTGCTACATCAAGGCGAACTGCGGCGGCGGCTGCCGGGCCTCCCACCTGGCGGAGTCCGGTGACGTCCGCCGCAACAGCCGCCACCTGTGCCGGATCCTGCGGCACGGCGTCACCTCCCAACTCTGGCAGGAGGCCGGGGTCAGCCGCGCGGAGCTGGCCGCCGGGAGCCTCGACATGACCGTCCCCCGGCTGGTCGCCACGGGCGAGGTGCACCCGGTGCACGACCAGTGGAAGACCTACGTGCCCACCCCGAAGTCCGCCATCAAGGTCGGTGAGCTCATCCCCATCACGCCGGTGAACAGGAGGTCGGGCGTTGTCCCTGCACATCAGTGACGCGGTGATCTGGCAGGAGAGCGCGGGCGGGATCTCGCTCTACCACACCGAGTCCGGCGACTTCCGGACCCTGAACGCGACCGCCGCCCAGATCTGGGCGCTGGTGGAGAGCACCGGTGACCGGGCGGAGGTCATCGAGCGGCTGTCGCTGCTGTTCGCCGGACACAACGCCGCGCTGGGGGAGCGCGTCCGCACCGAAGTGGACTCCTTCATCAGCTCGATGGTCGAGGCCGGTCTGCTCCAGGAGACCGGAGCCGCGCCGGCCGCGCGGTCGTGACCCGGGCGGTCGTCCTCGGCGGGGGCTTCGCGGGCATCCTGGTGGCCAAGGTGCTCTCCGGGCACGTCGACGAGGTCACGGTGGTCGAGGGCGGCCGGTACCCGGCGGGCCCGGGCGCCCGGACCGGGCTGCCCCAGGCCTTCCACAGCCACGTGCTGGTGACGGCGGGCGCCGAGGCCCTGGACACCGTGCTCCCGGGCACCCTGGACGCGCTCCTCGCCGCCGGCGCGCACCGGCGGGGCCTGCCGGGCGACGCGCTGATCCTCACCGCGGGCGGCTGGTTCCGCCGCCACGACACCGGCGCCTTCCTGGTCTCGTGCAGCCGCTGGCTCACCGACCACGTCATCCGGCAGCGGGCACTGGCCGACGGCGCGGTGTCGGTGCGCCAGGGCACCCGGGCACTGCGCCTGCTCGGGAACGCCGCACGGGTCACCGGAGTCGTCGTCGGGCGGGAGGACGGCGCCCGCGAGACGCTCCACGCCGACCTGGTGGTGGACACCACCGGCCGGCGCTCGCGGGCGGCGCACTGGCTGGCCGAACTCGGCGGTCCCCGCGTCCAGGAGGAGACCGTCGACCCCGGGCTCGCGTACTCCACCCGGGTCTACCGGGCGCCCGGGGCCCTCGCCGACGGCCTCCCGGCGGTCATGGTGCACCCGCGCCCGGCGGACGGCCGCCCCGGCTACGGCGCGACGCTGTTCCCGATCGAGGGCGGCCGGTGGATCGTCACCCTGACCGGCACGCGCGCCGCGGCGCCACCGGCCGACGCGGGCGGATTCACCGCCTGCGCCCGCACACTGGGCTCACCGATCATCGCGGAGCTGACGGCCGCCGCCGAACCCCTCGGCGGGGTGCGGCCGTTCCGCGCCACCGCGAACCGCAGACGGTACTACGAACGCGGGCCCCGCCCCGACGGCTTCCTCGTCCTCGGCGACGCCCTGGCGGCGATGAACCCGGTCTACTCGCACGGCATGTCGGTCGCCCTGCTGAGCGCGGTGCGCCTCGGCCGCGAACTGGCCCGGCGCGGCGCCGACCCGTCCGCCCTGCCCGAACTCCAGCTCGCCATGGCCGAGGTGGCCGAGCGGGCCTGGCGGATGGCCACCGACCGGGACCGGCCGTCGGACGGCCGCGCCCCCGCACCCCCGGCGAGGACCGGGATGTCCCGGGCCGTGCTCGGCAGCCCGGCGCTCATGACGGCGCTCTTCCGGGCCCAGACGCTCGTCCCCCCGCGCCGCGGCGCGGACCGGCCGCTCCTGCGCGGGCCGTCCGCCGACCCGACCCCGCCGCGGGACGCCAACCCGTCGTGCGACCCGCACCACCCCCGCGACACCGACGAGGCGGTCGCGCAGTACCCGGGGCTCGCCCAGTGGTGGCGCTCCGGGCGCCCACGCCAGCCAGCTACCCGGGGAGTGAGCCGTGACGGCTGAACCCGTACCGCCGATCCCGCACTCCCTCCTCTTCGGCAACCCGTCCCGCCTCCTGCCACGGGTCTCGCCGGACGGCACCAGACTGCTGTTCCTCGCCCCGCAGGACGGGGTGATGAACGTCTGGACGGCCCCGGTGGAGCGCCCCGACGAGGCGACGGTGCTGACCCGGGACCGCGGGCGGGGCATCCGCACCTACGGCCTCTGCCACGACGACCGCACGCTGCTGTACCTGCGGGACGAACACGGCGACGAGAGCTGGCGGGTGCACCTCCTGGACCTCGTCACCGGCGAGGAGCACTGCGCCACGCCCTTCGAGGGCGTCCAGGCACGCCTGCTGGCCCACAACCGGTGGCATCCGACCACGGTGCTGATCGGACTCAACAAGGACCGGCGCGACCTCCACGACGTCCACCGCCTGGACCTGGCGACGGGCCGGCTCGACCAGGTCGCGCGGAACCCCGGCTACCTGAGCTGGATCATCGACACCGACCTGCGGGTGCGCGGCGGCTCGGCGATGAAGCCCGACGGCGGCACGGCCATCCACCTGGACCCGCCCCGGGGCCCGGCGGACACCGAGCCCCGGCTCGACGCGCCGTGGCTGGACGTGCCCTACGAGGACGTCATGGGCACCAGGGTGATCGGCTTCGACCGGGACGGCGCCACCTGTCACCTGCTGTCCTCCATCGGGGCCAACAGCAGCCGCCTGCTCGCCGTCGACCTCGCGACCGGGCGGCGCACCGTGCTCGCCGAGGACCCGGTCCACGACGTCAAGCAGGTCGAGACGGATCCGCTGAGCCATACCCCGCAGGCCGTGCTGTTCGCCAAGGACCGCGATGAATGGGTGTTCCTCGACGAGGAGTTCGGCAAGGACCTCGGCCGGATCCGCGGCGAGCTCGCACTCCGGGCGATCGACGGCGAGGTCTACGTCGACCGCGGCGACCGCTCCGACCGGCGCTGGACGGTCTCGGTGGTGACCGGTGCCGGCCCGGTCCTCTACTACCTGTACGACCGGGCGGACGGCGGGCTGCGGTACCTCTTCAGCCACCAGCCGGAACTGGAGAGGTACCGGCTCGCCCGGATGGAACCCTTCGAGTTCACCGCGCGCGACGGCGTCGCCGTGCACGGCTACGTGACCTGGCCGCCCGGCGCGGACCGCCGGCGTCTGCCGGCCGTGGTGAACGTCCACGGCGGGCCGTGGGCCCGGCACACCTTCGCCTTCGACGAGGAGGCGCAGCTGCTGGCCAACCGCGGCTACGCCTGCGTCCAGATCAACTACCGGGGCTCGACGGGCTACGGCAAGCGGTTCCGCAACCTGGGCGCCAAGCAGTGGGGCGCCGCGATGCACACCGACCTGCTCGACGCCGTCGACCACCTGGTCGCGGACGGCACGGTCGACGCCTCCCGGGTCGCGATCATGGGCTGCTCGTACGGCGGCTACGCGGCGCTCGTCGGCGCGGCCTTCACCCCCTCCGTCTTCCGCTGCGCGATAGCGCTGTGCGCCCCGTCGAACCTGCTGACCCTGCTGGCGGCCGGAGCCCCGTACCGGACTCCGCTGCGGGCGTTCATGAACGCGAACGTGGGGGACCCGGAGACGGAGCGCGAGCTGCTGTGGGAGCGGTCGCCGCTGTCCCGGGTCGACGACATCCGCATCCCCGTCCTGGTGGCCCAGGGTGCCAACGACGTCCGGGTGCCCCGGGCGGAGGCCGAGCAGGTCGTCGCGGCGCTGGCCGCCAAGGGACTGCCGCACGAGTACCTGCTGTTCCCCGACGAGGGCCACGGGCTGGCGAGGCCCGGCAACCGCGAGACCTACTACCGGGCGGTGGAGCGCTTCCTCGCCCAGCACCTGGGGTGACGCACCCGCCCGCCGACCTGCTGCCCGCAGGCATGCCCGCCCGCCGAACCTCAGAGAGCCGAGCCGTCACACCGGAGCCGCGACCAGGATCCGCACCGCCGAGGCCGCCAACCGCCGGGTGACGTCGACGAGTCGGAAGCCGCCCTCGGCGAGCAGCGCCCCGAACTCGCCCCGGTCGCGCTCCCGGCCACCGGTGTAGACCAGCATCGCGATGTCGCTCATGACGACCCCGGCGGCCTCCGGGTCGTCCAGCCGGTCCGGCAGGACGGGCTCCACCACCAGCAGCCGTCCGTCCGGGGCGATCGCCGCACGGCAGTTGCGCAGCAGTGCGGCGCACCGCTCGTCGTCCCAGTCGTGCAGGACGCCCTTCAGCAGCAGCACGTCGCCCGGCGGCACGGCCGTGAAGAAGTCGCCCGTCTCGACCGACCAGCGGTCCGGGGCGAGCCCGGCCCGCCGGAACGTCCCGGCGGCGGCCGCCGCGCCCCGGGCACTGTCGAACAGGACGCCCCGCGCGCCGGGCGCGGCCCGGAGCACGGCCGCCAGCAGGGTGCCGTTCCCACCGCCGATGTCGACGACGGTGCGGGCGCCGGTGAAGTCGTAGGCGCGGGGGAGGTCCCGGGCGGTCCAGCCGGTGCCCTCGCCCATGGCGGCGTTGAAGAGGTCGGACAGCCCGGGATCGTCGGCCAGGTGGTTGAAGAGCGGACGGCCGTGGGCCCGGTCGAAGGCCGCGCCGCCGGTGCGCACCCCGTCGGTCAGCGCACCCCACGCGCGCCACGTCACCGGATCGCCGAGCAGCAGCACGCTGGCGCGGATCGAGCGCGGATGGCCGGCGCAGAGCTGCCGGCCCGGCCCGGTCAGGGCGACCCGGCCCGGCGCGCCCTCGCCGAGCACCCCCGGCACCTTCGGCACCTCCAACACTCCGAGCACCGTCAGAGCGCGGAGCAGCCGGGTGAGTCCGTCCGGATCGCAGTCGAGCGACCGGGCCAGCTCGGCCGGCTCCATCGGGCCGCCCGCGAGGGCCTCCGGCACCCCGAGCCGGACGGCGGCGTAGAGGATCTGCGAGGTGGCGTGGCCGAACGCCATCAGGGGGAGGTTCCCGGGCACCTTCGGATCGTTCACGTGGTCATTCCCTTCCCAGTGGTTCCCAGCGAGACCGGTAGGCGGCGCACCCCGTGCAGGAACAGGTCCGGCGTCCACTCCAGGTCGGCCGGATCGACGGCCAGCGCCAGTCGGGGGAAGCGGTGCACCAGGGCCCCGACGGCGGCGCGGGCCTGGAGCCGGGCCAGCGCCGCGCCGAGGCAGTAGTGGATGCCGTGGCCGAATCCGAGGTGCCGGTTGGGGCTTCGGGCGATGTCGAAGGCGTCCGGATCGGCGAAGACGGCCGGGTCCCGGTTGGCCGCCAGCAGCACGGGCACCACGGTGTCGCCACGTGGGATGACCACTCCGCCGATCTCCACGTCGGCGAGCGCGTACACCGGGCGGGTGTGTCCCACCGGGCCGTTGAAGCGGATCACCTCCTCGACCGCGGGCTCCAGCAGCTCGGGCCGCTCGCGCAGCCGGGCCAGCTCCTCCGGGTGCCGCAGCAGTTCGAGCACCGCGTTGCCGATGAGGTTGACGGTCGTCTCGTCACCGGCGAGCAGCAGTTGGAAGACGCCGGAGACCAGCTCGGCCCGGCTGAGCGCGCGCTCGTCCTCGGCCCGGACGAGCCGGGAGAGCAGGTCCGGGCCGGGGCGGGCCCGCCGCTCCGCGATCCGCTCCTCGACGTGGGCGACGAACTCCAGACCCGCGCGGCGCACCCGGACCGGGTCCCCGGTCCGGAGCATCTCGTCGCTCCACCGGCGCAGCGAGGCCAGGTCGTCGGTCGGGAAGCCGACCAGCTCGGCGACGACCACGACCGGCAGCGGCAGGGCCAGGTCCGCGATCACGTCGATCACGCCTGCGGTGCCCCGGGCCGCGTCCACCAGTGCGTCGACGGCCCGTTCGACGCGCCGGTGGACCGCGGCCACCGTGCGGGCGCCGAAGGCGGGAGCGATCAGGCGGCGCAGCCGGGTGTGGTCAGGGGGGTCCAGGTTGAAGACGTTGCGCCGCACCATCGCCAGCGGGTCGAACTCCCAGCGGCGCCGCTCGGCGGCCAACCCCGCGGGGAGCCGGTCGAGTTGCCGGCCGAGGTCGGGGTCGAGCAGGGCGCGCTGGACGTCGGCGTACCGGGTCAGGTACCAGGACGCGCGGCCGCTCACCCGGTTCACCCGGCGGTGGACCGGGTCGAGTTGGCGCATCCGGTGCAGCAGCGGGTACGGGTCGGCGCGGTGCTCGGGGGCGGTCGGATCGAGGGTGGCCGTCATGGTGATCCGGGGAGGTCGGGGCGGGTCCGCAGCAGCGCCCGCAGCAGGTTCGGCAGGTGCAGGCGCGTGCCGGGCTCCTCGTGACAGGCGCGGACCAGCCCGTGGCCCACCAGCCGGCAGACGTCGTCGACCACGTCGTTGCGCGGCCGGTCCAGGGCGGCGGCGACCTCGGCGACGGTCGGCGCCCCCTCGGGCCGTGCCAGCTCCCCGAGGATCGCGCGACGGGCGGCGTCCAGCCGGTCGACCTCGGTGCCCAGCAGGCCGCCGAGCGTCCCGGGCGCGCCGGCGGACCGCGCCGGCACCGGTAGGTCGAGCAGGCCCGGTGCGGGCTCCTCGGCCAGTTGGCGCAGGCCCAGCACCCCGAACCGCTCGGCCGCGGCCTCCAGGGCGAGCGGCAGGCCGTCCAGTCGACGGCACACCCGGGCCGCCGCCCACGCGTCGGCCCGGCCGAGCGCGAAACCCGGCCGGACCTCCGACAGCCGGTCCAGCAGCAGCCGCACCGACGGCACGTCGGCGAGCCCCTCCGGTGATCCGGAGGCGTCCCACTCCGCCCCCGGCACGGCCAGCGGCGGGAGCACCGTCGCCTGGACGCCCGCGACCCGCCAGGGCACCCGGGAGGTGCTGACCACGCGGACCCCCGGGCAGTACGCGAGCAGTTCCTCCACTCCGGCCGGGGGCCCGGCGTCGGCGATCCCGTCGAGCACCAGCAGTGCCTCGTGGTGGCCGATCAGCCGGCGGACCGCGGAGACGTCCTCGGCCTCCGACTCGATCAGCAGGCGCAGCGACTTCGTCAGCGGGCCGAACGCCGTACCGCTCCCGCCGTCGGGGCGCGGGCCGGTGCCGATCCACAGCACCGGCCAGCCACGGCCCGCGCTGAGCCGGGCGGCCAGCTCCGCGGCCACCCGCGACTTCCCCACCCCGGGGAGGCCGGAGACGGAGACCAGCCGGCGGTGGCCCGACTCCAGGGCCTGGGCCATCGCCCGGACCTCGGTATCGCGGCCCAGCAGGGGAGTGACGGGTCGTGGCGGGGCGAAACCCGGGTCGGCCGCCTCCGGACCTGCCCGGCGGTCGCCCGTGCCCGTGCTGATGAACACCTCGCGGGTCAGGCCGTGCAGCCGCAGAGCGTCCGCGAGCAGGCGGAGGGTCTGCATCCGGGCCTGCGCCCGGCCGGATTCCAGGTCCCGGATGGTCCGGGGGCTGATCGTGGACAGGTCGGCGAGCGTCCGCTGGGTGAGTCCGGCTCGGACCCGCTGGTGGCGGAGCAGTCGGGGGAACGGCGCGTCGGTCTCGGCACTGTGCACCATGGCGCAGGACGGTAGGGCAGGCCCGTTCCGTGCGCGTCTCCGGCGCGTCGCCGACCCGTCTGTGCTGCGTCTGCGCACTGTCCAGGATCTGACGGTGCTCCGGCTGTGTGGTCCGACTGTGTGCTCCGGCTGCGCGGTGTCCCCGCCCGCCGTCACGCCCTCACGCCGACTCGGCGGCCGGCTGGGCGCGTTGGTCCAGCAGCTCCAGCGAGATGCTGAGCAGCGCGGCGGCCAACGGGTCGGAGGCGTCCGTGACGGCGTGCTCCGACAGCCGTGCCACCAGCTCGCCCAGCCGAGGCGCGGCGCCGGCCGTCCGCTCGCCGCGCCGGAGCAGGGCGAGGCTCAACGCGGCCTGGGTGGCGAGCAGCCCCAGCAGCTCGATGTCGTCGAGCTCCCGGCTGGGGTCGTTCGCCGGCCGGACGTGGCGGTCCAGCACCTCGATCACGCCGATGCACTCCCCGTCCGCGATGAGCGGAGCGGCCAGGATGCTGGTGGGCACGTAGCCGGTCGAGGCGGCGGCGTCGTGGGCGAACCGGTCGCTATCGGCCACGTTGTCCGTGATCAGCGGCTGGCCGCTGGCCGCCACCCAGCCGGCTATACCGGTGCCGGGTTCGAACCGCTTGCCGACCAGGCCCTGTTCGCCCTCGCCCGCGACCGCCGCGAAGACCAGCTCGCCGGTGTCGGGGCTCACCATGAACACCGAGGAGGCGGCGGCCCCGTACACGTACCGGGCCACCGACACCACGGACTGCAGCAGTTGACGCTCGGTCGCCCCGCCGAGGGGACGGGCTGGCAAGGGGTTCATTCTCCGCCTCCTGGGGCCGGTAGGTTCGCGGCGCAGTGGTACAGCACGGTCTTGAGCTGGAACGGCGTGAGCCAGGGGTGCTTGCTCAGCACGAGGGCCGCGATCGCGGCGATGTGCGGTGCCGCGAAGCTGTTCCCGGTGCTGCGGACGGTGCCGCCGCCCGGTCGCGCCACCGGGACGCGCACCCCGCGGGCGCGGAACTCCACCGGCGGCGCGGGGTTGTAGTAGAAGCGCATGCTGTCCGGCTCGGCGTGGCTGGCCACCGAGATCACCGACGCGAAGTTCCACGGGAAGCTCTCGATCGGCAGGTTGTGCGCCGCCGCCACCACCGTGGTGCGGCGGAAGTAGGCGCGGTCGCACAGCTCGCTGAGCCGGCCGCGGAACTCCAGCCGCGCCGTCGACACGCTCATGCTGACCACGTCGAACCCCTCCTCGATCGCGAAGGCGAGCCCGGCGACCAGCGCGGCGGCGCTGCCGGACCGCCCGTCCCCGAGGACCTTCAGCGAACTGAGCGAGACCTGCGGCGCGATCGCGCGGATGATGCCCGCGCACGCGGTGCCGTGCCCGGCGCCGTCGTACGGCTCGCACGCCTCCACCCGTGGCGCCCGCCCCTCGGCCGTCACCACCTGCCACGCCCGCTCCACCGGGCCGACCAGCGGATGGCTCCCGTCCACGCCGCTGTCCAGCACGCAGACCCGGACGCCCGCGCCGCTCGCGCCCGCCCACGCCCACCGGGAGTCGACCCCGTCGAACAGGCTCGCCGGCAGGGGCTCGCCGAGGTCGCCGTCGGCGGGCATGCTCCAGGCGGGCATGCCGGAGAAGTGCCGCGGCCGCTCACGCCGCCAGGGCGCGCCGTTCAGATCCATGCGCGCACCGCTTCCCGAGGTCTCGTCGCACCGACCGCCGCGTAGTCGTCGACGGCCGCCCGGGCCATCGCCCGGGCCCCGGGCTCGTCGCCGAGCAGCCGGGCGGCCCGGGCCAGGTCGAAGCGGGCCTCGCCGCGCAGGCAGGGGTCGTCGACGCCGTCGAGCAGGGCGGTGGCCTCGGTGAGCAGCGGATCGGCGCGACGCCCCTGCCCGGCGGCGGTCAGCGCCGCCGCCGACAGGCACAGGAGCCGGCCGCGGACGTCCATCTCCCCTCGCCGGGCGAGGAGTTCGGCGATCCGGCCGGCCGCCTCGTCCGTCCGGCCCCGGCGGGCGCACTCCCGGGCCTCCTGCACCCGCAGCCCGAGCGGGACGGACGTGTAGCCGGCCCGTTCGAGGGCGTCGGCCGCCCGGCCGAAGTGCCGCTCGGCCCGGGCGTGGTCGCCCCGCAGCGAGCAGGCCATCCCGGCCACCTGGTCGACCAGGACGCCGCCCACGGTCAGCCGGAGCTGCTCCACGACGGACCGGGCCTCGGCCAGGGCGGCGCGGGCGCCGTCGTCGTCGCCGGTCAAGGCCAGGCAGCGGGCCCGCGCGGCCAGCGCGGGCAGCAGCAGGAACCGGTCGGCGGCGAACCGGTCCAGGAGTTCGGCGCAGCCCGCCAGCTTCCGGTCCACCGGGGTCGGCGACCACTGCCGGACCTCGCACAGGGCCACCAGCAGCCGGTCCTCCTCGTACCCGTCACCGCCCGCCCGGGCGTGCTCCAGCGCGGCGCACGCCGCCGCCTCGGCGGCCCCGAAGCGGCCGTGCGCCAGGTGGAGCAGCATCCGCAGCTGCTCGAACCGGCACCAGGCGAAGCGGTCGGTCCCGTCGCCGTCGAGTTCGGCCCGCAGCTCCTCGACGCCCGCCTCGCAGACCGTGCCGAGGCGGGCCGCCAGCACGGCCCGCTGCACCAGGCACAGCCGCCTGCCGGGGCCGTCGGCGGCGTGCCGCAGGCCGTCCGCGACCACCTCCACGGCGCGCCGGGTGTCCCCGGAGAGCATGAGGGCGTCGCTGAGGCGGACGGCCGCCACCTGCCGCCAGCGGCCCGGCCCCCGTGCCGCCGGGACCAGTGCCCGCTCCAGCAGTTCGACCGCGGTCGGCAGGTCCCGCTGGCGCAGAGCGGCCGTCCCTTCGGCCAGCAGCGCCTCGGCCGCCCGCCCGGCCAGCCGCGGCAGCTCCGCGTCGTCCGGGCGGAGGCCGCCGAGCAGGTGCGCGGCGGCCTCGAAGTGGAAGCCGGGGCTGAAGCCCCGCTCGGCCAGGCGCCGGTGCCACGCGATGCGCTGCTGCTTCTCCAGCCGCCCGTACGCCACCTCGTGGACCGGCTGCTGGACGAAGCGGTAGCCGCCGCCGTCGTCGGTGGTGGCGCTCAGCAGCTGCCGGCGGGTGAGCGTGTCGGCGGTCGACGGCGGCAAGGTCTCGCCCAGCAGGGCGAGTTGCTCCACCGTGAAGGTGGGGCCGATCACCGCGGCCGCGCCGAGCAGCCGCCGCTCGGGCGGCGGGAGCCGGTCGATCATCGCGCCCACCGCGGCGGTGATCGTCGGCGGCAGCTCGTCCACCGCCCGGCCGGTGCCCAGCCACTCCACCATCAGCCGGATGAACCTCGGATTGCCCGCCCCGTACAGGGCGACCCGGTCGGCCAGGCCGAGGTCGTGCGGCTGCACCTCGGCCGGTCCGGGGCCCGTGGCCAGCGAGGCCGCCAGCTGGGCGCTGTCGGCCGGGTCCAGCGCGCCGAGGTCGATCAGCTCGTCGTACCGGAACCCGGGCCCGTCCGGTCCGCCGATCTCCGGTCTCGCCACGCAGAGTGTCAGCAGCGGGAACTCCCGCAGGCCCCGGGAGAGTTCGGCGATGAGCCGGAGCAGCGAGGGCCCCGCCCACTCCAGGTCGTCCCACACCACGACGAGCGGGCGGACGGCCGCGGCGGCGGCGAGTAGTTCCCGAGCGGCCCAGCACACCTCCTCCACCCCCGGGCCGGGCCCGGCGGCGGTGGGGCGGCAGGACGCGCCCTCGCGCAGAGCGGCGAGCACCGCGCCGACGCGGGGGTCCGTCCGCAGCAGCTCCGCGCAGCCGGGTACCTGCCGCTCCAAGCCGTCCAGCACGTCGACGAGCGCGGCGTAGGCGCCCTTCGCCCCGTAGGACGGGCAGCTCCCGAACACGGCGATGGCCCCGGCCCCGGCGAGTTCGTCGACGGTCTCCCTGACCAGCCGCGTCTTGCCGATGCCCGCCGGCCCCAGCACCGCCACCAGCGCCGCTGCCCGGTCCGCGACCACCCGGCGGTAGGCCCGGCGCAGCCGACGGCGTTCGTCCCGGCGATCCACCATGCGCGGCTCGTCGCCGGCCCGGCGGGCGGCGGCCTCGCCGATCACGCGCAGCGCGGCCACCGGCTCGGCCTTGCCCTTCAGCGTCAGCGGCGGCACCGCGGCCATCGCGTAGTCCGGGCCCGCCAGCTGGGCCACGGTCTCGTTCACGACGATCTCGCCGGCGGCGGCCGACGACTGCAGGCGGGCGGCGAGGTTGACCACGTCGCCGACGATCCGCAGACCGGCCCGCTCGGATCGCGTCACCAGGGCCTCGCCGGCGGCGATGCCGCAGTGGACCTCCACCGGAACGGCTTCGGCGGTGGGTGCGCGCAGCCGGCCGACCCCGGTGCGGATCAGCACCGCCGTGCGCAGCGCCCGCAGGGCGTCGTCCTCCCGCGAGGTGTCCGCCCCGAAGACGGCCATGACGGCGTCGCCGATGAACTTCTCCACCGTTCCGCCGTGCTCCTCCACGGTGGTCGAGCAGATCTCGTAGTACTGCTCCAGCAGTTGCTGCAGCGGCTCGGGATCGACGCGCTCGGCGAGCCGTGTCCACCCGACGAGGTCGAGGAACAGCACCACCACCAGTCTGCGACTCATGTGCGGTCCTCCCCCCGGGGGCTCGGTCGTGGTGCGCGTCGGCGGCGCGGCCCGGCGACGCGGTTCCTGACGCCGGTCAGAGCAGCTTCAGGTCGTGGGCCCACACCTCGGCGTCCGTCTCGGCCTCCGCCCGGGCGAGCCGGCGCTGCACCGAGGCGACGACGGCCGTCTCCTCTTCGCTCAGACCGGCCAGCACCTCGCGCTGGGCCTCGCTCAACTGGTCGACCGGCAGCCCCGCCTCGCGCAGACTCTCCAGCGGATCGAACATGTCATCCGTTCCCTTCGCGACGGCCGCACGGCGGCGGCCAGATGCCGATCGGCAGCAGCCGGTGGACGTAGCAGTAGGCCACCAGCTCCGCCCGGTTGCGGCAGTTGAACCGCCCGAGCAGGACGCTGATCTCCTCGCCGACGGTGTGCCGGCTCAGCCGCAGTTCGCGGGCCACGCGGTCGGTGGTGTGCCCCCGCGCGAGCAGGGCCACCAGCACCATGTCCCGGGCGGAGACCTCGTCACCCCGGGTCGCTGTCATCGGCGCGGCCTCCTCACGACGTCCTCCGTAGTCGTCCGTACGAACAGCTCGCGGACCATCACGGCGGCCATGAACGAGACGCCGTGCCAACGCGCCCGGCGCTCGAACCAGAGCCAGTCGCCGTCCGGATTGGCCTCCAGGAACACCGGCTCCCCGGTGTCCGGGACGAGCAGGTCGAACGCCCCGTAGTGCAGGCCCCACGCGGCGCACAGGGTGCGCACCGCGTCGGCGGCGCGCGGCGGGCACTCCACCCGCCGCACCGTGACGCGGTCCGGCTCCGTCACCGGGCTCGACGGATCCGGCTTGTCGACCTCGAAGGCGCAGATCCCGCCGCCGAGGTGGTACACCCGCAACTCCCGGGCACCGGCCAGGTACTCCTGGACGACGACCGGGTGGTCGGCGGCCGCCGCCCCGACCGGCGGACGGCCCACGGCAGCGGCGTCCGCGCCGATGACCGACGGCAGCCACCTCGACCAGTTCCGCCGGTCCGGCTCGAACAACCGGAAGTCCTGGGACTTGACGATCACGTGCGGCGTGCCGAGCCCGCGCGTGCCCGTCGGGACGTCGTTGGTGACGACCGTACGGAGCGTCCGCACGCCCAGCCGCGTGGCCTGCGCCAGCTGCGCCGGCCCGACCAGCGTGCTGCCGGGCAGCGCGGCGGACGCCGTCGACGCCACCTGCCGGAGGAACCGCGACCAGGCCGCGGCCTGGAGCGGTGTCACCGAGCCCGTCGGCCGCGCCTGCGCCAGCAGCGCGCAGGCCGACGCGTGGCGGACCCAGACGACGGCCGGCCGCACCCGGTGACCGGCGACGTCCAGCAGCCCGGTGTCCACGTCGAGCGCCATCGGCGTCGAGCGCAGATCGGCCTGCCGGAGCAGTATCGTGGGCGTTTCCAGCGGCCCCGTCAATATCTCGCGCACGGTCTCCAGTTCGCGGCCGCCGGCGCAATCCAGCAGTATCACGGCGGCTTTTCCGTCACGGCTCCCCGGCTGTCCCGAACGGCTCACGCCGTGAATGCTAGCCACCCGCTCCGGGCACCGGGCGGCAGTTCGGAGGCAGCTCGACGGCAGCTTCCGCACGGGCCGGTCGGGCGGGTCACTGGCGGCGTAAGGTCCACCGGGAACACCTCGACCGGCGATTCCGAAAGAGCCCGAAAGAGTCCGAAAGAACCCCGAAGAACCCCTGAGAGACCGATCGTGATGTGCGGAATGCGGAGGGAGGGATCGTGGCGAATGCCGTGGTGCACGCCGAAGAACTGACCAAGCGCTACCGGGGGAAAACGACACCGGCCGTCGACGGGATTTCGTTCGACATCGCCGAGGGCGAGACCATCGGGCTGCTGGGCCCCAACGGCGCCGGCAAGACGACCCTGATGAAGATGGTCTGCGGCGTCACCCCTCCCACCACCGGGAGGATCCGGGTGTTCGGCGCGGACCCGAGCCGGGACCCGGTCGCCGCCAAGAGCGGCATCGGCGCGATGCACCAGTCCGCCCCGTACGACGAGATGCTGTCGGCGCTGGACAACCTGCAGATCGCCGCCCGCTTCCGGGGCCTGACCTGGCGCGCCGCCCGGCCCTGGGCGCTGGAGGTCGCCGAGTACCTCGGCCTGAAGGACGCGCTGCCGCAGCTCGTCTTCCAGCTGTCCGGCGGACAGCGCCAACGCCTCCAGCTGGTACGGGCGTTGCTGACCATCCCGGCCCTGCTGATCCTCGACGAGCCCTCCGCGGGGCTGGACGTGGCGGGCCGGCACCAGATCGAGCGCTTCGTGCGGTGGCTGCGCGAGGAGAACGGCATGACGGTGATCTGGACCAGCCACATCATCGAGGAGCTGGAGCGCAACGCCCAGCGGGTCCTGGTCGTCAACCGGGGCAAGGTCGTCCGCTTCGCCCGACCGAGCGAGCTGGTCCGGGAGTTCGGCGCCGCGCACGTGCTGGTGACGGCGGACGACCCGGTCGGGGCGAAGGTCGTCAAGGAGTGGGCCGACACGGCCGGACTGACCACCGTCGTCGAGGACACCGAAGTCCGCATCGAGAACGCGCAGGTCCGGGACGTGCTGCCGCCACTGTCCCGGCACTGTCAGGACGCCGGAGTGGCGATCTCGGGGATCTCCACCGTCACCGACTCGCTGGAACAGGCGTTCCTGCGCATGACCGGGAGCGAGGACTGACCCGTGAGCGTGCCCGCATTCCAGAACACCGCACCGGTCGCCACCAGGCGCACGGCCGACTTCGCCGCCGTCTTCTACCGCGAGTACGCCCTCCTCGCCCGCAACCGGGTGAACCTCATCCTCGGCCTGACGCCCATGCTCGTCTACCTGCTGCTGGTGAACACCTCGCTCGGCAACGTCGTCGGGGACATCAGCTACCGCGGCGACCGGCTGCCGTTCTCGGTCTTCCTGCTGCCCATGGTGCTGGCCATGTCGGTGGTCAGCGCGTCCGGCACCACCGGCATGGCGATGTTCCAGGAGGAGATGAGCGGGGTCTCGACCCAGTTGTGGAGCTGGCCGCTGCGCCGCTCGCGCTTCCTGGCCGGCAAACTGCTCGCCGGCGTCTCGCTGGTGCTGGCGCAGAGCCTGCTGGCCCTGGCCGTCGCCGCCGTCCTCTTCGACTACCCCTTCGGCGTCGGGCAGTGGACCTGGCTGCTGGTGGCGCTGATGCTGTCGTCGGTGGCCTTCAACGGGCTGTACCTCGCGGCCGCGATCCTGATCAGCGACTACCGCACCTTCATGGTGCTCACCAGCGTGTCCGTCCCCGTCCTCGTCTTCTCCGCGCCGTCGCTGTCCACCACCCAGCAGCTGCCCGAGGTGCTCCGCTGGATCTCGACGGTCAACCCGGTGACGTACGCGGTCGACGGGATGCGCGACGCCGCGATCTTCGGCTTCGGGAAGGCCTGGCCCGCCCTGGTGGTGCTGGCCGCCGTCGCCCTCGTCGCCAACGCCGTCGCCGGGCGGGCACTGCTGCGCCGTACCCGGAACCTCTGACCCCAGGGAGGCCCTTCCCCGTGCAGACCCACGACGCGGCCGACGACACGGCGCGCACCGACGACCCGACCCTGTCCTGGGCGGCCTCGCGGCAGGACCGCGCCGTGCTCAGGCTGCCGGGCACGAACCGGGCCCGGCCCCCGGAGGCCACCTGGGCGATGGTCCGCCGGGCGGCCGCCGCGGTGGGCGTCACCCGGATCGCCGACATCACCCGGCTCGACACCATCGGCATCCCCACCTTCCAGGCCGTCCGACCGCTGTCCCGGACCCTCGCCGTGTCCCAGGGCAAGGGCATCACGGCCGAGTTGGCGCGACTGTCGGCGGTGATGGAGTCCGTCGAGACCTGGCACGTCGAGCAGCCCGTGGCAAGCGTGCTGACGGCTGCCCCGCGCGACCTCGGACGGGACCTGGGCTACGACGTGTCCGCGCTCGCCCCCTCCGACCCGAGCGTGCTGCACGACGGCCTGCCGCTGGAGTGGACGGAGGCCAGGTCGCTGGTCGACGGCGCGCGGACGCTCGTCCCGGTGGACGCCGTGCGGCTGACGCTGGTGGAGCACACCGGCTGGAACCCGCCGGCCTTCTTCGAGTCCACCAACGGCCTCGCCGGCGGCAACACCGTGGTGGAGGCCGCGCTCCACGCGCTCTGCGAGGTGATCGAGCGGGACGCGATGACGGCGGCGGTGAAGGCGGGCGGCGAACTGGGCGTGCGGGTCGACCCGAGGACCTCCGGGTCGGCCGTGGCCGGGGAGCTCTGCGAGCTGATCGAGCGGGCCGGCGTCACCCTGGAGGTCCGCCTGGTGCCGTCGCCCACCGGCCTGCCGTGCTTCCTGGCCTGGGTCGCCTGCCACGACTACCCCGCCGCGATGTTCGGCTTCGGCTGCCACGTCGAGCCGTCGATCGCGCTGACCCGCGCCGTCACCGAGGCGGCGCAGGCCAGGCTCGCGTACATCTCGGGCGCTCGGGACGACCTCCAGGACGACTTCGACCAGGTGGACGTCGGCCGGCTGAGCCGCGACCGCGGGCCGGCCGCGGACCTCGGCGACCTGCTCGACGAGCCGGTGCGGCGCGCCGGCCTGGTCGACGACCTCGGCTACGTCGTCCGGCGCGCGGCCGAGGCCTTCGCCAACCCGCCGCTCCTGGTCGACCTGACCCGGGAGGACATCGGCGTCCCCGTCGTCAAGGTCGTGGCACCCGGGAGCCGCGTCTGTCCGGAGGTGTTGTAGTGAGCGCATCCAGGATCGTGGTCTACACCGGACCGACGCTGTCCGCGGCCGAGGTCCACGCCGTCCTCCCGGACGCCGAGGTGCGGCCGCCCGCCGGACGGGGGGACCTGCTGGCCGACCGGTGGAGCCCCGGGGACGTCGCCGTGATCATCGACGGCTACTTCCGGGAACGGCGGTCCGTCGGGCACAAGGAGATCCTCCAGGTCATCACCGAGGGCGCGCACGTCCTCGGCGCCGCGAGCATGGGCGCGCTGCGAGCCGCCGAACTCGCCCCGTGCGGCATGCGCGGCGTCGGCGCCGTCTACGAGATGTACGCCTCGGGCGAGATCGACGGGGACGACGAGGTGGGCGTGCTGCACGGGCCCGCCCAGGTCGGGTATCCGGCGCAGACCGTGGCGCTGGTGAACCTGCGGCACGGCTGCCGGGAGGGCGCGGAGACGGACCTCGTCCCGGAGGAGTCCGGGCGGCGGATCGTGGCGGCGGCCAAGGCCCTGCCGTTCACCCACCGCGGCTGGAAGGACCTGGAACGGGCCGTCGGCGAGGAGGACCACGAGGCGCTGTGCACCCTGGAGGAGATGATCGCCGCAGGGGCCTGGGACCTGAAGCGGCAGGACGCGGTCGTGGCCCTGCGCGTGGTCCGCGACGGCGCCGCGGCACCCGGCCGGGTCGGGCCGGTCGGCCCGGTCGGCCCGGTCGGCCAGGTCGGCCAGGTCGGGCCGGAAGTGCCCGTCACCGGGATCAGCCGCACCCAGGCCCTCGCCCGGCGGACCCGGCGCGAGCACGCCCCCGGCCGCTGGATGTCCGACCTCGACGTCCTGGACGCCGCCCGGCTGTTCGACGACGACTACCCGGCGCTGCACGAGGCCGTCCTGCGCGGCCTGCTGGACGACCACGCCGCCGCCGAGGGCGTCACCGCCGACGCCTACGCCCGGGCCCGGCTTGGCCTCGACGACGACTCGCCGCTGCCGGAGGCGCTCACCCGCTGGTTCACCGCCCCGGAGCTGTCCGGGCTCACCGCTGTGGACCGCCGGCTGCTCCTCATGGTGCGGGTGTGGCCGACGTGGCAGTCCGCCGACTGGCGGCCCGCCGTGCTGGCCCGGCTGCGCGAGCACGAGCGCTGGAACGAGTGGTGCGGTCTGGTCGCCCGCGCGGACGCGGCCGCGGAGGAGGCCCGGCACCGGCTCGTGGTTCCGCCGCCGGCCGTGTGCGCCACGCTCTTCCTGCGCCACTGGCGCCGGCCCGACACCTCCCCGACGGTCGAAACGGCTCGCCGGGGGTTCAGCGGACCGGAGGAACTCGGCCGTGCCGTCCGGCGGTTCTTCGCCTTCGACGTGCTTCGCGCCCGGGAGCGGGCCGCCGTGCGGTGAGCGCATGGCCGGCGTGGCCGGCCGGGTGCGATCGGGGTCGGGCGTGGACCGGGCGGGCCGGGCGCCGGAGCCGCCTCAGGACCGGCGCGGCAGCCGGTGGAGGTGGAGGTCGGTGAGGCGGCCGCCCTCCGCACGGGCGGTCAGGTAGGTGGCGAAGGGCTGGCGCCGCCGGTCGGTGGGGGAGCCCGGGTTGAGCAGCCGCAGGCCGCCCGGGGCACGGCTGTCCCACGGGATGTGGCTGTGGCCGAACACCAGGACGTCCGTGTCGGGGAAGCGCTCCGCGCACCGCTGTTCGCGGCCCCGCGCCGGGCCGGTCTCGTGCACGACGGCGAAGCGCAGGCCGCCCAGCTCGGCGCGGGCCACCTCGGGCAGCCGCTCCCGCAGCGCCGGCCCGTCGTTGTTGCCGTACACGGCGACCAGCCGCCGGGCCCGGTCCTCGAACAGGTCGAGCGTGGCGGTGTCGACCCAGTCACCGGCGTGGAACACCGCATCGGCCTCGTCGAGGGCCCGCAGCAGCGGTTCGGGCAGGGCGCGCGCCCGGGTGGGGACGTGGGTGTCCGTGGTCAGCAGCAGTCGCACGCCGCGCTCCGGTTCTCGTACGCGATCAGGTGGGCAGCAGGGACCGCAGGGCGTGCGGCAGGATGCCGCCGTGCCGGTAGTACTCGGCCTCGGTGGGGGTGTCGAGCCGGATGCGGGCGGTGAAGCGCGTGCTGCCGGCCGGCCCGGTGGCCTCGACCTCGGCCGTGCCGCCCGGCTCGGTGAGCCCGTGGACGGCGTAGGTCTCCTCGCCGGTGAGCCCCAGCGACCGCGCGTTCTGGCCGGGCTGGAACTGCAGCGGCAGGACGCCCATGCCGACGAGGTTGGAGCGGTGGATGCGCTCGAAGGACTCCGCCAGCACGGCCTTGACGCCGAGCAGCGCGGTGCCCTTGGCCGCCCAGTCCCGGGAGGATCCGGAGCCGTACTCCTTGCCCGCGATCACCAGCAGGGGCACGCCCTCCTCGGCGTACCGCACGGCCGCGCCGTGGATGGTGGTCTGCTCGCCGTCGGGCAGGTGGCGGGTGAAGCCGCCCTCGGTGCCGGGCGCGAGCAGGTTGCGCAGGCGGACGTTGGCGAAGGTGCCGCGGATCATCACCTCGTGGTTGCCGCGCCGGGAGCCGTAGGAGTTGAACTCCCGGGGTGCGACCCCGTGGGCCTGGAGGTACTCGCCGGCGGGGGAGTCGGGCCGGATCGCGCCGGCGGGGGAGATGTGGTCGGTGGTGACCGAGTCGCCCAGCAGTGCGAGCACCCGCGCGCCGGTCAGATCGCCTGGAGCAACCGGCCGTTGGGGAAGGCCCTGGAAGTACGGGGGGCACCGCACGTAGGTCGAGTCGGCGTCCCAGGTGAACAGGTCGCTGCTGGGCGCGGGCAGGGCGCGCCAGCGCTCGTCACCGGTGAAGAGGTCGGCGTAGCCGGCCGTGAACATCTCCGGCCGCAGGCTGGCGGTGACCACCTGCTGGATCTCCTCCGGCGTCGGCCAGATGTCGCTCAGGTGGACGGGCCGGCCGTCGTCGCCGATGCCGAGCGGGTCGCGGGTGAGGTCGACGGCCATCGATCCGGCGAGGGCGTAGGCGACCACGAGCGGCGGCGAGGCCAGGTAGTTGAGCTTGATCTCCGGGTGGATGCGGCCCTCGAAGTTCCGGTTGCCGGAGAGCACGGACACCACGGTGAGGTCGTCGGCGGCCACGGCCCGCGACACCTCCTCGATCAGCGGCCCGGAGTTGCCGATGCAGGTCGTGCAGCCGTAGCCGACCAGGTCGAAGCCGAGCGCCTCCAGGGGCGGCAGCAGTCCGGCGTGTGCGAGGTAGTCCATCACGATCCGGGAGCCGGGCGCGAGGCTGGTCTTGACCCACGGCTTGGAGCACAGGCCGCGCTCGGCGGCCTTCCGGGCCAGCAGCCCGGCGGCGACCATGACCTGCGGATTGGAGGTGTTGGTGCAGGAGGTGATCGCCGCGATGACTACCGCGCCGTGGCCGATCCGGTCGACGGTGCCGTCCTGCCCCGGGGCGCAGAGCGGGCCGGGCGGCGGGGGCGGCGCCCCGTCGGCCCGGGGCGCCCGGGGCTCGGCCGGTCGGTCGCCGGGGTGGTCGCCGGTCACCGACAGCGGGTCCGAGGCGGGGAAGGACTCCTCGTCTCCCTCGTCCACTCCGGCCGGCGCACCGGCGCCCACCGCCCCGCCGGTGCCGAGGGCGGCGAACAGGGCGGCGGGCGCGTCGGTCAGGGCGATGCGGTCCTGCGGCCGCTTCGGCCCGGCGATGGAGGGCACGACGGCGGACAGGTCGATGTCAAGGGTCTCGCTGTAGTCGGCGGTGTGCCCGGGGTCGTGCCACAGCCCCTGCTCCTTGGCGTAGGCCTCCACCAGGGCCACGTGCCGCTCGTCGCGGCCGGTGAGCCGAAGGTAGGCGAGCGTCTCGGCGTCGATCGGGAAGATGGCGCAGGTGGCGCCGTACTCGGGGCTCATGTTGCCGATGGTGGCCCGGTTGGCCACCGGCACCTCGGCGACGCCCGGCCCGTGGAACTCGACGAAGGAACCCACCACGCCGTGGGCCCGGAGCCGTTCGGCGATCGTCAGCACCAGGTCGGTGGCGGTGCTGCCGGCGGGGAGCGCCCCGGTGAGCCGCACGCCCACGACCTTGGGCAGCAGCATGCTGACCGGGCGGCCGAGCATCGCGGCCTCCGCCTCGATCCCGCCGACGCCCCACCCCAGCACGCCGAGCCCGTTGACCATCGGCGTGTGGGAGTCGGTGCCGACCAGGGTGTCGGGGAAGGCCAGCCCGTCCTCGTCGAACACCACCCGGGCCAGGTGCTCCAGGTTGACCTGGTGACAGATGCCCGTCCCCGGCGGGACGACGCGCAGGTTCCGCAGGGCGCCCTGCCCCCACCGCAGGAACTCGTAGCGCTCCCGGTTGCGTTCGTACTCGAGCTCCACGTTGCGGTCGAACGCCTCGCGGGAGCCGAAGCGGTCGGCGATCACGGAGTGGTCGATCACCAGCTCCACGGGCCGCCGGGTGTCGATCAGCGACGGATCACCGCCGCGTTCGGTCATCGCCTCCCTCATCGCGACCAGATCCACCAGGCACGGCACTCCCGTGAAGTCCTGCATCAGCACCCGGGCGGGCGTGAACTGGATCTCGGTCGCCGGCTCGGCGCGCGGGTCCCAGTCGGCGACCGCGCTGATCTGGTCACCGGTGACGCCGTGCCCGCCCTCGTTGCGCAGCAGGTTCTCCAGCAGCACCTTCAGGCTGTACGGGAGCCGGTCGGCGCCGGGCACGGCGTCGAGCCGGTAGAGCGTGTGGGACGAGCCCAGGACCTCGAAGGTCCCACGGGCGGCGAAGCTGTCCGACGGCATGGTTGTGACTCCTCCCGGGGACGCGGCGGCCCGCACGGGCCGGGGACCGCACGCGGCGGCTACCCGGGGGCGGCGGGGCCAACCGGGACGACCGGAGCCGGGTGAACGGGCCCGCCCCGGGTAGGCGCGGGCACCGACCGAAGGAGGCCACCATGTCCGATCAGCTGCCGCCCGACCGCGGCCCCGAGGAGGAATCAGCGCCCCGGATGCCGGACAGCGCCCGGGAGGGGCAGGAGCAGGACCCCGAGGCGCCGCCGGAGACGGGCTGGCACGACGCCGACGGCACCCCGTACGAGGGCGACGACGCCCCTGAAGCCGAGGGCGGGTGAATCCAGCCCGGGGCTTCACCCACCCACCGTCAGCGGCGCCTGCGGGCGAACAGCGCCGCGCCCGCCGCCAGCGCCCCGCCGGCCACGGCGGTGACGGCCGCGGCGTGCTGGGAGGCCCAGAGTTGGAGGCTGCGCGCGTGCGACCGCTCGTCGAACTCGCCGTGCGCCCCGTGATCGGCGCCCACCGCACCGTCGACCGGGTGCCAGAGGTTGTTCGGCCGGTCCGGCCCGACGCTGTCACCGGTCTGCTGGGAGTCGTAGCCGGTCCGGGCGAGGTAGCGGTCGAGCAGCGGCGCGGCCGCCTTCTGGGCCAGGATGGTGGCGGCCGTGCTCCCGCCGACCCAGTACTGTTTGCGCCCCGGGTGGTCCGCCGCGAAGGCCACCGCCCGGGCGCACACCTCGGGCTGGTAGATGGGCGGCACCGGCTGGGGGTGGCGCGGCAGCCGGGAGAGCACCCAGGAGAACTGCGGGGTGTTGGCGGCCGGCATCTGGACGACGGTGATCCGGACCTTGCTGCCGGTGTGCAGCAGCTCGCAGCGCAGGGACTCGGTGAACCCGTTGACGGCGTGCTTGGCGCCGCAGTACGCGGACTGCAGGGGAATCGCGCGGGCGCCCAGCGCCGAGCCGACCTGGACGATCGTGCCCCGGTCGCGCGGCTTCATCCGCTCCAGCGCGGCCATCGTGCCGTACACGAAGCCCAGGTACGTCACCTCGGTGACCCGCCGGAACTCCTCCGGCCGGATCTCGTCGAACGGCGCGAACACGGAGGTGAAGGCGACGTTGATCCACACGTCGATGGCGCCGAACCGCTCCTCCACCCGGCTCGCCGCCGAGGACACCGCCCGGTGGTCGGCGACGTCCGTCGGCAGGACCAGCGCGGTGCCCCCGGCCCGCTCGACCTCCTCGGCCGCCGCCTCCAGGCCTGCGCTGCCCCGGGCGAGCAGCGCCACGTTCGCGCCCCGGCGCCCGTACAGCCGGGCCGTGGCGCGCCCGATGCCGGCGCTCGCCCCGGTGATCACCACGGTCTGGGTCATGTCGCTCCCCGTTCCTCGCTTCGCGCTCCGAGTCGTCCGTCGTCGTCCCTCACTCCGGTGGTCCGCCACTGCGGTCGCCGGGGCAGCGCCCGGCCACCGGACGCCCTGACGGGTTTCCCCAACCGCGCTGCCGAAACGGCCGACCGCCGGCGGCGCCGTTTCGTCGTGGGCGCCCCGGGCAAGCGCGAACGGGATCGAGCGGTCCCGGAGGACGGACGGGAGGAAGAGGGAGTGGCTGCGCTGGAATCCCCTGGACTGGAACTGGAACCCTCTGGACCGACGGCCGCCGACGCGGGAGCACCGAGATGACCGCGGCGACCCCGGCGCCCCCGGTGACCGCTCCCGTCCGGGTGGACCGCCTCGCCGTCCATGCCTTCACCGTCCCCACCGACGGACCGGACGGCACCGAGCAGGACGGCACGCTGGAATGGGCCTCGACCACCATGGTCCTGGTCGAGGCCCACGCCGGAGCCCGCACCGGCATCGGTTACACCTACGGCGACGTCTCCACCGCCGCCTTCATCGAGTCCCAACTCGCGCCCGTCGTCGTCGGCGCCGACGCGCTCGCCCCGCCCGCCGTCTGGCGCCGGATGCGGCGCGCCGTCCGCAACGCCGGGCAACCGGGCGTCGGCGCCCTGGCCGTCTCCGCCGTCGACCTCGCGCTGTGGGACCTGAAGGCGCGGCTGCTGGACCTCCCGGTCGTGGACCTGCTGCCGTCCTTCCACGACCGGGTGCCCGTCTACGGCAGCGGCGGCTTCACCAACTACCCCCTGGCCCGCCTGGCGGACCAGCTGTCCGGTTGGGCCGCCCAGGGCATCCCGCGCGTCAAACT
>NZ_JBVHXY010000014.1:128564-161172 GCF_055569215.1 Kitasatospora sp. NPDC029312 | reverse complement strand
AAGGCGCACAGACTAGGGATGCTGAGGTGCATCGGGCCGGGCTACTCCGCCGCGCCCCCCCCCCCCCCCCCGCCCCACCCCCCCCCCCCCCCCCCCCCCCCCCCCCGCCGTCGGGTTCTCCGGGCCCGTCGTCGGATTCGATCGCGGTCGGTCGCGTTCAGTCCTGGCCTGCTCTGGTCCAGCTTTGGTCAGCCGTGGTCAGCCGTGGTCAGTCGTGGTCAGGAGCCCAGGGTGAAGCCGATCACCGCGCCGCCGCCCTCGCGATTGGCGGCGAAGGCGGCGCCGCCGTGCGAGCGCGCCACCTCGGCCACGATGGCCAGACCGAGGCCCGAACCGGGCAGGCTGCGCGCGGCGGTGGCCCGGTAGAAGCGGTCGAAGACCCGGTCGAGGTCGGCCGTGTCGATGCCCGGGCCCCGGTCACGCACCTCGACCCGCGGGCCGCGCACCACCAGCTCGATCGGGGAGGTCCCGGCCGGGTCGAACTTGGCGGCGTTGTCCAGCAGATTGCCCACCGCGCGGGCCAGCGCGTCCGGGCGGGCGGTCACCACCGTGTCGTCCGCGTCCACGGTGACCTGCCGGTCGCTGCGCCGCCGGGCCTGGGCGGCGGCCTCCTGGACCAGCTCCGCCAACACCACCTCGACAGGCTGCTCGTCCGCCTTGCGGTCCGCCGCGAGCGCCACCAGCTCGTCCACCAGCAGGGTCAACTCCCTCGCCTCCTCGGCCAGATCGGCCATCAGCGCGGCGCGTTCCGCGGGCGGCAGCCGGTCCAGACTGGGCAGCACCGAGAGGTTGGTGCGCAGGCTGGTCAGCGGGGTGCGCAGTTCGTGCCCGGCGTCCTGGACCAGACGGCGCTGGTTCTCCTTGGCGGTGGCGAGCCGGACCAGCATCCGGTCGAAGGCGCGGCCGAGCCGGCCCACCTCGTCCGTCCCGGCGGCGGGCACCGGGACGTCCAACCGGCCGCTCACGGCGACCCGTTCGGCCGCCTCGGTGAGCCGCACCAGCCGACCGGTGATCCGCCGGGCGAGCAGCCAGCCGACCGCCCCCGCGATCAGCACGACGGCCAGCACCACCGACACCATCTGCTGCCGCAGCTTGGCCAACAGCTGCTCGATGTCGCCGAGTCGCTGCACGATCTGGACGGCGCCCCGGCCGCCGCCGAGCGAGACCACGCCCACCCGACAGGTCTCGCCGCCCAGGCGCCGCTCCTCGGTCACCGTCCGGGCGGGGGCGTCGGCGCGGGCGAGTTCGCGGTCCTCCGCCGTGGTCGGGAGGTCGAGGCGGGCGGTGCCCGGGAGGGGCAGCCCGTCGGGGTCCAGGGCCTGAGCGGTGACCCGGATCGGGTGCAGCAGCTGCTCGCTCATCCCGCTGGGACCGGTGAAGTCCCCCGGGAACAGGGTCTCGCGCTGGACCTGGCCGCTCACCGCCCGTACGGCCGAGCCGAAGTCGTCCGCCTCGTCGTCGAGGATCAGGCGGGCGGCGGCGTGGTAGCCGAGCGTGCCGATCAGCACCGCGACCAGGGCGGCCATCGCGGCGAAGGCGAGCGAGAGGGTGGTGCGCAGGCCCGCGCGCGGCAGCCGGGCACGCGGGCGGGCGCCGGGGCGCGCGGGGCCGGTCACGGCTCGCGCAGCGTGTAGCCGACGCCGCGGACGGTGTGGATCAGCGGGACCAGGCCCGGGCGGTCGAGCTTGCGGCGCAGGTAACCGATGAACACCGCGAGGTTCTTCGAGCCGGGGCCGAAGTCGTAGCCCCAGATCCGCTCGTACAGGGTGGTCTGGTCGAGCACGGCGCCGGCATGCCGGGTCAGCAGCTCCAGCAGGTCGAACTCGGTGCGCGACAGCTCCAGTTCCTCCCCGGCGCGCCAGGCCCGCCGGGCGGCGGGCTCGACCCGCAGGTCGGCGACCGTCAGCACGTCCTCGACCGGCCCGGGCGGGCGGCGGCGCAACAGGGCGCGCAGGCGGGCGAACAGCTCGTCCACGTCGAAGGGTTTGACCAGGTAGTCGTCGGCCCCGGCGTCCAGTCCGGCGATCCGGTCCGGCACCTCGACCCTGGCGGTGAGCATCAGCACCGGGGTGCGGTCGCCGGTCGCGCGCAGCCGGCGGCAGACCTCCAGGCCGTCGGGCTCGGGCATCATCACGTCGAGCACCAGGACGTCCGGGCGCTGCTCCGCGAGCACCGCGAGGGTCTGGGTGCCGTCCGCCGCGATCCGCACCCGGTAGCCCTCCAGCGTCAGGGCGCGGGAGAGCGAGTCGCGGATGGCACGGTCGTCCTCGGCGATCAGCACGGTGTGAGTCATGCGGGGATTCTGCCTGGCGTGCTCACGGCAGTGGAGGGCGGGGCGCGGGATTTCCCGGCCGGGCGGGTTACGCGTGCTGCTTCGTGGGCGTACGGTGGCCACACGGTGGCGCGCCGCCGGGTGGTTCGCCGGATCCCGTGTCGGCACGCCCCGCCGGAGGCCGCGATGGCAGACCGGATGGCTTTCCTCACCACTTCGCGCGTGGAGCGGGCGCGGCGCGACGCGCGGGAGCGGCTCGCAGACCGGCGGGAGGTGTACCGGCCGGTGGCGCTGCTGCGGTCGTGGGCGGACTAGCCGGGCGGTGCATGGACTGCGGGCTGCCGTTCTGCCACGCCGCCAGCCCGCTCGGGAACCTGGTGCCGGACTGGAACCAGCTGGTGGCGGCGGGGGAGTGGCGCGCGGCGGCCACGCGGCTGCTGGCGACCAACAACTTCCCCGAGTTCACGGGGCGGCTCTGCCCGGCGCCGTGCGAGAGCGCCTGCGTGCTCGCGATCGACGGGGCCGCGGTGACGATCGAGAACATCGAGCTGGCGATCGCCGACCGGGCCTGGGAGGAGGGCTGGGACCGCCCGCACCCGCCAGAACGGCGCGGCCGGGAGCTGCGGGTCGCCGTGGTCGGCTCCGGCCCCGCCGGGCTGGCCGCCGCCCAGCAGCTGACCCGGGCCGGGTACACCACCACGGTCTACGAGCGGGCCGACCGCCCGGGCGGGCTGCTGCGCTACGGGATCCCGCCGTTCCGGCTGGAGAAGCACCGGCTGGAGCGGCGGCTCGACCAACTGCGGGCCGAGGGAACGGACTTCCGCACCGGGGTCCGGGTGGGCCCGGACGTCACCGGAGAGGAACTGCGGGCCCGGTACGACGCGGTGGTCGTCGCGGTGGGAGCGACGGCGGGCCGGGAGCTGGCGGTGCCCGGCGCCCGGCTGCCCGGCGTGCACCCCGCGATGGAGTACCTGACCTGGGCGAACCGGGTGGACGAGGGCGACTGCGCGGACCCGCCGCTGACTGCCGAGGGGCGCGCGGTGGTGATCGTCGGCGGCGGGGACACCGCGGCCGACTGCCTGGGGACGGCGCTGCGCCAGCACGCGGCCTCCGTCACCCAACTGGACATCAACCGTCGCCCACCGGCGCGCCGTGCGCCCGGCCAGCCCTGGCCGGTGGACCCCAAGGTGTACCGGGAGACCACCTCGCACGAGGAGTCGGGGCCGGACTGCCGGGTGTTCGCGGCGACCACCGTCGGCTTCGAACCGGGCCCGGGAGGGCGGTTGGCGGGCGTGCGCTTCGCCGAGGCCGAGCCGGGCGACCGCAGCGCCCGGCCGGGCACAAGAGCGGACCGTACCGGCGCAGCTCGCGCTGCTCGCCCTGGGCTTCACCGGGCCGGAACCGGACCAGCCGCTGTTCGCCCAACTCGGGCTCGCCGTCGGCTCGGACGGCTCGCTGGAGCGGGACGACGGGTACGGCGCCGCGACACCGGGCGTGTTCGTCGCCGGGGACGCCGGGCGCGGCGAGTCGCTGATCGTCTGGGCGGTCGCGGAGAGCCGCTCGGCGGCTGCGGCGGTGGACCGCTATCTGCGGGGGAGCACCGAACTCCCGTCGCCGGTCAGTGCCTCGGCGCGGGCGCTCACGCTGTGAGGGCGTCGGCGCTCACCGTGTGAGGCCGTGGGCGCTCATGCTGTAAGGGCGTGGGCGCCCGTGCCGGACGGCACCCTCTCAGCTGAGGCCGAGGACGGAGAGCGCGGTGGTCCAGTCGGTGGCGATGGCCTGCTGGGCGGGCACCAGATCCACCCGGTGGTTGCAGACGGCGCGGTAGAGCTTGTACTCCACGGTGTCCTTGTCGGTGGAGGCCTGGCTGTTCGAGCCGACGGCGTAGCGGGGCTCCGGCCAGAGGTTGCGGGGGTCGGTGGGGTGGCCGCCGAGCGACAGCGGGATGAAGTGGTCCTCCTCGTAGTCCGCCGTGTCGGTGTCGGCGTAGCCGTACTGGGCGATCTGCTGGACCTTCAGGCGGTTGGTGTACGTGGTGGACGGGCGGATCGAGGTGCTGTACCCGCCGACGCAGATGGTGTCGTCGATGGTGTCCTGGGTGACGTCCGGGTTGGTGGCGCCGGGGGTGCAGACCGGGTCGGGCAGCGGAAGGTAGGACTGCGAGCAGGTCGCGCCGAGGACGGCGCGGGTGTGCGGGGCGGTAGCGGTGGCGTGCGTGGCCGTGGTGGTGGCCGTGGCGTGCGTGGTGCCGGTGGCGGGTGCGGTGCCGACGGCGTGTGCGGTGCCGGCGGTGGTGAGCGCGGCTGCGGCGAGGACGACGGTCGCGACGGCGGGGGCGATGCGATGGGCGCGAAGCATGGGGAGCTCCCTCACACGGGCCCGGCGCGGGCGCGCCGGGCGGTGTGTCCATGCCATCACCGGCGGATCTATGCGGGTAGACGGGCTTCGGTGAACAGCCGACGAAGCGTCAGTCCGTGGCGCGGGACAAGTGTTCGCTTGACGTGACACCGAGCGGCGGCTGCGCGCGCCCCGCACCGTGCGCACAGTCGGCGCCGGCGCCCGCCGTCAGTGGCGCGCGAGGCGGCGGAGGAAGACGTCCGTGACCTTGTTGGTGTCCCCGGGGGAGAGCGTGCCGTCCTCCGAGCTGAACACCGCCGTCGTGCCGCGTGCGTCGACGTACGGACCGAATGAGGCGCCGGTGCTCTGCGAGCCCTCGTCCGAGAGGCTGACCCGCTCGGTGCGGCCGGTCCACAGGTCGCGCCGGAACACGTCGGAGACGCCGTTGGTGTCGCCGGGCACCAGGTTCTCGGCCGTGGAGTCGAAGTACACCCAGCGGCCGTCCGCCGTCAGCCGGCCGTTGTAGGAGTCGCCGGTGGTCTTCGTCCCGGGCAGGCCGACGCTCACCAGGGTCTCGGTGCCCTCCTCCAGATCGCGGACGTACACCTCGAAGTGCCGGTCCCACCCGCTGTCGCCGTGCTGGACCCAGGCGGAGTAGACGGCGTACCGGCCGTCCGGACTGAGCGACGGGTAGTCCGCCCCCCGCGCGCCGCCCTTGTCGTCGGTGCTGGCCACCATGGTCTCCTCGGCCCGCAGGTCCCGGACGTAGAGCGGGTAGAGACGCGGTTTGAGGATCCGGGGCGTCCGGGGCCGGGCATCGGTGCGGAAGGAGTCCCGGACGAACAGCTCGTCCGACTCCTGGCCGGCCTCGGCCGCGAGCTCGGCGACGGCGTCCGGGGACAGCGCCCCCGGCCTGCCCGGGCCGGTGATGTTGGTCGCCTTGGAGACGAAGGCGACGGAACCGCCGTCGGCGCTGATCACGGGGGAGGCGGACGACCCGTCCGCCTCCTTGCCGTCCGCGCCGATGCTCACCAGACGGTTCTCGCCGGTCCAGAGGTCATGGACGTAGATGTTGCCGCCCTGCCAGGTGACCGTACCGGGGGCCAGGTCGGTGCGGTTGGACTGGAAGGCGATGTAGCGGCCGTCCCAGCTGAGCGAGGGACGGCCGGAGAGCCGGTCGGACTGCGGCGTGCCCGGGGCCTCACCGTGCGGCCCGCCCGGCTGCCGGCCGACGGAGACCAGCGTGGTCCTGCCGGTCCAGCGGTCGTGGACGTAGACGTCCTCGAAGCCCAGGTCGGCACCGGGCGTCAGGTTGGTGGCGCCGGAGCTGAAGGCGACGTAGCGGCCGTTGCCGCTGATCGCGGCCTCGAGGGAGTCCCCGTCGGCCTGGACACCGTCCGGTCCGGTGTCGACCCGCTCGGTGCGGCCGGTCCGCAGATCGCGGACGAAGACGTCGGACTTGCCGTTGGTGTCGCCGGACACCAGGTTGGCGGCACTGGAGGTGAAGACGGCGTAGCGGCCGTCGGCGCTCAGACCGGCGGCGAACGAGGCGCCGTCGGGCTGCGCCTGGCCGAGGCCGGAGGACACCCGCTCGGTGCCGGGCTTCCCGGGCTGGTCGGCCTGGGCCGCCTGTGTGGTGGTGAGCGCGAGCGCGGCGGCGGCGCCGAGGGCGGTGACGGCGTGCAGGAGGCTTCCGGAGCGCCGTCCGGGGCGTTCGGGGCGTTCGGGGCGTTCGGGGTGTTTGGACGGCTGGGCGGTGGTGGGTGTGCGGGTCATCGGGTCCCTCCCCTGGGAACGGCCGCCGGACGGTGTCGACGGTGATGCCGGTGGCGCCGGTGGCGTCGAGTGCCGGTTCGTCGAACGCCCCGGCGGCCGGCTCGGGGTGAGCCAACCGTCGGGCGGGGCGGGCGGTCAATGGCGGTGGGCGGGGAGGGGCGCATTCGCGTCAAGGGCCGGTGGCGGGCGGCTGCTGTCGGCACCGTTCGGGCTGCCGCTGGTCGCGTCGGTCGTAGCGCCAGAGCGCGCCGGAGGTGCGGCGGACAGCACGGCCCGGACGCCCTGGCGAGCGGCGATTCCGCCCGCCCGCAGGTCGCCGAGGGCGGGCCCGGTGAAGCCGAGCAGCATCACCAGACCGGCTGCGCGGCCCTGGAGTTCGTCCGGAACGGACTGGTCCAGATGGGCGCTGCGCGCGCGAGGTCGAGGACGAGGCGGCGGCTCCTGGGGCAGGCGTGACCGGTGACCGGCATGGGCTAGCGTGAGCCCATGACCACTCTCGATGCCCGCACCACGGCCCTGGTCCTGATCGACCTGATGGACCGGATCGTCGCCAATCCGCTCGCGCCGCACACCGGTTCGGAGGTGGTGGCGGCTTCGCTGGAGCTCGCCCGGGCCTTCCGCGCGGCCGGCGCCCCCGTCGTCGCCGTGCGTGTCGAGCGGCCCGGTGTCGCCGAGCAGCCGCCCGGCAGCGAGTTGCTGGCCGAGGTCGCGGCGGCGGCCGACGAGGTGGTGGTGAAGCGCACCATCGGCGCCTTCCAGGGCACCGGGCTGCACGAACTGCTCCGCGCCCGGGGCGTGGAGACCCTGGTGTTCGCCGGAATCGCCACCAATCTGGGCGTGGAGTCGAGCGCCCGGGCGGCCGGTGACCACGGATACCGGCTGGTGTTCGCCGAGGATGCGATGAGCGCCCTGACGGAGGCGGAGCACCGGGCCTCGGTGGAGCTCGACTTCCCACGCCTGGGCGAGGTGGTGGCTGCGGGCGATCTGCATCTGGGCTAGCGGCGATCCGGGTTGGTCGAACCGGACTGGATGATCCGGGCCGGATGATCTGGGTCAGCCGGTCGTGGCGGGTCGGTCGTGGCGGGTCGATCGGGGGCTGGCTGACGTGGGCTGGACGACCTCGGTGAGCGGGTGCTACGTAACAGGCAGGTCGGGGTCAGGGGTTGTCGTCGGTTCGAAGCCGGCCAGCATCTGGGCCAGCGCTGCCTGGTCGGGGCCCACGAAGGGGGAGATCCCCGCTGCGGACCCGAGTGTGTCGATCATCCGCTCGGTCAACCCGGCCGCAGCCGGCAGGTGGGTCGACAGGACGAGCTCGGGCTCGCGGTCCCGCAGCAGGCGGAAGGTGTCCAGGAATCTCTTCGGGTCGACGTTCTCGACCCAAGGGCTGTCCACACTGGCCCACAGCAGCTGCGCCGCCCGCAGGTCCTCAGCCGGGACGGCACCGGCGTCCGCTCCCTCCGCCGTGTCCGCGCTGGGCATCGGGGCGCCGAAGCAGTCCGAGCTGAAGCAGACACCGGTGAGGTCGTCGAAGAAGCCGACGGTAGTGGGATTGTCGAACAAGGGCGGTCGGAACGCGGTGAGCGTGCGGTCGCCGACTTCGAGTGACTGGCCCGGATTGAGAAGGTGGACCCGGTCCAGCGGGAGCGGTCGCTCGCAGGACATGATCCCCACCGCGATGAAGGTGGTCACCACCTTCGCGTTCGGCGCTGCCTCCAGGAGCGCGTGGATGCCGCCGGTGTGGTCGCGGTCGGGGTGGGTGAGCCAGATCCAGCGCACGTCTGCCGGGTCGAGGACTCCGGCGAGGGTGTCCAGGAAGTTGCGGTCCGGCAGCCCGAGGCCGGTGTCGACGACGACGGGTTGCTGCGCGTGGAGTACGAAGGCATTGACGGGAATGTGGCCGATCCCCGGTACCTCGAGGCTGTCGCTGAGGACGCTGACATCGGGTCGGACTCGGTGGACGGACATGGGCGATCTCCCTCCAGAGTGGGATCGCTCGCATCCGTTGAAACCACTGTAGACGCGCGGCCCTGACCGGCCCAGTGCTCCGCGGGCCTTTGTCGCCGGAGCTTCGTCGTTTCCACTGGTCGGGGACCGACGGGTGGGCCGGCCGCCGGCGGAGCTTCTACCGCCTGGCGAGGTCCAGGGCATCGCGCAGCCGTCCGGCCGAAGCCGTGAGCAGCCGGGCGGCGGTGGGCGCGTCCACGTCGGCGAGGAGGGTCAGGATCGCGTCCTTCGTCCGGCCGTCCGTCGAGGCCAGGGCCCGGTCGACCGCCTCACCCTCGGCACCGGTGGCCTCGGCGACGATCCGCCGGGCGCGATCGCGGAGCTTGGCGTTGGTGGCCCGGAGGTCGACCATCAGGTTTCCGTATGTCCGGCCGAGACGGACCATGACTGCGGTGGAGATCATGTTGAGCACCAGCTTCTGCGCCGTACCCGCCTTCAGCCGGGTGGACCCGGCCAGCACCTCGGGGCCGACCTCCACCTCGATCCCCAGCTGCGCCGCGGCCGCCAGCGCCGAGCCCCGGTTGCACGCCAGTCCGACCGTCAGGGCCCCGGCGGCCCGCGCTGCGCGGACGGCCGCGAGGGGGTAGGGCGTACGGCCGGAGGCGGAGACTCCGACCAGGGTGTCGGACGGGGCGAGGCCGAGCGCGGCGACGTCGGCCTCGGCGAGGTCGGTTCGGTCCTCGGCTCCCTCGGCGGCTTCTGTCACCGCCCTCCGGCCGCCCGCGATCAGGCCGACGACCAGGCCGGGATCGGTGCCGAAGGTCGGTGGGCACTCGGCGGCGTCCAGCACCCCGAGCCGCCCAGGGGTACCCGCCCCGGCGTAGACCAGCCGTCCGCCGCGGGCCATCCGGGCGGCCACGGCGTCGACCGCGGCGGCGATCCGCGTCAGTTGGCCGGCGACGGCGGTGGGGACGGTGCGGTCCTCGGCGTTCATCAGGTGGAGCAGGTCGAGGGTGGGGAGTCGGTCGATTCCGGCCCACTCGGGGCGGATCGTCTCGGTCGTGGGTGTCGTGGGAGCCGTGGGCGTGGTGCGTGTCGTCGGTGCCGGGGGTGCGGCGTCGGGGTTCATGCGGCGAGCGTCCCCAGGTGCGGGCGGGCTGAACCAGGCCGCCGGCTGGTAGGGCGGGAGCCGACGACGACGGCGTTCGGCGCTTCGAAGCGCTTCTCGGCTGTCGGTGGCCGGGCCGTCAGGCCATCCAGAAGAAGACGGCCGTCATCCGGCGGTCCGCCAACTCTTCGCCGTAGTAGCTCGTGGCGCTGTGGATCAGGTTGGCGTGGTAGAGGAGCAACTGGTTGTAGCGGTTGGGAACGCGGACGTCCTCGGTGAAGTGGTCGGCGGGCACATGGCGGGTGCCGAGCGCCTCGACCAGGTTGTTATGCGGGGCGTTGACCAGGTTTCCGCCGAGGCGGCCGCCGGGGAACTGCTGCCGGTAGAAGCTGGTGCCGGAGTCTTTGGGCGCCCCCGGGCTGAGGTAGAGCACGGCGGCGTAGCGGCAGAGCGCACGGGAGTCGGTGTGCGGGCGGGACTCCGACTCCCCGGCACCGACCACCTGGACGCAGTTGTGATTGAGCGTGCCGCCGCCCGGGGTGCTCTGCACCCAGAGCCGGGATGCACCGGTGGCCTTGCGGACCAGGGCCTCGACCCGGGACAGCTCGTCAGGCTCCAGGCCTGGCATGGTGCGCACACCCGGCCAGGTCTCGGGGCGGTACGGGTAGCCCTCGGTCCAGTCGCCGCGGGCCAGGACGCGCTCGCGGACGGCGTCCGGGTCGGGCAGGACGTTGTCCAGGACCCAGTAGTCCCGGCCGCGGGTGGGCTTGCGGTAGGGCAGGACCGGTAGGGCGGTCGGCCTGATGGGCTGTGAGGGCATGGGCCGACCATAGGGGCCGCGATCGTCAACCTTCTGCCGTGAACGGGTCAACCTTTCGTCAAGGGCGGCGCTGGACTGGACCCTCGACCGGCGGGGTCCTCGACCCCGGGCGGGGGCCGGTGATCGGGGCTGACCGGAGCCGACGGGTGGCGCTCGGCGGCTCGGGTGGCCCTCGCGGCTCGGGTGCCACCGGTGACTCGGCGGCTGCAGTGCGATCCCTGAGGTCGGCTCCTTGCGGGGTCTTGGCCGGGTCCGGTGTGAGCTGGGCGCGACGGAATCTGCGACGGGGGGTCTACTCCTCACGGACGCCGTAGCTGCCGAGGGCGCCCTCCAGTCGGTCGAAGGCCCGGGCGGCCCAGGGGCGTACCGCGGCGGCGATCGCGGCGTGTTCCTCACCGGCCAGCGTGCGGCGGAACACCTCGGTGAACACCGCCCGGTCGACGGCGGCGAGCAGGGCGGCGGCGACCCGGCTCTCGAAGTCCACGGGTATCGCGTGCACGGCCTCGGCCAGTGCCTCGGCGAGGGCGGTCTCGGCCTGCTCGTTCAACTCGCGCAGCCGGGCGCTCAGGGCCGGGCTGGCGGCGATCGTGCGGGCGAAGTCCTCGCCGGAGAAGCCGAGCCGGGGGTCGTGCCGGTCGAGCGCGGTCAGGCAGTCGCGGCGCAGCGCGGCGAGTGCGGACTCGCCGGGCGCGCGCTCGGCGACGGTGCGGGCCAGCCGGCCGACGAGCTCCTCGTGGATGTCGAAGAAGAGGTCCTCCTTGCGCGGGAAGTGGTTGGTGACGGTCATCTTGGCGACGCCCGCGGCGGCCGCGACCTCGGCGATCGTCGTCCGGTCGAAGCCCTGCTCGATGAAGAGCCTGGTCGCGGCATGCGAGATCGCCTCGCGGGTGCGGCGCTTGTTGAGTTCGCGCAGGTTCGGCGTGGTCCCGGTGTCGGTCATGGTGGCGAGCTTAGCCCAGTTCGCTGGGTCGAGCACAGTAATTAGGCTTGACCTAATAAGTGGGTCCGTCCTAAGTTCTTCATGTCGGCCGGAGCGGTCGGCGAAGGGACGACCCGGGGAGGGCCATGGCCGCATCGATCGGCACGCAGACCACGGCGAACGCCATGGAGAAGAGCGAGAAGAAGGGCGAGGAGGAGGGCGCGGTGAGGCGGGAGCGCCGGGCGGCCGGGGTGAAGCGCCCGAAGCCCCTGCCGCCCGGTCTGTGGAAGACGGGCGCGGTGCTCGCCTTGGGCCCGATCCTGGCCCTGCTGGACACCACGATCGTCAATGTCGGCATCGACTCCGTCGCCCGAGACCTGCACAGCTCGATGGCGGCGGTGCAGTGGGTAGCCACCGGGTACCTGCTGGCGATCGCACTGACCATGCCGCTCTCCGGCTGGGCCGCCGGCCGGTTCGGTGCGCGGCGCGCCTGGCTCGGATCGATCGTCCTCTTCGTCCTGGGTTCCGCGCTGTGTGGCCTGGCCTGGTCCACGGGCAGCCTGGTCGCCTTCCGGGTGCTGCAGGGGGTCGGAGGCGCGATGATCCAGCCGCTGGGGCAGACGATCATGGTGCAAGCGGCCGGGCGCTCCCGGATCGCCCGGGTCATGGGCATCATGCTGCTTCCGATCAGCCTGGCCCCGGTCCTCGGGCCGGTCTTCGGCGGGCTGGTGCTGGAGCATCTGGGGTGGCGCTGGATGTTCCTGCTGAACGTCCCGGCGGGGCTGCTCACTCTGCTGCTGGCGCTCCGGTGGCTCCCGGCCGAGGAGCGCTGCCAACTTCCGAAGCCCCTTCTGGACCTGACGGGACTGGTGCTGCTGTCGCCGGCGCTGACGGCGCTGGTCTACGGGCTGTCCACGATCGGCGAGGGTGGTCTGGCCGGGCCGGTGGCGATCGCAGCAGGGGCGGTGCTGCTCCCGGCCTACGGTCGGCACGCGCTGCGGGTACGGCGGGATGCGGCTCGGGCGCCGCTGATCGACCTGCGGATGTTCGGCCGACGCGGCTTCGCGGTCGCGACGGCGAACAGCTTTCTCCAGGGCGCCGTGCTGTACAGCTCCATGTTCCTGATACCGCTCTACTACCAGCAGGTCGAGCACGCCGGGGCGTTGGAGGCCGGCTTGCTGCTCGCGCCGCAGGCGCTTGGGACGGCGGTCACCTCGCTCCTGGCCGGCCGAATAGCCGACCGCTTCGCTCCGCGCCCGCTGATCCTGCTGGGCATCGGTTGTTCGCTGCTCGGCACGCTCGCCTTCACCCGGCTGGGAGCGGGATCCGGCCCGGCAGAGGGGCTGCTCGTCGCCTCACTGGCACTGCGCGGGGCGGGCATGGGGATCGTGATGATCCCCGGTATGGCGGCGGTGTACGGGAGCGTCGAGAAGTCCCAGGTGCCGGCGGCCGCGGGTGCGGTCAACGTGCTCAACCGGCTCGGCGGGGCGCTCGGTACGGCGGTGCTGACGCTGGCCCTCCAGCGGGCGCAGTCCGGGCACCCCGGCCACCCGGGCACGGCCTTCGGGGTGACCTTCTGGTGGGTGCTGGCGCTGTCAGCGCTCGCCGTCGCACCGGCCATGCTCTACCCGGGCGCCGCCCGTCAGGCAGGTTGACCGCCCACCGGTCAAGTGCTCACCGATCATTTGCCGATCGACTCTCGCCGGTTCCCATCGATCGTCACCGGTTCCCGGCGGTGCCACCGCCTCTCATTGATTCTCGTCGAGTCTCATCGACTCCCGCTCACCACGGAGGTACTCATGTTCACCAAGCACCCGGGCGGCCTGCGCCTGCTCACCGTGCACGCTCACCCCGACGACGAGTCGAGCAAGGGCGCGGCCACTCTCGCTCGTTACGCGGCCGAGGGCGTGGACGTCCTGGTCGCCACCTGCACCGGCGGCGAGCGTGGTTCGGTGCTCAACCCGGCGATGGACCGGGCCGAGATCCGGGACGATCTCGCCCGGATCCGGCGTGCCGAGATGGCGGCCGCCCGTGAAATCCTCGGCGTGCGGCAGCAGTTCCTCGGCTTCATCGACTCGGGGATGCCGGGCCCTGGCGAACCGCTGCCGGACGGCTGCTTCGCCGCCCAGCCGGTGGAGGTCGCTGCGGCCCCGTTGGTCGCCCTGATCCGGGAGTTCCGGCCGCATGTGGTGATCACCTACGACGAGACCGGCGGGTATCCGCACCCGGACCACGTGATGACCCACCAGGTCACCGTGGCGGCCTTCGAGGCAGCCGCCGACCCCGACCGTTACCCGGAGGCGGGCGAGCCCTGGCAGGCGGCCAAGCTCTACTACCACCTGGCGCTCTCGCGGGCCTGGTTCCAGATCTTGCACGACGCCATGGGGAAGCGCGGAGTCCCCTCACCCATGGGTGAACTGCTCGCCGACTGGCCCGACACCCCGCCCGCCCTCGCGACCACCACCCGAATCACCTGCTCCGAGTACTTCGCCATACGGGACGCGGCGATGCTGGCGCACGCCACCCAGGTCGAACCGGGCGTCGCGTTCATGGCCCACCCCCGGGACATCGAGCGCGAGGTCTGGCCCACGGAGGACTACCACCTGGCCCGGAGCTTCGTGGGCGGATCCGCCACCGGCGCGGTCGAGGCCGACTTGTTCGCGGGCCTGCGCGGGGGAGAGGAGAAGAAATGAGGGAGGAGTGAACCGGAGCCGGGGACCGGCCGCAGGAGGCAGGGCTTGAGTCAGGGGATCGAACAGGGCACGTACCCGGACAACGGATCACCGTTCGACCAGGAGCAACGCTTCCGCATCCACACCTGGACGGTCGGCCCGCCGATCGCCGAGTACCCGACCTGCTGCGCCCGCTGTTCGCCGACTCGGGTCTGCTGCGGTGCCAGGGCGTCGTGCTCACCTGGGCCGGACGATGGCGACCGCGGAGGCCAGGGTGGTCGGCGCGGAGAACGGCAAGCTCTACGCCCACGCCACCACCACGTGCGCGATCCTCGCGCCCCGTCCAGTGGCCTGACCCGTCGGCGAACCCGCCACCGAACGGCCGGGCCCCGACCGCTCGGTGGCGGTTGCCGCGACGGCCCGGGGCCAAAGCCGAACGGCCAGGCCCCGACGGCAGGACGTCCGGCCTGCTCCATGGTGGTCCGGCGTCCCCCCGGCAGGGGCATCCGCGCTCAGGCGAACCGTTCGACGGCGGCGAGGACTGCCTGCGCCATCCGCGGACTGCCGGTGTGCCCGGCTTCGTCGACGACCGTCAGGTTGGCGTCGGGCCAGGCCGCTGCGAGCCGCCAGGCGGTGCGCAGCGGGCCGCCGAGGTCGAGCCGCCCGTGGATGAGCTCGCCCGGCATGCCGGCCAGCCGGCCGGCGTTGCGCAGCAGTTGGTCGTCGGCAAGGAAGGCCCGGTGCGAGAAGTAGTGCGCCGTGATCCGGGTGAAGGCCATCAGGGCGTCGGAGGGCCGGTCGGTGTACGCGTTCGGCTTTCCGAGCACCTCGTGCGAGATGACGGCGTCCTCCCAGGTGGCCCAGGCCTGGGCGGCGGCCCGGCGGAGGTTCTCATCGGGATCGTTGAGCTGGCGGCTGTAGGCGGCGAGCAGGTCGAACACGTCGCCGTCCGGATCGGCGTCGGGCGGGAAGGTGCGGAACGCCTCCCACGGTCCGGGCAGGAAGCGGCCGACACCCCGGTACAGCCAGTCGGTCTCCTCGGGGCTGGTCATGGTCACCCCGCAGATCACGATCGCGGAGACCCGCTCCGGGTGGGCCTGAGCGTACGCGAGGATCAGCGTGGAACCCCATGAGCCGCCGTACAGCAGCCACTTGTCGATGCCCAGGTGCTCGCGCAGCCGCTCCAGGTCGGCGATCAGGTGCGCGGTGGTGTTGTGCTCCAGCCCGGTCGACGGATCGGCGGCGTGCGGGAGGCTGCGTCCGCAGCCGCGCTGGTCGTACTGGACGACGCGATAGCGCTCGGGGTCGAAATACTGCCGGGAGCCGGGGTGGTGGCCGGAGCCCGGGCCGCCGTGCACCACGACGGCCGGCTTGCCCGCCGGGTTGCCGGAGGCGTTCCAGTGGATCCGCTGCCCATCGCCGACGTCCAACAGTCCCTGCGCATAAGGGGCGTCGTGGGTGTACGGCTCGGGCATGGGGACTCCTCCGTGGACGTTCGACGGGCGCCGGGCGAGCCTACCCGCGGTCGGTTCCCTCGCAGTCTCGGTCAGCGCTGGTCGCTCCCGGTCGGCCCTGGTCTGACAAGGTCAGCCCCGGTCAGCGGCGGTCCGGCGGCAGGAGGGCGGCGAGGCCGTCGAGGATGCGTTCGACGCAGAACTCGAAGCGGGCGTCGAGGCTCGGTTCGGTGAGGTCGCCGGCCAGGGCGACCAGGTTGGGGAAGTCCTCGACGGGCAGGGCGCGGAAGCGCTCCCGTACCTCGGCGACGACCTCCAGGCGGCTGGCGCCGTCGGCCTCGGCCGCGGACATCGGTGACTGCTCCTGGAGGACGAAGCCCTGGACGAAGGAGCTCAGCAGGTAGGTGGTCAAGGCGGCGTGGGCGTCGGAGAAGCCGGCCTCGCGCAGTCGGTCCAGCTGGTCGTCCAGCAGCCCGAACAGGTGGGGGCCAGGGGCGAGGCGACCGGCGACGACCTTGGCGGCGTCGCGGTTGTCGTGCAGCAGCTCCCGGTAGCGCCAGCAGTACCCGCGCATCTGCACACGCCAGTCGCCCTCGCGCGGCGGCGGTTCGGCCGAGGCCATGATCGCGTCGTTGAGCAGGTCGAGCAGCTCCTCCTTGTTGCGGACGTGCCAGTACAGCGAGGCCGCCTTGACGCCGACCTCGGCGGCGACCTTCCGCATCGACAGTCCTGCCAGGCCGTCCCGTTCCAGGACGCGAAGGGCCGCCTGCGCGAGGGCTTCCCTGGTCAAGGCGGGTGTGCCGGCGTTGAGTCCGGGCGTTGCGCTGTCGTTCTCCGGCATGGCCGTGTGGACGCCTCCCAGCAGGCTCGGGGAATTCCGCTCTCGTCTCGACGAATCCCGCTCGCAATCTAATCCGGCTTGCAATCTAACACCGTTAGGGGCACCCTGTGGCTGTCGACAGCCCCCTAACGGCGTTAGGGGGTGTTGGAGCCGGAGGGATGGAACGGAGGGATGGATCCCATGGAGGAGTCGAGTGCCCGCCGCAAGCGGCTGGCCCTGCTCACGCTGTCCGTCACCATGTTCATGTCCATGCTGGACAACGTCATCGTCAACAACGCGCTGCCCCGGATCGGGCAGGACCTGGAAGCCGGAATCAGCGGACTGCAGTGGGTCGCCGAGGGCTACAGCCTGGTCTACGCCGCCCTGGTGCTCACCGGCGGCGCCCTCGGTGACCGCTACGGCCGCACCCGGGTGTTCCGCCTCGGCCTCGCCCTGTTCACGGCCGGTTCCGCGGTGGCCGCGCTCGCCGGGTCGATCGGCGTGCTGGTCGGCGCCCGGATGCTCCAGGGCGTCGGAGCCGCGCTGCTCACCCCCGGCAGCCTCGCCCTGCTGCGGCACGTCTTCACCGACGAGCGCGAGCGCGCCAAGGCCATCGGGACCTGGTCCGGGGTCTCCGCGCTCGGTCTGGCGATCGGCCCGGTGGTCGGCGGCCCGATGGTCGAACACCTGGGATGGGCCAGCGTGTTCTGGATCAACGTGCCGATCGGCGCGGTCGGCCTGCTGCTCGCCGCCCGCGTCCTGCCGGACATCGTGCCGCGCCCGCGCCGGATCGACCTCCTGGGCCTCGCGCTCTCCGCGGCCGGGCTGGCCCTCCTGGTCTACGCGCTGATCGAGGGTCCGTCCCGGGGCTGGACCGACAGCCGGGTGCTCGGCTGCGGCGCCGCGGCCGTCGTGTTGCTGCTGGCCTTCCTGCTCGTGGAACTGCGCCTCGCCGAACCGATGCTGGAGCTGCGCCTGTTCCACGACCGGGTACTCGGCGGCGCGCTGCTCAGCGGTTTCATGGTCAGCTTCGGCATGTTCGGCGCGCTGTTCTTCCTGCCGCTGATGATGCAGGGCGTGCTCGGCTGGTCCCCGGCCGCCGCCGGCTACGCCGGGCTGCCGATGACCGCGATGCTGGTGGTCGCCGCGCCGCTGTCCGGCCGGCTGACCGCGGCGCACGGGCCGAGGCTGCCGCTGGTGCTCGGCCTCGCACTCTGCGCGGCGGGCCTCGGCGGGCTGTCGCTGTACGGCGATCACGCGCACTACCCGGCCTACCTGTGGACGCTGTTCGCGATGGGTCTCGGGATGGGCATGACCTTCACGCCGGTCTCGATCGCGGTGATGCAGCGGGTCGCCCCGGCGCAGACCGGCATGGCCTCGGCGACTATCAACACCCTGCGGGAACTCGGCGGGGTGCTGGGCATCGCTGTGCTCGGCGCCGTCCTGACGAACCGGATGACGGACTCGCTGACCACGGCGCTGCACCGGCTCGGTGTGCCGGTGGAGGTGGTCGGCCCGCTCGGGGACGCCCCGGTCGGCGCGGCGCACGGCACCGACGGCGCCGCGGCGGCGCTGCCGGGCCCGGTCCGAGCGGCGGTGGACGGCGCCTTCATCGACGGCATCCACCTCGCCGTGCTCAGCGGAGCGGCCGGGCTCGCCGTCACCGCCGTTCTGGTCGCGGTCCTGTTCGGCCGGGCCAGGCCGCTCGCCGTGGCCGACCCCGGCCTACCGCAGCCGGAGTCCCTGGCCGGCACCCGTGCCGCCTGAGCTCCGGTCGCGGCACCGCGACGGAGCTCAGCGCGGGGCCGTCACCGGATGCCCTCCACCGCCGCCTGGGCCGCGCGGGCCAGCTCCCGCCGGGCCCCCGCCCGCGTGGGCTGCGGCCCGGGCGGCGGGATCGGCGGCAGGAAGGTGACGTCGGCGACCAGCCCGCGCACCGCGACCACCCGGGCGAGCGAGGTGAGCAGCCCGTCGTCGCCGACGAAGGCGGGCGCGCTGGTCGACCGCCCGTCCGCCAGCCGGTAGCGGATCGTCACCGGCTGGACGAAGGCGCCCGCGTCCACCGCGGCCTGGAACAGCGCCGGCCTGAACCGTCCGCTCTCCCGCCCGCACCAGGTCGAGCCCTCCGGGAAGACGATCACCGAATGCCCCGAGCGCAGCACCTCGGCCACCGCCGCCACCGTCTCCGGGAGGGCCCGCAGCCGGTCGCGTTCCAGGAACACGGTGCCGCCCCAGGCGATCAGGTGGCCGAGGACCGGCCACTGCCGGACCTCGGTCTTGGCCAGCGAACGCCCGGGCCGCCCGGCCGCGAGCAGCGGTATGTCCAGCCAGGACACGTGGTTGGCCACGACCAGCGACCCGCCGCCGATCGTGTGCCCGGGAGCGCCGGACGTCCCCAGGTGGACGGTCACCCCGAGGGTGCGCAGCAGCACCCGCGCCCAGAACCGGATCAACCCGTCCCGGGTGCCGTAGGGCAGCAGTCGCACCGGCAGGACGAGCACCACCCCGGCCAGCACCGCCGCCAGACAGCCGGTCAGCCGCAGTGCCCGCCGGAGGTGGGAGACCTCCGGCGCCCGCTCGCCCAGGCAGGTCTCCGGCCGGCAGGGCGCGGTCGGCAGCCACACGCTCATGACGAGGTGCCCAACGCGGGCGCTCCGGCGAGGAAGTGCCGCAGGTAGCGGGGGTCGGTGCGCTCCAGCGACAGCAGCACGTAGAGGTCGGCGCAGCCGAAGTCCGGGTCGTATGCGGGCTCGCCGCAGACCCAGGCGCCGAGCCGGAGGTAGCCGCGGAGCAGCGCGGGCAGGGCGCCGCGCTCGGCGCGCGGAACGCCGGTGGCGTCCCAGCGGCGGTGCGGGGTGACCCGGTACTGCTCGGGGGCCAGGTGCTTGGCACGGACGGTGTCCCAGACCCGGGCCGCGGTGGCGCCGCCGTCGTCCAGGTCGATCGAGCAGCAGCCGCCGACCCAGGTGTTGCCGGTGTCGGCGAGGTAGCGGGCGATGCCGCCCCACATCATGTTGATGACCGCGCCGTTGCCCCGGTGGTCGGGGCGGATGCAGGAGCGGCCGAGTTCGACCAGACCGGGGCGCACCGGCGCGAGTGCGGAGAGGTCGAACTCGCCGTCGGAGTAGAGCCGCCCGGCGCGCCGGGCGGCCTCGGGGCGCAGCAGCCGGTAGGTGCCGACGACGGCGCCGGTGTCGCCCTCGCGGACCAGCAGGTGGTCGCAGTACTCGTCGAAGGGGTCGACGTCGAGCCCGGCGACCGGGCTGTGCAGGACGGCGCCGAGTTCGGCGGCGAAGACCTGGTGGCGCAGCCGCTGGGCGGCGCGCACGTCATCCTCGTCGCGGGCGAGGCCGACGGTGTAGGCGGCCGTGGTCTGCTGGGGGCGAGGCGCGGGGACCGCCGGGGCGTCGTGGGTGGGGGCGACTGCGGACGGAGCGTACGTGGGGACGGTGGTCATGGCGGACCCTCCAGGGCAGCACGATCGGCGGTGCCGTGGACGTACCAGGGCACCGTCCCGGCCCGCAGGGTGTTGGGCATGGAAGCGAACCGGTCACCGTATGTCTCTCCGCACCGGTTGGCATTCACGTTGCGGCCCGGCGGAGCGCAGATGTGCACCTGTTGAATGGGACCACCCTTGGCCTGCCGGCCATCTGCTCGGCACCGGCTGGTCGTTGGGATGGGGTGGACAGCGGGGGCGCACACCCGCATCGCGTGCCCCCGCCGTCACGACCTGCCGCTGCTACGGCCTCCCGCCGTCACGGCGCTGCCCCCCGGAGGCACCCGGCGGGCTCAGAACGCCTGCCAACCCTGGGGGTCCACGCCGCCCGGAACGGCCTCGGTCGGTCCGTAGGGCTCGCGGGTGTAGACGAAGGAGCCGACGTCCAGGTGGCTGACCGTGCCGTCGGCGCGCCGGACCACCCGCAGGGTCTCGCCCGCGTGGTAGTCGTCCAGCCCGAGCCAGATGCCGTCCGGTGAGGGCCGGAACCGCGAGCCCCGGCGGCCGCCCGCGAGGTCGGTGAGTTCCAGGACGCGGTCGGCCCGCAGCCGCAGGACGTGGGGCGCGGCGCCCCAGTACCAGGGGCCGGTGAGGGCGAGCAGTTCGCCGTCCACGTCGGGCAGCGGCCGCCAGGGTTCGGGCAGCCGGGGTTCGTGCTCGGCGGTGATGGCGATCAACTGGGCGGCCAGCTGCGGGGCGCTGGCGCCGCTGGTGGCGTTGGACAGGGCGAAGGCGGCCAGGCCGTCGTCCTCGCTGACCCATACCCCGGCCGTGAAGCCGGGCATCGAGCCGGAGTGGCCGTGCAGCAACCGCCCGTCGTGGCGGCGCAGTTGCAGGCCCAAGCCGTAGCCCGAGGTCCAGGCGGCGTCGTCCGGTCCGACGGCGGGCCGGCGCATCTCGGCGAGGGTGTCGGCGCCCAGCACCTCGTCGTCGCCGACGGCGAGGAAGGCGGCCCAGCGGGCCAGGTCGGCGCCGGTGGACCAGAGCTGGCCGGCGGGGCCCATCAGGCCGGTGTCGGTGAGCGGTTCGGGCAGCATGACGTCCGCCCACGGGTGGACGGCGAAGCCGCCGGCGTGCGGGTGCTGGGGCAGCAGCGTGGTGCGGTCCATGCGGAGCGGCGCCAGCACCTCGCGGTGCAGCACCGCACCCCAGGGCTCGCCGCGCAGCTTCTCCACCAGGGCGCCGAGCAGGGCGTAGCCGGGGTTGGAGTAGTGGTGGCGCTGCCCGGCCGGATGCTTGAGCGGGCTCTCCGGCTCCAGGAGGTCGGCGAGTTCGGGCCGTAGCGAGCCCTCCGTCCGTTCCCACCAGGGACCGGGCGTTTCGGCGGCCAGCCCACCGGAGTGGGCGAGCAGCTGGGCGATGGTCGCGCCGTCGGCGGCGGTGCCCGGCAGGTGGCGGCCCAGTGGGTCGTCGAGGCGGAGCAGGCCCTCGTCGCGCAGCCGCAGCACCAGCACGGCGACGAAGGTCTTGGTGAGGGAGCCGATCCGGTACTGGACGTCCGGGGTCGGCGCGTGCCCGTCGATCATGCTGCGGGCGCCGCTCCACACCAGCCGCCCGTCCCGGACCACGCCGGCGACCAGGGAGGGTGTACGGCCCTCGCGCTGGGCGACGGCGATGCGGTGCAGCAGGGCGCGGCGGGTGGCGGCCAGCAGCTCGTCGAGCTGATCGGCCGTCTGATCGTCTGGACTCGTCGACATGGAGGGACAGTAGCTCAGCCGGGCCGCGGGCCTGCCGGACCGGCCCCGGCTCAGGCAGGCAGCGCCGGGAGCTCGGGCCGCTCCAACCAGGCCTCGAACAGCGGGCCGAGCGGCGCCGAGGTGTAGCGGGAGGCGTGCGCGAGCAGGTCGGCGGTGGCGACCACGCCGTGCCGGTGGACCTCCGTCCAGTCCCGCAGCATCGCGAAGAACGCGTCCTCCCCGAGCGAGCGCCGCAACGCGTGGACCGCCAGGCCGCCGCGCTGGTACAGCCGGTCGTCGAACATCAGCTTGCGACCCGGGTCGCCGAGCCGGAGGTCCTGCGGCAGCGCGGCCAGCAGCCGGTGCGCGGCGGCGGCGTGCACGTCCGCTCCCGGGCCGCCGGCGTGCTCCGACCAGAGCCACTCCGCGTACTTGGCGAAGCCCTCGTTGAGCCAGATGTGCCGCCAGTCGGCGATCGAGACGCTGTTGCCGAACCACTGGTGGGCCAGCTCGTGCGCGATCAGCCGTTCGCGCTCCCAGCCGCCGCCGAGGTGGTTGGTGCCGAAGGTGGCCACGCCCTGGGCCTCCACCGGGACGTCCAGCTCCTCGTCCGCGACCACGACCGCGTACTCGCCGAACGGGTACGGTCCGAAGACCTGGGCGAAGTACGCCATCATCTCCGGCTGCCGGGCGAAGTCCCGGGTGAACGCCTCCACCAGCGGGCGCGGCACGTATCCGGTCTGCGCCACCGAAGTGGTCTGCGGGGCGTACCCGGTCCGCACCCCCGCCGGTCCCGGGGTCAGCGGCACCGGCAGGTAGTGCCCGATCGACACCGTCACCAGGTACGGCGAGGTCGGCGCACTCTGCTCGTACACCCAGGTGGTGCTGGAGGCCCGGGTGGTCCGAGTGAGCAGCCGTCCGCTCGCCACCACGGTGAACGGGGACGGCGTGGTGACCGCTATCTGGTAGGTCGCCTTGTCCGCGGGCCGGTCGTTGCACGGGTACCAGGACGGCGAGCCCACCGGCTGGCTGGCCACGAGCGCGCCCTCGGTCAGCTCCTCCCAGCCCAGGCCGCCCCACGGGCTGCGCACCGGGCGGGGGTTGCCGGTGTAGTGCACCTCGACGGTGAAGGCCGCGCCCGCCAAGAGCGCTTTCGCCGGGCGGATCCGCAGCTTGCCGCCGCGGTGGGTGTAGCGGGCGGCCTTGCCGTCCACCAGCACCCGCCCGATCCGGAACTCGGCCAGGTCGAGCGCGAACTCGGCGAGCGCCGCGTTCGCCACCGCGCTCAGTCGGGCCGAGCCGGCCAGCCGGTTGGGCCCGGGCCGGTAGTCCAGCGCGAGTTCGTATCGGTGCACCCGGTAGCGGTGGTCGCCGCTGGTGGGGAAGTACGGGTCCGGGCCGCCGACGGCCGGCGGGACGTGCTTGGACTTCACGGGGACGGGCGCTTCCTGCGGGCCGGGACGGGTGGTGGTGCGGATGGCAGGCCCGGTGCTGGTCGGGCCGGCCGGGGTCGGAGGGGTGGTCATGACGTGGCCTGCCACGCCTCGATCGGGTTGCCCAGCCACCGCGTGTCGGCGGGGACGGACTCGGCGCGCATCACCAGCGAGGCCGGGCCCAGCGTGCTGCGCGCGCCCACCGTGCTGCCGGGCAGCACGATCCCGCCCGGGCCCAGGGTGGCGCCCTCGCGGAGGACCACAGTATCCATCCGCATGATCCGGTCGTGGAAGAGGTGCGTCTGCAGTACGCAGCCCCGATTGACGCTCACCCCGTCCCCGAGGGTGACGAGGTCCGCCTCCGGCAGCCAGTAGCTCTCGCACCACACGCCGCGCCCGACCTTGGCACCGAGCGCCCGCAGCCACAGGTTCAGCACCGGGGTGCCCGGCACCGCGCCGACCAGCCACGGCACCGCCAGCACCTCCACGAAGGTGTCGGCGAGCTCGTTGCGCCACACGAAGCCGCTCCACAGCGGATGCTCGACCGCGCGGAACCGCCCGACCAGCAGCCACTTCGCCGCGACCGCGACCAGGCAGGCCACGCCGCCCGCCGCCAGCAGCACCGGCCCCGAGACCACGGCGGCGGCGAGCGGCGACCAGGCCGCGGCCAGCCGGGACAGCGCCGCCGCCGTCAGCAGGCCCAGCGCGCCCGAGGCCAGCACCGGCACCAGCCGGCCCACCTCGACCAGCCCGCGCGCCCACAGCAGCCGGGCCGGCGGCTCGTAGGTCAGGCTCTGGTCGGCCTGGTCCGCCGCGCGCGGCAGCCGCATCGGCGGCATGCCCAGGTACGAGCCGCCCTTCTTCGCCTTCTCCGGGGTCGCGGACAGCACGCCCACCAGGCCCCGCTTGGGCACCGAGCGGCCCGGAGCGGTCATCCCCGAGTTGCCGAGGAAGGCCCGCTCGCCGACCTTCGCCTCACCGAGCCGCACCCAGCCGCCGCCCAGCTCGTACGGCGCCATCAGGGTGTCGTCGGCCAGGAACGCGCCGTCGCCGACCGTGGTCAGACTGGGCAGCGCCAGCACCGTGGAGACCTCGGCGCCCCGGCCGACCCGCATGCCCAGCGCGCGCAGCCACAGCGGGGTGACCAGCCCGGCGTACAGCGGGAACAGCACCTCGCGGGCCCGGTCCATCAGCTGGGTCACCAGCCAGGCCTGCCAGCCGACCCGACCGTGCAGCGGGTGCACCCCCGGCACCAGTCCGGTGCTCAGCAGTCGCACGAGCACCACCAACTGCGTGGCGTACCCGGCGCCGAAGGCCAGGGTGGCCGGCAGCAGTCCGAGCAGCGCGCCGCCGAGCGCCTGGCCGAGGTCCGCGCCCTGGTCGACGAAGCGTGAGAGCACGGCCAGTGCGGCCACGGCGGGCAGTACCGGGAGCAGGCTGAGCACCGCGCCCCCCGCGCCGTACAGGGCGGCCCACTGGGCCCGGCGGGCCGGGCGCTCCTTGGGCCAGGTGCGCTCCGCGCGGCCCAGCTTGACGGCGGGCGCCCCGCCCCAGCGCTGCCCCGTCGGTACCTGACCGGTGACGCTGGAGCCGGCCACCACCTGGGCGCGCTTGCCGACCCGGGCGCCCGGCAGCAGGGTCGAGCGGGTGCCGACCACGGCACCGGACCCGACCTTGACCTGGCCGATCTCCAGCCGGTCGCCGTCCAGCCAGTAGCCGCACAGGTCCACCTCGGCCTCGACGGCGCAGCCCCGGCCCAGCTTGAGCATCCCGGTGACGGGCGGCAGCGAGTGCAGGTCCACCTCGGGCGCGACCTTGGCACCGAGGGCGCGGGCGTAGCGCACCAGCCAGGTGCCGGACAGCGAGGTCGCGCCGCTCAGCTCGGCCAGCCGCTCGGCGGCCCACAGCCGCAGGTGCACGGCGCCGCCGCGCGGGTGGCGACCGGGGCGCACGCCGCGCAGCAGCAGCCGGGCGCCGCCGGCCGCGATCGCGAGGCGCCCCGGCGGCGTGTACAGCGCGAGCGCGCCCGCGCCGACCGCCCACCACGAGGCGGTGGGCGCCCACGGGTAGTCGCCGAGGTGGGAGAGCAGGTTCCCGGCGGCCAGCAGGGCGACCGTCCAGCGCAGGCCGACCACCGTGAACAGCGGGATCAACAGGAGCAGCTGCAGCAGTTTGGCCCGGGTCGGCACCGGGGCGACGGTACGGGCCTCGCCGCCCTCGGCGGCCGTGCGCTCCAGGTGCCGGGCGAGCTTGCGCAGCGTGGGGTGCTGGTAGACGTCCAGCACGGCGGCACTCGGGTAGCGGGCGCGCAGCAGGGTGGTCAGCCGGGCGGCGGCCAGACTGCCGCCGCCGATCGCGAAGAAGTCGTCCCGGGCACTGGCGACCTGCACGCCGAGGATCTCGGCCCACTGCTCGGCGAGCCAGGCCTCGGTGCCGTACAGCTGCTCGCCGGGCCCGGCGGCCTCCAGCTCGGGCAGCGGCCACGGCAGCGCGTTCCGGTCGACCTTGCCGGAGGTGCGGGTGGGCAGCGTCTCGACGGGGGCGAGCAGCGGGACGAGCGCGGCGGGCAGTTCGGCGCGCAGCCGTTCGACGGCGCGCTCGCGGTCGAAGCCGTTCTGGACCACCAGGTAGCCGACCAGCAGCTGGTTGCCGCCACGGGCGGTCCGCACGGCCGCGGCGGCGCCCGCCACGCCCGGCAGCGCCTGCAGGGCCGCGTCCACCTCGCCGAGTTCGATCCGGCGGCCGCCCAGCTTGATCTGCTCGTCGGTGCGGCCGAGGAACAGCAGGCCGGCCGGGTCGGCCTGGACCAGGTCGCCGCTGCGGTAGGCCCGCTCCCAGCCGAGCGAGGCCAGCGGCGCGTACTTCTCGGCGTCCTTCTCCGGATCGAGGTAGCGGGCCAGCCCCACCCCGCCGATCACCAGCTGCCCGGTGCCGCCGGCCGGGACCGGCTCGCCGGCCTCGTCCACGACCGCGAGGTCCCAGCCGTCCAGTGGCAGGCCGATCCGCACCGGGCCCTCACCGGTCAGCAGCGCGGCACAGGCCACCACGGTGGCCTCGGTCGGGCCGTAGGTGTTCCACACCTCGCGGCCTTCGGTGACCAGCCGCTGCACCAGCTCGGGCGGGCAGGCCTCGCCGCCGAAGATCAGCAGCCGGACCTCGTTGAGCGCCTCGGCGGGCCACAGCGCGGCCAGGGTGGGGACGGTGGAGACCACGGTGATCTCCTGCTCGGCCAGCCAGGGGCCGAGGTCCGCGCCGCTGCGCACCTGGGACCGGGGGACGGGCACCAGGCAGGCGCCGTGCCGCCAGGCCAGCCACATCTCCTCGCAGGAGGCGTCGAAGGCGACCGACAGACCGGCCATCACCCGGTCGCCCGGGCCGATCGGCTCCTCCTGGAGGAAGAGCGCGGCCTCGGCGTCGACGAAGGCGGCGGCGTTGCGGTGGGTGACGGCGACGCCCTTGGGCTTCCCGGTGGAGCCGGAGGTGAAGATGATCCAGGCGTCGTCGGCCGGGGTGGGGCGGCGCCCGGCGACGGGTTCGCGGGCTCCGGTGGTGTCCGGGGTGCTCGTGGCGTCGGGGATGCTCGGGGTGCTCGGGGTGCCTGGGGTGTTCGGACTGCCTGGGAGGCTCGGGGTGCCCGTGGTGTGCGGGGTGCTCGTGATGTCGATGGCGCGCTCGGCGCCGAGGACGGCGGCGACCCGGGCCTCGCCGAAGACCAGGTGGGCGCGCTCGTCCGGGTCCTCGGCGTCCACCGGGACGTAGGCGGCCCCGGCGGCGAGCACGGCCAGGATCGAGACGTACAGGTCGTTGGTGCCGGACGGCACCCGGACGCCCACCCGGTCTCCCGGGCGGATCCCGGCGGCGGCCAGTCGGCGGCGCAGCTGCTCCACTTCGATGGCCAGGGCGCGGTAGCTGAGCACGGTGCGACCGTCGTCCAGGGCCGGTTCGTCGGGGTGGGCGCGCACGGTGGTGTCCAGGACGTCGACCAGGGTGCGCGGGGCGGCGGCCGGGCGCCCGGCGAACAGCGCGGGCGTCGACTGGGGCTGCGGCGGTGGCCCGGTGTACTGCTCCAGGTGGATCGGTTCAGCGGTCATGGCAGCCCGTGCGCTCCTCATCCTCGCCCCGTTCCGACCGATGCCCGGCCCCTGGGGCGGTGGGAGCACCGCCTGACCCGGGTGACCCCACTCCGGGGCCGGAGCGGACAACCCGACCGATGGTAGCCCTGCCCTTCCGACCCGGCAGGATCGCGCTGTCGGGCCAACTGGAGCCGAAATGGCGCGATCTGATGAGAAGTCAGTTCACAACAACGGTCTTCAGGCGCTGATGTGACGTCTCATCAGTGAAATTGACTGACCGTCAGGTCGAATTCCGGACCGTGATCCATGCCACAGTGAATGCTGCTCCCTCCGAGTGGCGAGCCCGGCGTTTCGGCCATGTGCCGGGCCCGTCACATTGATCGGATGCGTGGTGCGGCTCGCCGTCCGGGCGGTGTGGCGGCGCTATGGCATGCCTAGGCGGCGCGGGGAGTGATCCGGGGTGGCGTCCAGTCGGCGTGCTTCAGGACGGTTCGGACCATCGCGCCGGGCGGGGCGAGCCGGATCGCGGCGTTGCGCAGCCCGACCGCCACCGGATTGGCCAACTGCTGACCCATCCGGCCGGCCCGCCGGGCGTCGCGCGCCACCGTCTGGCTGCGCGGGCGGCGTACCGCGTCGTAGCGGGCGAGCGCGCCCTCGACCGTCGGCCCCTCGGCGACCGCCGCCGCGAGCGTCACCGCGTCCTCCAGGGCCTGGCAGGCGCCCTGTCCGAGGTGCGGCGTCATGGCGTGCGCGGCGTCGCCCAGCAGGGCGACCCGGCCGGACACGTACGAGGGCAGCGGGGTGACCAGCTCGTTGACGTCGTGATGAAGCACGTCCTCGGGGCGGGTTGCGGCCAGCAGCTCGGGGATCGGGTCGTGCCAGCGGGCGAAGCGGCGACGCACCTCCGTCAGCGCGTCCCGGTAGCGGACCCCGGCCGGGGCGTTGAGCACGGTGTGCCACTCCGCCCGGCCGTCCGGGAAGGCGATGTGGCCGAACTCCGCGCCGTGGCCCCAGGTCAGCTCGAAGTCGGCGGCCAGCCCGTCGACCGGGCGCTCGGTGATCGCCCGCAGCACCGTCGACCCGCTGTACACCGGGCCGGGGTGGGACGGGAAGAGGCGGCGCCGGATCCGGCTGTTGATGCCGTCGGCGGCGACCAGGAGGTCGGCCTCCAGGGGGCCGGCGTTCGAGGGGCCGGCGTTCGAGGGGCCGGCGTTCCGGGAACCGGCCGCCGAGGTGGTGCTGGCGGAGGTCACGCTGACCCGGCCGGGCTGAGAGGTGTCCACCTCGGTCACCTCGGCGCCGATCACCAGGGACCCGGCGGGCAGCGCCTTGCGCAGGATGCGGTGCAGGTCGGCCCGGCGGATGCCGACGATCGGCGCCCCCAGCTCCCGCTCCAGCGCCCGGCCGTCCATCACGGCGAGCCGACGGCCGTCCGGCGTCCGGGTCCCGCCGGTGTACTGCCGCCGTGAGGCCGCTTCGACGGCCTCGCCCACGCCGAGGAGCGCGAGCGCCCGCATGCCGTTGGCGTGGAGCGAGATCCCGGCCCCCGCGTCGTCCAGAACGGCCGCCCGCTCGACCACGGTCACGTGCCACCCCGCCAGCCGGAGCCCGATCGCGGCCGCCAGCCCGCCGATCCCGCCCCCGACCACCACCGCGCTGCTGCTGCCCATGCCCGGTCCTCCCTTGTCGTCACACCGTCTTCTACATCTGTAGAAGGAGCGTACTACGGGCTTACCCGGCGCAACGGGAGGGGGTCGGACGCCGGGCCGGACGCCCGGCCGGGTGCGGTGCTGGCAGATAGAGAGAGGCCGCGCGGCGCAGAAGACGACGCATATGGGGGAGCGGCTGCTCACCGCGAGGACGCGCCCCGCCGTCGTCTCGCCTCTCTCGTGCCGCCGGTACGTCTGCGGCTCACCGCGGGTGCACCGGAGTCGACCGCCCCCCCGCCGGGCGGCCGGGCGGCGGGTCCGTCGGCGGCCGTCCCGCTGCCGGGATGGGCGACGTGCAGGCCGGTGCCGGTAGAAAGGGGGGATGCGGCGAGATGAGGAGCAGGAGCAGGAGCAGGAGCGCGGGCAGCGTCAGGGTGTCGCGGGTCGGGCCGGTCGCCCGGACCGCCGGACCGTGCTCGCGGACGCGGCTATCGCCGTGCTGGCGGACGCGGGCGTGCGGGGACTGACTCACCGGGCGGTGGATGCGGAGGCCGGACTGCCGGTGGGCACCACCTCCGCCTACCTGCGGACCAGGCAGGCGCTGCTCACCGCCCTGGTGCGGCGGCTGGTCGAACTGGACCAGGGTGAGCTGCAGGCCATGGGGGAGCGGGTGGCGGTCCGCACGGCGGACGAACTGGTCGAGACAATCCTCGAGTTGATGCGCCACCGGCTGACCGGCGAGGGCCGCCGGCGCTCACTCGCGCGGTACGCCTGTGCGGTGGAGAGCGTCCGTGACCCCGAGCTGCGGGAGATCCTCGTGCCGCGCGAGAACGCGGGGCGGGCCGTCGTCCGTGCCTTCCTCGCGGATCGGGGCGTCGCCGACCCCGACGGGCGGACCGCCACGCTACTGGCCTGCATCGACGGCCTGGTCTTCGATCGCCTGGTGGGCGGCGGCGAGACCGGGGCGGATGAGATCCGGGGGCTGGTGGCGGCCGCCCTGCGGGGCGCGACCGGAGGCTAGTCGGTCATTCGGCTCCCTTCGCGAGCTCCAACTCGGCGGCGTAGCCCGCGAGCAGGATGCGGAGGGTGCGGTGGAAGCACTGCTCGGAGTCGAGGCCCTCGCCCGTGGCGAAGGCCTGGGCCAGGTGGGGGTACGTGGTGCGGTCCAGCGCCGCGAACGCCTCGGGCTGAGGCTCGGTGCCCTCGTGGTGGGGCGTCTCACCGACCTCGCCCAGGGTGTGTCCGAGGGTCCACCGGACCACGGAGTTCAGCACGTTGAGGGCGTCGGCCAGGGGGACGCCGTCCTCGCGCAGCACGCTGATGCCGCGTTCGAGTAGGGCCAGCGCGGCCGGGGTGGCGGCCGGGCGAGTGGCGAGCACGGTGAGCATCGCCGGGTGGTCGAGCAGCATCCGGCGCAGCGCGATGGCGAAGTCCCGGACCACATCGGTCCACGGGCCGTTGGGCTCGGCGAAGAGGTCCCCGGCGGAGAGCTCCAGCAGGCGCTCGACCATGCCGTCCAACAGGGCGGCCTTGCTGGGGACGTAGTAGTAGAGCGTCATGCCCTCGACGCCGAGCGCCGCGCCGAGCTTGCGGTTGGAGAGCGCGGCGAGGCCGTGCTCGTCGACGTAGGCGAGGGCGGCGTCGATGACCTTCTCGCGGGTCAGCCCCGTCCTGGGGCGGGTGCGTCGGCCCGGCATCTGGTCCTCCTCTTGTCTCGGGGTGGCTCCGCGGGTTGGTCCCGAACGAGCCTTGACAACTCTTGCACCGCAAGAAAACAATAGTCGACGTCATCTTCTTGCACCGCAAGAAACACACTGGGGAGGATGCCATGCAGCTCGTCGCCGTCATGGTGCGCAAGCTCAACAAGGGTGTGGAGTACGGGGAGTTCCGCAAGGCGTGGATCCCCGACGAGGTCTTCCCGGACGACCCGCGCACCCGGGTGATCAACGCCACCGCGATGGAGGACGCGCGGGAGATCATCACCATCGCGCTCATCGAGGGCGACCACGGGCCGGAGTCCATCCAGGCGTGGATGGAGAAGCTCGCCCCGGTCGAGGAACGCCGCTTCGAGCGGATCAAGGACCTGGTCGGTCCGCCGACCCTGAACGCGGTGTACCAGGTCGTCGCCGAGGACAACCTCTCGCGGCCGATCAGCCAGTAGCGGTATCCCGCGCGCGGCGCGGGCGGCGCCGAAAATCCGAGAAGCCAGGGCTTCCCGTGCCGTCCGCCGGTGGGGGAGAGTAGCCAGCCGAGCTGCTTCGGCATCAAGTCAATGAACCGTCAAGTCGGTTCATTCACAGAATATTTCGACCATGTATGTCATGACGTCCGGAATATTTACGCCGCTTCGAGGTCTTCCCAGGGAGATCTCAGACTGACAGGCTGGGGCCGCCCTTTCAGTACGGAGGAGGTTCCTTGTCCCGCATATCCACGTTGGCCGGAGCGGTCACCTGTGCGCTCGCCCTTGTCACCGGTACCGCCGTCGCCGCGTCGGCCGCGCCTTTCGGCCCTGCGCCGAGTGCCGCGGCCGCCGAGGTGAAGGTCGACCCCGTCGACTGGAAGCCGTGCAACCCGGACCCGAGCAAGCCGGACCCCGGCATCTACGACTGTGCCGTCTACCCCGTGCCGTTGGACTACGACAACCCGTCGGGCGAGAAGATCGGCATCGCCATGATGCGGCGGCGGGCGAGCGACCCGTCGAAGCGGATCGGCTCGCTGTTCCTCAACCCGGGCGGCCCGGGCGGCAGCGGATACCTGTGGGCGACCACCACCCGCTTCGGCGCCGAGGTGCAGTCCAAGTTCGACCTGGTCGGCTTCGACCCCCGCGGTGTGGCCCGGAGCAACCCGCTGAAGTGCTTCAAGACCCAGGAGGAGGCCGACGCGGTCAACAACCGCATGGTCGGCGTGCCGGTCACCAAGGCCGAGGTCGACGACACCCTGGACGCGGACCAGGACTACACCGACGCCTGCAGCAAGAACGCCGGCCCGCTGATCGAGCACATGTCGACCATCAACGTGGTGCGCGACCTCGACCGGATGCGTCGCGCCGTCGGTGACTCCAAGCTCACCTTCGCCGGATTCTCCTACGGCACGCTGATCGGCTCGACGTACGCGAACATGTACCCGAACAAGGTGCGGGCGATCATCATCGACGGCAACGTCGACCCCGACCTGCGCCTGCACAACGGGCTCGAGTACGACCGCCAGCGGGCGGGCGGCTTCGAGCTGGCCCTGGACGAGTTCCTGAAGCGCTGCCAGGCCGCCGGCGCCCCGCGCTGCGCCTTCGGCGACGGCGACACCCGCGCCAAGTTCGACGCGCTCCGGGACCACCTGCGGACCAGCCCGGTCACGCTGTCGAACGGGGCCCAGGTGACCCTGAGCAGCTTCACCAGCGAGGTGGCCAGCGCCCTGTACTCGCAGGCCAAGCTGGCTCCGCTGGCGAAGTCGCTGCAGGCCACCTACCAGGTGATGCAGAAGCCGGCCGCGGCCGCCCTGCTGGCGCCGAAGGCGAACGTCCCGGACGACGAGGCCAACCAGCTCGCGGTGAACGTCCCGCGTGCGCTGCGCGAGGCCCCGGCCGACTCCGAGTACACCGCTGACGACTCCTATATGGGCGTCAACTGCCAGGACAAGCCGTACCCGTCGAACGACCGGGTGTTCGCCAACGTCGCCCGGGCCTGGGAGAAGGACTCCCCGACCTTCGGCCGCTACCAGGCCTTCGACGCTCCGGCCTGCGCGAGCTGGCCGGCGCCGGCCCGGGACGCCGAGCGCTTCAGCGGCCCGTGGAACAAGAAGACCTCCAACACCGTGATGGTGATCGGCAACCTCTACGACCCGGCCACCCAGTACAAGTTCGCCCAGCGGATGCAGCACGAGCTGGGCAACGCCGTGCTGGTCAGCGTCGACGCCATCGAGCACTGCGCCGTCGGGCGCAGCAAGGCGCTGAACGCGCTGGTCACCCGCTACCTGGTGGACGGCACCGCGCCGCAGCCGGGGCAGCTGCTGAAGCCGGACGCCGAGATCTTCCCGGCGGTCTGAGGGGTCTCCCCTCGAACTTCCGGCCGCTGAGGCCGGGGCTGGGGGGGGGGGGGGGGGGGGGGGGGGGGGGAGAAGAAAGCAAGCCGAGGCGCGGCGCAACACGATCTCCCTCACCAAGCAA
>NZ_JBVHXY010000014.1:57739-128554 GCF_055569215.1 Kitasatospora sp. NPDC029312 | reverse complement strand
GGGTGGTAGGGGGGGAGGGCGGGGCGCGTGGTTTTTGTTGGTGTGTGGGGGTTTCCCGCTCGGGGCTTTGGGGGGGTGGGGCGGTTGTTGCTTTCCCCCCCCCCCCCCCCCCCCCCCCACAGCCGTGTCGGTCGCCAGGCCCGCGCGTTCCGGCCGGCGCCGAGGATCGCGCGGAAAATGCGGCAGAGGATCGTCATCGAACCTCCCGTGGAGCGGATTCTGTGGAGTCGTCGAGGACCGTATCCGACGCCACTGACAATCGACGCTCGGCGATGGCTCGGAAGAAGCCGCGACCGCCCCGTTGAAATGACGTACTGTCACACTAATTCGTTAATGAATTCCCACACCTGAATACCCCGTGTTAGCGTGCGGCCCGCCGGACTCTCTCGGACCTGGAAAGTGGGGGAAATCCATGCGACACGAATTCTCCGAGCGGACGATCCTGCGGCGTTCCCCGCTGCCGGACGCTGGGCCAGGGCTTCAACCATTGCTGGCACAGCCATCCCGCCTACATCCGGCTGGTGGCCGACGGGGCCGACGTGGTGGCCGAGTCGAACCGGGCGCTCGACCGCGGACTCCGCCCGACCCAGGTCGACGTGGTCACCGCGGGCGGTGGCCGAGCCGTGGTGACGAAGGCGCACCGCGGGGACCAAGGCCCATGGGGGGCGGGGAGGAGGTGTTCCACCACGCCCAGTCGATCCGGCCACCGCCGGCCTGACGAGGGGGCCGCCGGCCGGCTCGCCGCCGCTACGCCGCCCGGTCCGCCGCCTCGGGCTCGACGATCCGTCCGTCGCGGAGCTCGATCACCCGGTCGGCGAGCTCCATCAGCGTAGGGTCGTGGGTCGCGACCAGGACCGTGACGCCCTCGCTGCGCACCACCGCGCGCAGCAGCTCCATGATCGAGCGGCCGGTCTCCGAGTCCAGCTGGCCCGTGGGCTCGTCGGCGATGATCAGGCCGGGATCGTTGGCCAGCGCGCGGGCGATCGCGACGCGCTGCTGCTGACCGCCGGAGAGCTCGCCCGGGCGCTGGTCGGCGTGGTCGGCGAGACCGACCAGGGCCAGCAGGGTGTGCGCGCGCTCCTCGCGCTCGGCGGCCGGTACCTTGCGCAGCCGCATCGGTATGCCGACGTTCTCGGCGGCGGTGAGCATCGGGATCAGTCCGAAGGACTGGAAGATGAAGCCGAGCCGCTCACGGCGCAGGGCGAGCCGGCCCTCCTCGTCCAGCCCGGAGAGGTCGATGCCGTCCAGGGCGATGGCGCCTCCGGTCGGATCGTCCAGGCCGCCGACGAGGTTGAGCAGGGTGGTCTTGCCGGAGCCGGAGCGGCCCTTCAGTGCGGCGAGTTCACCGCGCTCGACCGAGAAGCTGACGCCGCGCAGCGCATGGACGGTCCGTTCGCCGGTGCCGAAGCTGCGCCGCAGTTCGGTCACGGACACCATCGGCCCGGAGGCTCTGGCGGTTGTGGTGTCGGCCTGGTGCTGCGTCATTCGGCGTCCCCCCTGTGGGTGTGGCTACCCGGTTCTGTCCGGGTCAACGGGTGCGGTGGCTGCTCGGGTTCAGGAGTCCCGGGCAGAAGGCTCGGGGAAAGCGAAATCCCCTGGTCAGAGGAGTGGGTGAAGCTGGACTTATGAAGTGTGCATGGCATTTAGGCAGGGCATCCCGGGCGAGGGATGCTACCAATGCAAGGAATTTGCTCATTACTTACTTGATTCGCGCAAGTCCCTTCCGTTCCTGGACCGAATCTGACAGCATCGTCCGCTATCCGGCGATCATGGCCGGTGATCACTGCGCCGGTGTGCCCGTGGGGTGTCCATCTGTGGCTGTCCTGTGCCCGGACAGGTCGATGGGTGGGGCCGGAACCGCGCTGGGACCGCGACCGGGGGAGGAATTCGATGCTCGGCTTCGTCGTGCGCAGACTGCGCGGGCGACTGCCGCTGGCTGCTGCCGTCCTGCTGACGGTGCTGATCACTACGGCGGTCCTGACCGCCTTGGTGACCTTCAACGGCGGGGTCGGCCAGGCCGGCCTGCGGCAGGCGCTCCAAGGCCCCGGCCATGCCCGGACCGTGGTGGTGTTGACCGCCGAGCACGGGTTGGATCAGCGGACCAAGGACGAGGACGCGGTCGCCACTTACCGGCACAAGCTCTTCGGTGACCTGCCCGTTCGCACCGACAGTCTGCTGCGCAGCCGTTCCTACGGTCTCCCGACCGCCGGAGCCTCAACGGGTAGCGGCGGTGCACGGAATGCGGGCGGTCAGCCTGCCGGGGCCAGGGTCGACCTGACGGTCCTCGCCGACGTCGACCGCGGCCGAGCCCGTCTGACCGCCGGTGCCTGGCCGGGCGTCGCTGCCGGGCCGATCCAGTCCACCGCGCCACAAGTCGCCGTCCCGCAGGCGGTGCTGACCCGGCTGAGCCTGAACGAGCAGGCGTTGCCCGTCGACGTCCGGCTCGCCGACCGGCTCGACGGCAAGCCGCTGACCGTCCGGATCACCGGGGTCTACCGGGCCGCCGACCCCGCCGACCCGTACTGGCGGATCGACCCGGTCGGCGGCCGCGAGGTCGCGACCGGAGGCTTCACCACCTTCGGCCCGATGATGGTCGATCAGAGCGTGTTCTCCGCAGGCGGTCTGCCGCAGAGCAGCCGGGCCTGGCTGGTCGACGCCGATTTCGCGGGCGTCGACCAAGAGGCGGCGGAGGCCGTCGGCGACCGCGCCCAGGGCCTGGCCGACGAGCTGCGGAAGAGCGCGTCGCTCACAGCGACGACCGAACTCCCGGCGGTCGTACACGAGTTGTCGGCCAGCCTGGTGGTCGCCCGGTCCACCCTGCTGATCGGCGCCCTCCAACTGGCCGTGCTCGCCGCAGCGGCCCTGCTGCTGGTCGTCCGGCTGATCTCGAGCCGCCAGGAGCGGGAGAACGAACTGCTCGCCGCCCGCGGCGCCTCAGGCCTGCGCCTCGGCGGGTTCGCTGTTCTGGAACTGGTGCTGCTCGCCCTCCCCGCGGCGGCGTTCGCACCCCTGCTCACCCCGTTCCTGGTGCGGGTCCTGGCCGGGCTCGGCCGGTCTCACCAGGTGGCGATGGACACCGGCATCGGCTGGGCGCTGTGGCCGGTGGCCGTGCTCTGCTCCCTCGCCTGCATCGTGCTGTCCACCATCCCAAGTCTGCTGCGCGGAGCCGGCGCCGCCCTGCACTTCGGGGGCGGCCGCCGCCAGGCCCTGGTCTCCGGCATCGCCCGCAACGGTGGTGACCTCGCCGTACTCGGCCTGGCCGCGCTCGCCTACCAGCAGCTCGACCAGTACGGCGGCGGGCTGTCCGCCGACTCCTCCGGCCGACTGGGCGTCGACCTGCTGCTGGTCGCCACCCCCGCCCTGGCACTGTGCGCGGGCACCCTGGTGGTGCTGCGCCTGCTGCCGCTCGCCGCCAGGCTGGGCGCGCGGGTGGCGTCGCGGGGGCGCGGCCTCGGCCCGGCGCTGGTCGGCTGGCAGCTGGCCCGGCAGCCCGCCCGCGCCACCGGCCCGGTGCTGCTGCTCGTCCTGGCCGTCGCCACCGGGGTGCTCGCCATCGGCCAACACGCCACCTGGACGGCCTCCCAGCGTGACCAGGCCGCCTTCACCACCGGCGGCGGACTGCGGATCTCCGCCGCCCACGGCTCCCTGATGGGGCAGGGCGGGCGGTTCGGGGCCCTACCCGGCGGCGATCGACTGATCCCGGTCGCCCGCGAGGAGCAGTCGCTGCCTTCGGGCACGGGCCAGGTGCTCGCCGTGGACACCGCGGCCCTCGCCGAGCGCGTCCCGGTCCGCAGTGACCTCCTTGGCGGGCACACCGCCGACGAACTGTTCCGCCCGCTCGCCCAGTCGACCCCGACCGGCCCGCGGGCCGGCCTCCCGCTACCCGGCCGCCCGCTGCGGATCGACGCCGATCTGTCCATCCGCCAGGAGTTCGGCCACCCGGGCTCCGGCGGGTTCCCGTCGGCGACGCCGTCCCCACTCGAGGTGACGCTGCTGCTGCGGGACCGCTTCGGCTACGTCCACAAGGCTCCCTTCGCCGACCTCCCGCTCAGCGGCGAACTGCGCGCCTCGGCCCCGCTGAGCACGCTGGTCGACGCCCCGGCCGGCTCCGCCGCCGCCCCGCTGACCCTGGTGGGGGCGACGGTGTCCTTCAGCGCCCAGGCCGGCGGGGAGGTGACCGTACGCCGACTGGCCGTGTCGGACACTGCCGACGGACCGGCTACCGACGTCCCGCCGGTGGCCGGCCTGGCCTGGAAGGGCGAGGTGGTCGACGCTCCGGCGATCAACGCCACGCCCGGGCCGATCGCCACCGTCCGGCCCGAACCGGCCGACGCCGACCGGCTGTTCACCGTCGACTACCACATCGCGAGTGGCATCGGAAGCACCTACCGGGCCGTCCTCAGCCCCGCCGGGGCGACCGCGCCGACCACCGTCTCCGGCGTCGCCACCCGCGACTACCTCAGGCTCGTCGGTGCGACGGTCGGCGACACCGTGCAGGTGCCGTTCGACGGGACCATCCTCGGGATCACGATCAGCGGAGTGGCCGAGGCCCTGCCGGTGGCAGGCCGGAGCGCGCTCGTCATCGACCTCGCCACGACCGCGCGTCTGCTGGCCGCCCAGGGCCGCTCCCTGCCCAGCCACGCCGAGTGGTGGCTGCCCGCCACCGGACCGGACGACCCGACTCCGGCCCGGGCCGCGGCCGCGCTGCGGTCCGCCCCCGGCTCCCAGGACGTCCAGCTCTCCGCGGAGGTCTCCGAAGGCCTGCTCAGCGACCCGGTGGGCGCCGCCCCGCAGAACGCGATGATGGCCATCGCCATCGTCACCGCGGTGCTCGCCGCGATCGGCTTCGTCGCCTCCGTGGCCGGTTCCGCCCACGAGCGCGCCCGGGACTGCGCGCTGCTGCTCGCCCTCGGCGCACGCCGCAAGCAGGTCACCCGCACCGTCGCCGCCGAACAGGCGCTGCTGGTCGGGCTCGGCGCAGCCGTCGGACTCGGCCTCGGCACTCTGCTCGTCCGTCTGATCGTGCCGTTCGTGGTCCTGACGCCCGCCGCCGACCGACCGGTGCCCGAGGCCCGGATCGAACTGCCGGTCGGCCAGGCCCTGCTGTTCGCGGCCGCGATCGTCGTCGTCCCGCTGCTGGCGGCCTTCCTCACCGGACGCCGCCGTCGAGACGTGGCCGCCCGGCTGCGCCACGTGGAGGAGATGTGACCACCAAGGCCGGGACCACCGAGCCCACCCCCTCGCCCGCCCACCGCCCGGCGCCCTGGGTCCGTACCAGGCTGCGCGCGATGCCGCTGGCCGCGCTGCTCACGGCGGCCCTCGCCCTCGTCACCGTCTTCCTGGCCGCGGCCTTCCCCCGGCTCCAGGACCGCGGTGCGGACGCCGCGCTCCAGGACTTCGTGCGCCACAAGGGCCTCAACCCGACCAGCCTGCAGTCCACCTCGCGAACCGGCGGCACCGACACCGCCGCCGACCTCGACGCCGTGCGGCAGAAGCTCACCGCGAAGGTCGGCCGGGAACTGACGCTGGCTCCATCGGGCGCGGCCACCGGCGCCCGAGCCCTGAACCCGCGCGGCATGCTCAACCCGGGATACGCCCGGATCGCCGACACCGATCCCGCCGTCCTCACGCTCTACTACCTGCAGGACCTGACCGCCCGGGCCACCCTGACCGGCGGCACCTGGCCCACCCCCGCCCCCGCCGACGGCCCGCTGCCGATCGTCGTGAGCGAGAAGGCCGCCGAGACCATCCACGTCAAACTCGGCGACGTCATCGACAACGGCACCCTGGGGGAGGGCGCCCGGCGGAACACCGTGGTGGTGGGCCTCTACCAGGTCAACGACCCCCTGGACGCGTTCTGGGAGGACCTTGGTTGCCCGGCCCGCGCCTGCCTGAAGGCCGACTCGCAGCACGAACACTGGACGACCAGCGGTTTCGTCGACGGCGGGAGCCTTCCGGCACTCGCCCGCTGGGGCGCCGGCGGCGAGGACTTCTGGCGGCTCCCCGTCGACCCGGCCTCGCTGCGCGCCGACCGCCTCGACCGGACCCGCAGCACCGTCAGCTCGTTCCTGGCCGGTCCCGGCGCCACCGCCCTGGCCTCCACGACCGGCCGCTCCGACCTGCACACCAGCTCGAACCTCCCCGACATCCTCACCCGGGCGGCCGACCGCTACCAGGCATCGCTGCCGCTGAGCGCGATCGGCCCCGCCGGTGTCACCGGAGTGGCCACCGTGGTGCTCTGCCTGGCCGCCGCCCTCACCACAGACCGGCGCACCGCCGAGATCCACCTGCTACGAGCCCGCGGCGGCTCCCGTACCGGGGTGCTGCTGAGGCTGCTCGGCGAGGGCGCGGCCACCGTCCTGCCCGCGGCCGTGGTCGGCACCATCCTCGCCCTGGTGCTGCTGCCCACCCCCCGCTGGGGCTACGCGGCCCTGGCGGCGCTCGCCGCGACCCTGCTGGCCCTGCTGGCCTTCCCCGCTCGCGCCGCCCTGCTGTGGTCACGCCGCCGAAATTCCGGCGGCTGGCGACGGGTCGTCGGTGAGCTCACCGTCCTGGCCGTCACCGCCGCGGCCGTCGCCGAGGTCCGCCGCCGAGGCGTGGGCGTCCCGGGCGCCGGGCTGGATCCGCTGCTGATCGCCGCCCCCCTGCTGCTCGCCATCACCGGCGGGCTGCTGCTCGCCCGGATCGAGCCGGTGGTGGTCGGTTGGCTGTCCGCCGTCGCGAGGCGCGGTCGCGGCCTGATCGGCTTCCTCGGCCTGGCCCGGGCGGCCCGCGACACCTCGGGCCGCCGCCGGCCCTCCGCCCTGCCCCTGCTCGCTCTGCTGATCGCCGTCACCACGACGGGTTTCGGCGCCACCGTGCTCGACACCGTCGACCACGTCCGGAGCCGCGCCGCACGCATCGCGACCGGTGGGGACCTCGCCGTCTCCCTCCCGGAGTACGCCACCCTGCCCGAGGCGTTCACCAAGGCCGCCGGCGCTCTGCCGGGCGTCCGGGCCGCGACGGGGGCCTGGGTCGAGACCAGCGCCCGCTTCGTCGGAGCCGACGGGGACTACGCGGAGGCCATCCTCGTGGTCGTCGAGCCGACCGCGTACGCCGAGATCGCCCGCACCCTCGGGGTCGGGGAATTCGACCCGGCGAAGCTCGCCGCCACCCCCGGCGGCTCGAGCACCAGGGTTCCCGCGCTGTTCAGCCGGGACCTGGCCAAGCGCCTGACCGCCGGCCCACCCGAGATCCGAACGCCCAACGGCAACGGGCTGCGCACCACCGTCGCCGGGCTCGTGACCGCCAGCCCGGCCGTCCCCGACCCGGGCAAGCCGTTCGTCGTGGTGCCCGCCGGTCCCACCTGGGAGCGACTGCCGGAACCCCCGCGGATGAACAAGTGGTTCGCCGTCGGTGATCCGGATCCGGAGCGGGTCAGGTCGACGTTGCGGGAGAACGGTCTGACTCAGCCGAGCGGTCTGGCCAAGCTGGTCGCGGACGACGCCGCGGCCGCCGGAAGGGGAACGCACGGCCTGCCCGCCGGCTACACGGTGCACAGCGGCCGCGAACTCGCCGTCCAACTGGCCGACGACCCGCTGCAGCACGCCGCCGACCGGCTGTTCTGGTACGCGGCCGCCGCCGGAGCCGGGTTCGCCCTGCTCGCCGTGCTGCTGACGCTGTTCCGGGCAGCGCCCGAGCGCACCGCCGTCCTCGCCCGGCTGCGCACCATGGGCCTGCGGCCCCGGCAGGGGCTGGCGCTGATCGTCGCCGAGGCGCTGCCGCAGACCCTGGCGGCTGCCGTCGGCGGCGGCCTCGTCGCGGTGGCGGCGGTCGGACTGCTGGGCAGCGGGTTCGACATCTCGACACTGGTCGGCGCGAGGGTCGGGGACGTCATCAGCCCCACGCTGCTGCCGGTGCTGCTGCCCACGGCGGCCCTGACCCTGCTGATCGGCGTCGGGGTGGTGCTCGAGACGCTGATCGCCGGTCGGCGCCAGATCGCGACCGAACTGCGGGCGGGGGAGCAGCCATGACGCCCCGGCCGGCCGCACGGGCCGTGACAGCGCAGACCACCGGGAGCCGGCGGGCAGTCGGGACCAGCCGTACCAGCCGTACCAGTTGGATCAGTTGGATCAGCCGGACGGTACAGCCAGGCCCGCCAGCCCGGCCAGGGCAGACGGCCCAGACAGTGGAGACAGGAGAGCAGCGGTGAACACCAGTTCCCGGGAGCGGCCGACCGCCGAGGCCCCCAGCCTGCAGGAGCTCCGGCAGCGGGCGCTCGCCGCCGCCTCGCCCACGGCGCACGCAGAGGGCGCCGCCATCTTGTGCGATCGCCTGGTCCGGATCTTCAGTGCCGAGGGGATCGAGGTCCAGGCGCTACAGGGCCTGGAGCTGACCATCCGACAGGGCGATCTGGTCGCCCTGGTCGGCGCGTCCGGCAGCGGGAAGTCCACCTTGCTCACCATCCTCGCCGGGCTCGACGTGCCGACCGCCGGCACCGCCACCGTGGCGGGCTGCGACCTGCTGGAGATGTCCACCAAGGAGCGGCTGCGCTACCGGCGTGAGGTGGTCGGCTTCATCTGGCAGCAGACCGCCCGCAACCTCCTGCCGTTCCTGACCGCGGCCGAGAACATCGGCCTGCCGATGCAACTGCGCGGTCGCCGATCCGGCGCCGGGGGATCGAAACGACAGGCTGCCCGGGTGGCCGAGTTGATGGAGGCGCTGGAGATCGGGGAACTCGCCCACCGGCGCCCCGACGAGCTCTCCGGAGGCCAGCAGCAGCGGGTCGCCATCGCGGTGGCGATGGCCAACAATCCGCCGGTGCTGCTCGCCGACGAGCCGACCGGCGAGCTCGACTCGGAGACCGGTGCGGTGATCTTCGAGGCCTTCCGCACCGTCAACCGGGAACTCGGGGCCACCGTCGTCATCGTCACCCACGACCCGATGGTGGCCGGCGAGGTGCGCCGCACGGTCGCGATCCGGGACGGGCGGACCAGCAGCGAGGTGCTGCGCCGCACGGTGACGGACGAGTACGGCGAGGAGTCGGTCAACGAGCGGGAGTACGTGATGCTGGACCGCACCGGGCGGGTGCAGTTGCCGGTCAAGTTCCTCGAGGCGCTCGGCATGGAGCACCGGGTGGCGGTCGACCTCGCGGCCGATCACATCGAGGTCCGGCCGGACGATGTCGCCGGGCACTGACGGCACCTCAGCCGTCGCCGCCCGTCCGCTGGAAGAGGCCGCTGCCCTCGGCATCCTTCCGGAGGTCGGGCGGCACGGCCACGTCGCGGTCGCCATCGGGCGTCGCGGTGCAGCGGGCGAAGACGAGCACGGCACTGGCTGCCACAGCGAGGATGCCCAGTGCGGTGAGGACGCGTAGCCAGGTCATGTTGTGCCTCCTCGAGGCAGTGCGAGGGAACGCCGCCGGGGGTGTATCGGCAGTTCTGCTCGCACGATCGAGTGCCCACGGTCGTTTCTTCCCGGCGACCGCCGCGCGAGAGGTCGCCCGCGCGGGCGCTCGAAGCGTTGTGGGGGCGCGTCACGCTCCCTTGCGCGCCCCTGCACCATCGACCGGCCGCCCGGGCCGCCCGGGCCGCGAGAGCCGCGCGGGCTACTCAGGCTTGCGGTCCGCGCTCGCCCGCCCACCGGACCGGCACCACCACGGGGCGCTACAGTCCTTCCCGCCCCCAGCAGTAGCGGAGGCGAGAAGCCATGACCGACGACACAACGAATGCGGAGCTCGAACAGTGTGCCGCCCTGGCGGACACCGGGTACCACGAGCTGGAACGGATCCGGCAGACCGCCCAGCTCCACGCCTACCAGGACGACGAGCCCCGTCCGCTCCGCCTGCGCTGGGCCCGCCTCGCCCTGACCGCCAACCGCCGCACCCGCGCGGACGGCCCCTGGGGCGAGGCGAGTCGACGCCGGCAGGAGTTCATGCTGCGCGCCTACGTCATCCACCACCTCGGCGCCGGGGACGCTTCCGAGTGGTCCCCCGAAGCCCTCGCCGCCGACACCCTCGCGGCCCTCACCCTCCAGCCCGCCGAAGCGGCCGCCCTCGCTGCGGACTGGCGCACACTCCCACTCGACCGCATCGGAGAACTACACCGTCACAAGGCGCCGACCGCCCACCTCACCACCCTGCTCCCCCTCCTCCCGGACGGCCCGGTCAAGACCCACCTGCTCGCCTGGAGCGAGACCCGCCGCCACCTACCGTGAGGCGCGCCGCGCCCGTGCCTTGCACGACGTGGCGGCCGGCTCGGCCGGAGGGCGCGTTGTTAGGGTTCCCCGTCGGAGGCGGAGGCGGAGGGGAAGCGGTGGACGGGGGAGCGGTGGGTGGCGCGGTGAGTGCGGTGGTGGCGCCGGACGGGGTGGTGGATCTACGAGGGGTGCACGGGGCGGAGTTCGTCCTGGCGTACCCGGCGGACGCCGTGGTGGTGGTGTCGGGGTTGCCGGGGGCCGGGAAGAGCACGTTGCTGCGGCGCTGGTCCGGGGGCCCGGGCGGTGACGGGCACGGGGCTCGGGCGGTGGACCCGCGGACGGTGCACGAGGCCTGCGAGGCGGTGATGCCGGCCTGGCTGCCGTACGGCGTGTACCGGCCGTGGGCGCGGTGCGAGCACCTCCGGCTGTTGCGGAGATCGGTGCGGCGGGGCGGGCCGTTGCTGGTGCACGACTGCGGCAGCCGGGCGTGGCTGCGACGGTGGCTCGCGCGGGAGGCCGGGCGGCAGGGGCGGCAACTGCACCTGGTGCTGCTGGACGTCGGCGCAGGTACCGCGCTCGAGGGCCAGCGGGCGCGCGGGCGGCACGCCTCGGTGCGGGTGTTCGCGCGCCACCGTCGGGGCTTGGAGCGGTTGTTGGCGACGTTCCCGGGGAACGCGCGGTCGCACGGGTCGTCCCCGTCTCCGTCCCTGTCCCTGTCCGCGCCTCCGTCTCCGTCTCCGTCTCCGCGTCCGTCACCTACGCCGGAAGCGGCGTCGGTGTTGCTGCTGGACGGGGTTTCCCGTTCGCGCGCGGTAGCGGTTCGATTCGGCGCCGCGGACCGAGGGGAGCACTGACCGGCCGGTGCGTCCTGGCGGCCCCGTGGGCCCTGACCGGCCGGTGTGACAGCAGTACATGATCGGGGTAGCACACCCCGGTCGGGCCCGGCAGCGCGAGCGCCCTGCGAGACTGGCCCCCGGCAGGTTTCGTCACGGAGAGAGGTCACACCCCGTATGCCCAGCAGCGCCGCCGTCGAGAACCCGTGGTTCCGTCGGTTCAACCCGTCCGACGACGCCCCCGCCCGGGTAGTGATCTTCCCGCACGCCGGCGGCTCCGCCAGCTACTATCTGGACCACGCCAACGCGCTCGCGCCGCACGCCGACGTGCTCGCCGTCCAGTACCCGGGGCGGCAGAACCGTTACGCGGAGCCGACGATCGCCTCGGTGCCGGAGCTGGCCGAGCAGGCCTACCGGGAGCTGAGGGAGTGGTCGGACCGGCCGCTCACCCTCTTCGGGCACAGCATGGGCGCGGCCGTCGCCTTCGAGGTGGCCCGGTGCTACGCCCGGGACGGCCTGACCGGCCCCGAGCGGCTGTTCGTGTCGGCGGGGCGCGCACCCTCGTTGCCCCGGGACAGCGAGGTTCACCGGCTGTCGGACGACGGCATGCTCCGGGAGATCGTGCGGCTCGGCGGGACGGACGAGCGGATCCTCACCGTTCCCGCGCTGCGCGAGCTGATCCTTCCGGCGCTGCGGGCCGACTACACCGCGATCGAGACCTACCGCGCCGCGCCGGACGCCGTCGTGCCGCAGCCGATCATCGGTCTGGTGGGGGAGAGCGACGACAACGCGACGGTCGATCAGGTCGCGCAGTGGGAGCGGCACACCACCGGCGGCTTCGACCTGCGGGTCTTCCCGGGCGGGCACTTCTACGTGGCGGACCAGGTCGAGGCCGTGGCGGCGCTGATCACCGCCCACCTGGGCGGGTAGGCGCCGCCCCGGCCCCTGTCCGCGGTCCGAGCACTGGGCTAGGGTGCCTGCTTGACGGGCCGTCAGTCGGGTCCGGCCTGCCAGCAGACCCCCTGGGAGGCCGCCGTGCGCCGGATCGCCGTCGTCGGAGCGGGCCAGGCCGGTCTGCAGCTGGCACTCGGGCTGAAGGTCGTGCCACGGCCTGTCAGTCGCCTGGTCTAGGGTCGCCCGCATGGCTGAGCTCTCCTTTCTGACCGCCGTCCGCGAGTCGTACGACACGGTCGCCACCGCCTACGTCGAACGCGTCCCACCTCCAGCCGAGATGGACCCGCTGTCACGCGCGATGCTGGCGGGGTTCGCCGAACTGGTGCGGACGGCCGGTCTGGGGCCGGTCGCCGACCTGGGGTGCGGCCCCGGGCGCCTGACGGCGCACCTCGCCGAGCTGGGGGTGTCCGTCTTCGGCCTCGACCTGTCGCCGAAGATGGTCGCGCTGGCCCGGCACGCCTATCCGAACCTGCGGTTCACTGAGGGCTCGATGACCGCGCTGGAGACGAGGGACGACGAGCTCGGCGGCATTCTGGCCTGGTACTCCACCCATCACACGCCCCCGCAGTGGCTGCCCACGATGTTCGCCGAGTTCCACCGCACGCTCGCGCCCGGCGGCTACCTGCTCTGGGGAGACTATGTCGGCGATGAGCGGCTGCAGCCGAGGCAGGGCTATGGCCGACCGGTGTCCTACGAGTCGTACCTCCTGCCCCTGGACCGCATGGTCGAGCTGCTGGACCAGGCCGGCTTCGTCGTCACCGCGAGACTGGAGCAGGAGCCCGGCGGACGGGCGAACAGGCCGCACGCCTGCCTCGTGGCCCGCAAACCCGAAAGGCCCTGACCAGGCTCGTTCCCGGGGTGAGGCCGCTCGTGCTGGACCGCCGGCGATCGCGGGGCGGGCGGTCAGACGATCGGACGTGTCAGCACACCCAGCCGGTTTGTTTGAGGGACCGCGAACACCGTCCCGGTAGTTCGCGGTCACCGCTTCGTGCCCTGCCACAGCATCCCGCAGGAGGTATCCGGCCTCCCCCGCGAGGGTGAGCCGCTCCCTTCTCGGGACTGATGTGCCGTCCGCAAGCTCACTGCGATCTTGGTTCCGCGAGGCTGTTCCCAGGTGGACGAACCCGGCAGTCCGCACTGATCGGGCGCTCAGAGCAGGAGGACTCCCCATGACGGCTCGCTTGGTCCTGGCACGGTTGCACGGGCGGACGGTGGCGGGTGTGCCCCGTTGGGCGGTGTGGGTCGCGTACGGGATCTCGCTGACCGTGCTGCCCGCCGGGCTCTGGCGGATCCTGAGCGTCGACCTGCGGGTTCCGCTGATGGAAGCCCCGAGTGACGGCCGGCCGCCGCCGGCGTGGTTCGGCGGCGAGTGGTGGTACGTCATCGCGCTGAGCGGGGTCAGCGAGGCGCTGGCGTTCCTGGCGGTGGGCCTGGTCAGCGAGTGGGGTGAGGTGTGGCCCCGGTGGATCCCGCGCCTGGGCGGCCGCCGGATCCCGATCCTCGCCGCGGTCATCCCGGCCGGTCTCGGCGCGACGTTCAACACCCTGCTCTGGCCGTACGCGATGACCATGATCAGCATGGGACGGCGGGTCGACGGCGGCCTCGACCCCGGCGCGAACACCCACGGCTGGCAGGACGTCGCCTTCTACGGGGCGTACTGGCCGCTGGCCGCGTGGGGGCCGCTGCTCGGCATCCTCACCGTGCACTACTACCGCCGGCGCCGCGCCGCCGAGTCCACCGACGGCGAGACCCCTCGGCAGGCCGGCGGCGACGCTCGACGTCACGCCACGGCCCGTCGGCCGACCTGAGCCTGCCCGCGTCCGAGCCGTCCGCGGCTCGACCATCGAGGTCCGCACGGAGACGGCGGCGGTGTTCGAACGCCGAGAGGCGGCGGCTACTCGGCTCGACTTGCGGGGCCCCCGCCGCCCGGGGGCCCTCCCACCCGCAGGGACACGGTCCCGTGCAGCACACGGCCCGCCCTCTGCTCCTGTTCGAACCGCTGGTTGAAGACGTCCACACGTTCCTCGGGATCCAACTCGACCAGTCCGGGCGGCCAGGTCCTCGGCGGCACCAGGATCAGGATGACGCCGCCCCTGCCCTCGGCGGCTGCCAGCCAGCCCGGCGACGCCTCCACCCGGGTGTCCGGCTCCCAGATCTCGCGCCCGCCCACCAGCACCAGGCGCCGCACCCGACCGTCATCGATCTCGACGGCCCCGGTCGTCTCCGAAGGCTCGCCCGCCGCGAGCGTGAAGCCGCTGTCGACCGCGGCTTCGACGAACTCGGCGTAGAGATCGTCACCGACCTCCACGATCAGTTCCGCCAACGGCGGTCCCTGCGCCGTCTCCTTCACTGCCAGCGCCCACACCATCGGCGCCTGGGCCCGGTCGTCGTTCGTCTCGTTCGCCTCGTCAGCCACACCCACCCAACGAGCCGCGGACACCAATCGCTCCGGGGCACGCCACGATCGGCCGCCCCGTGCCCCGCGGCCCCGTGCCCCGTGCCCCGCGGCCCCGGACGGGCGGCGTGCGTCATCGGGTGACCGGGAGCCGTCCCGCAGGGAGCCGCGGAGGGGCCGCACGTCCGGAACCAACCGGCCCGGCCAGGCCGACGATGCCGTCCCATGGCCGCCAACACCGCGTCCCCCCTGGCCGCACCGTGGCCAGGGGGACGCGGTCGTTCCGGCGAAGCCGGGTAGCGGCCTACCTCAGCATTCCAGGACGCCCTTGGCGATGCCCTTGAATGCGCCGGTGAGCATCCCGATGGCGACTCCTTCGGGGCCTGTCAGCGCGCCCGTGACGCCTCCGACGACGATGTTGGTGCCGATCTTCTTGGCCATGCACTTGTCGTGCTCGTCGCTGTTCTTGTCGCCGGGGGCGGCCATGAGGGACTCCGCCGCCGTCATCGCCATGGCGGCCTTCGCCACGGCGGCGGGCTTGCCACTGCCCAGGGAGTAGGTCGGGGGCGTGATCGTGCCGATGACGGTGTCGCCGGTGATGCCTTCGATGGTCTGGGTGACAGTGTTGCCGTCCACGACGAGTCCAACCCGGTGGGTCGTGCCGTTGGTGTCCGTGACGGTCCCGGGCTGCACCGTGGCGACGGTGTTGCCGTTGGCGTCGTTGACCTGGACACCGCCCTGGTAGGCGGTCAGCCTGCCGCCCGCAGGCACGTCCATGGTGGCTTTCGCGGTCTTGGCGAGAGCGGCGGGCTTGACGTCGGAGCCGGAGCCACCGCCGGGCGCGTCCGTACTGGTTCGGGCGACGTACATCGTGGAGCCGGCCGCCGAGTTGATGACGGGGACGGTCACGGTGGCGTCGGAGGTCCACGGCTGGTTGTCGGTGTCGAAGGTCCACGTGCCGGTGACCTTCTTGCCGACGGCGGCGAAGTCGACCCATCCGTAGTTCTTGGGCGGGACGTCGATCGCGATGCCGTTCACGGTGGCCTCGTCGGACTGATAGGTCTGCGTCGCGGCGAGCTGGCTACTGATCATCGCCTGGACCGGGGTGGAGACGCCGACGGAGGTCGACACCCCCGCGGAGTACGACTGTGCCCAGCCGGAGTGGTAGATCGTGGTGAAGACCTGCTTCATGGTGCTGCCGGTGTCGTTGTACCAGACCGACGAGGCGGGCTGACGGGGCAGGACTTCGGGCTGCCCTTCGGACTTCTCGGTCCACGAGCAGGTGGAGGTCTTCTTCGCGCACAGGTCGGCGTAGTAGTCGAGGGCGAGGCTCCTCGCTTCGGCGGCCTTCGACGCGGGGACGGTCCATTCCTGGCTCGCACTGCCGTTGCAGACGTTGGGCTGGGCGAGGATGCCCCACAGGTGGAGGCCGCCGCGGTCGTCCATGCAGTACTCGGCGCCGCTGGTGTCGTCGCGACGCACGATGCCGAAGGTGTTGGGCTTGCCGTCGACGGGGCGGAAGTGCCACTGCTCGCCGTCCTTGCCGCAGGACTGCTGGATGGCGGGCTGGGAGGCGTACACGCACTTGCCGGAGGACGTACTGGCGAGGTTGAACATGCCGGGGGCACCGAGCTTGATCAGTCGCCAGTTGGTGTAGTTGGTGCCGTCGGGGGTGACGGAGATCTGGTTCCCGTCGTTGTCGCCCGTCGCGTTGAGGGTGCCGTCCGGGTTGGTGAAGGTGTAGGCGTCGGTCGTCGTCGCGGCGCTCGCCGGCATGGCGGCGAGGACGGGCGCGAGGAGGGCCAGGGCGACGGCCGGCGCGGTGAGGAGCTTCGCCGTCTTCTCTAGGGTCCGGTTCATGTTCTGCCTTCTCTGCTGGGCCGTGTCGTGGTCAGACGGTCGTCTCGCTGCTCGTGAGGGGGCGCAGGGCGGCAGCAGTTCGAACCGGGCGGTCCTGGCGGAACTTGCCTGAGTGGTGACGAAGCGAGCTGCCGCGAACACGTCAAGTCACGTTAACGAGGAGCGATGAAATCCCGGTGAAACGGCGCCGGGTGGGGCCGGGGCCGGTGTGCCGGCGCGGGGGCCGGGGAGCGGCGGACCGCCGTACTTGCCCCGGTTCGGGGCGCGGGATGACGCTGGAGAGGGGACGGGAACGGGTGCGGGAGGCGTTGGCCGTGGACGGTGACGGGACTGCGGGGCGGTCCGGCAGGGGCCACCGGAGCGTGCCGCACACGGCGGACCTGCGGGTGGAGGCGTGGGCGCCGACGGCCGAGGGCTGTATCGGCGAGCTGGTGCGCGGTGTGGTCGGCAGTTTCGCCGATCTGTCGGGGGCGCGGGTCGTCGGTGAGCGGGCTTGTGCGGTGCTCGCGGAGAGCGATCCGGATCTGCTCGTGGGTGTACTGGAGGAGGTCCTCTACCGGATGGACGTGCACGGCGAGCTGCCGGTGGCGCTCGCTTTGGGCGCGATCGAGGGCCTGGACGGGGCCCGGAGCATCGAGGTCCGGTTCCGGATGGTCGACGCGGCCACCGCCGAGCTGGTCGGCGCCGTGCCGAAGGCGGTCTCGCTGCACGGCCTGGAGCTGAGCGCGGGGCCCGGTGGTTGGACCTGTGCGGCCACGGTGGACGTGTAGGCGCGCGGGCGGCTCGGGTGGCGGGAGCGGGGTGAGTGAGGTGGAGATCGCACTGGCCGAGGCGGGCCACTGCCGCTGGCGCATCGAGCCGCGCCCGCCGATGCGGGTGCCGGGCGTGGTGTTCGCGAGCGGTGCGCTGCTGCCGCAGGCCGCCGGCGACCAGGCGCTGGAGCAGGTGGCGAACGTGGCGACGCTGCCCGGGATCGTCCGCGCCTCGTTCGCCATGCCGGACGTGCACTGGGGCTATGGCTTCCCGATCGGCGGGGTTGCGGCCACCGACGTCGGTCGGGGCGGTGTCGTCTCGCCCGGCGGGGTCGGCTTCGACATCTCCTGCGGCGTCCGGCTGCTGGCCGCCGGGGTGGCGCGGGAGGAGCTCGACGCCGAGCGGATCCGCCGCCTGATGGACCTGCTGGACCGCACCGTGCCGCGCGGACTCGGTCGCGGCGGTCTCTGGCAGCTCGCGGGGCCGCAGGAGCTGGACGACCTGCTGCTCGGCGGCGCCCGCTACGCCGTCGAGCACGGTCACGGCGTGCCACGCGACCTGGAGCGCTGCGAGGACCGGGGCGTGCTGGCGGGCGCGGCCCCCGGCGAGGTGAGCACCCGGGCCGTCGAGCGCGGGTTGCAGCAGGTCGGCAGCCTCGGCTCGGCCAACCACTTCCTGGAGGTGCAGGCCGTCGACGAGGTGCACGACCCGCAGACGGCCGCCGCGTTCGGGCTGCGGCCCGGGCAGGTCTGCGTGATGATCCACTGCGGTTCACGCGGGCTGGGCCACCAGATCTGCACCGACCACGTCCGCACGATGGACCGCGAACTGCACCGCTACCGGATCGAGCTCCCGGACCGCCAACTCGCCTGCACGCTGGTCGAATCGCCGCGCGGCTGCGCCTACCTGGGTGCCATGACCGCCGCCGCGAACTACGCGCGGGCCAACCGGCAGCTGCTCTCCGAGGCCGCCCGCCGTGCCTTCGCCACCGCGCTCGGGGTCGGGCTGGAGCTGGTCTACGACGTGTCGCACAACCTCGCCAAGCTGGAGGAGCACGAAGTGGACGGCGAGGTGCGCACGCTCTGCGTCCACCGCAAGGGCGCCACCCGCGCCCTGCCGCCCGGCGACCCCGACCTGCCCGGGGACCTCGTCGGAGCCGGTCAGCCGGTGCTGGTGCCGGGGACGATGGGCACCGCCTCGTACGTCATGGTCGGCCTACCGGGCAACGAGGCGTTCCACTCCGCCTGCCACGGCGCCGGCCGGGTGTGGAGCCGGCACCAGGCGCTGCGCGCAGTGCGGGGCGAGCGGCTCAGGTCGGACCTGGAGGCGAGCGGCATCGCGGTGCGGCCCGCCTCACTGCGGGCGCTGGCGGAGGAGACGCCCGAGGCGTACAAGGACGTGGACGCGGTGGCCGCCGTCACCGAGGCCGCGGGGCTGGCGCGGCAGGTCGTCCGCCTGGTGCCGCTGGGCGTGTGCAAGGGGTGAGGCCCGTCCGGAGGCCCCGCCCGGAGGGGCCCGTACGCGGCGCTGCGGCCGCGTCCTCGACTTCCCCGGCCGTGTCCCTCGACTGCCCGGCCCCGGCGCGCTTGGATGTCCGACACACGCCGACGCGCCGGGTGCGGCGCCGTCACAGGAGGTGGGCATGCCGGGGGACGCAACCGCGCCGGTGATCGAACTGAGCGCGCTCACCAAACGGTACGGCGCCACGGTCGGCATCAAGGACCTGGCCGTCACGGTCGCGGCCGGCGAGGTCTTCGGGCTGCTCGGCCCCAACGGCGCCGGGAAGACCACCACCCTGCGCTGCCTGGTCGGCCTGCTCAGCCCGAGCAGCGGCCGGGTGCGGGTGCTCGGGCTGGACCCGGTGGCCGACCACCGGAGCCTCGCCCCCGCGCTCGGCTACCTGCCCGGAGAGCTGCGGCTCTACCCCGAGCTCACCGGACAGCAGACCCTCGATCTGCTCGCCGCCCTCCAGGGCGCCCCGGTGCGTCGGCAGCGCGAACTGTGCGCACGGCTGAAGCTGTCCCCGGCCGACCTCGCCCGGCCGGTGGGCCAGTACTCGCGCGGCATGAAGCAGAAGCTCGGACTGGTCCAGGCGCTCCAGCACCAGCCCGCGGTGGTGGTGCTGGACGAGCCGAGCGAGGGGCTGGACCCGCTGGTCCAGGAGACCTTCTTCGAACTCCTCGCCGAGGAGACCGTGGCCGGTCGCACCGTCCTGCTCTCCAGCCACGTCCTGCCGGAGGTGCAGCGGACCTGCGGCCGGGTCGCCATCGTCCGGCGGGGCCGGCTGGTGACCGTCCGTTCGGTGGCCGAGCTGCGCCAGGCCCGGGCCCGACGCGTGCGCCTGCTGTTCGCCGACGGGCAGGGCGCCCGGCCGCTCGGGGCCGCCGAGCGGTGGTCGCCGCGCTGGGACGGCCGCCGGGTGGAGCTGCTGGTGCCGCCGGACGAGGTGGTGCCGGCCGTCCGCGGCCTGCTCGCCGAACTCCCGGTCGCCGACCTGACCGTGGAGGAGGCGGGGCTGGACGAGGCCTTCCTCGACCTCTACCGCTCCACCGACCGCGAGGCCGCCGAAGGGGAGGCCACTGAAGGGGAGGCCATCGCCGGAGGGGAGTCGACCGAAGGGGAGACCGCCGAAGGGGAGGAGCGATGACACCCGCGACCGTCAGCCGCCGCCTCCCGCTGGTCTGGCTGGCCCTGCACCGGCGCCGCCGGATGCTGCTCTCCCTGCTGTTTGGCATGATCGTCTTCGAGACCCTGATCGTGGTGATCGCGGGAACCATCCCGCCCACCGAACTCTTCGGCGCCCGCCGTACCCCGCCCGGCGCCTTCAAGGCCTTCAGCGGTTCCAACGGCGATGTGCCCATCGCCAGTTACCCCGGCCTGCTCGGCGCCGGACTGACCCACCCGTTCTGGATCGCGCTCCAGCTCACGGTGATCGGCTCGCTCGGAGCCGCCGCCGTCGCGGCCGATGTCGAGTCCGGCACCATCGAACTCCTGATGACCCGCCCGGTCTCGCGGCGACGGTTGCTCGCCGAACGGGCCGGTGCGCTGATCGCCGCCTCGGTGCTGCTCAACGCCGCCGCCACGCTGACCGTCGCGCTCGGCGTGGCCTTCTCCCCGCAACTGCGCGACGCGGTCCCGGAGGGCGGGGTGTTCGCCGCGGGACTGCTCGGCTGCGCCCTCGCGTTCTGCCTGACCGGCCCCGTGCTGGCGGTGTCCGCGCTCAGCCGGCGGCGGGCGCACGTGATCGGCGCGGCCGTCGCCTTCGGCGCGATCGGCTTCGCGCTCAACTTCATCGCGCTGGCCTGGTCCCCGGCCGCACCGCTGCGCTACCTCAGCCCGTTCCACTACTACGCGCCGGGCGACGTGCTCGCGCACGGCGGGGTGCCGTGGGCGGCGCTTGGCGTGCTCGTCGGAGTGGGGCTGCTCGGGTTGCTGGCCGCCTTCCGGCTGCTGGAGCGACGCGATCTGGCGATCTGACGTCGAACGGGTGACCGGAGGGTCGGACAGGTATGTGATGGCGTTCGGGTCGCTGCTCACCCACCTGGGTGGTGTGTTCAGGACAAGAGCCCGAATTTCCGATGGCCCCGATTCGCGGCCGCGAGCATACGGCCATGATCACCTTGCGCCGAACCACCGTCGCCGCGGCCGCCGTCTGTGCCGCGCTCATCGCCCCGCTGCTCCCCGCCACCGCCCAGGCGGCGCCGTTGCCCGCCGCCCAGGCCGCCCGAGCCGTCGCCGAACGCCGGGTCGACGCCTACCTGAACGGCATCCGGAACGACCCGGGCCGGCTGCGCGCTTTCCTGCGCGACCTACCCAAGGGCGGTGACCTGCACAACCACCTCTCCGGCGCGGTCTCCACCGAGCTGCTGATCCAACTGGCCGCCGAGGACGGGCTCTGCATCGACACCGTCACCCTGACCGCGCAGGTGGCGCCCTGCACGGCCACCGCCCGCCCGGCCGCCGACGCCGTCACCGACCAGGCGTTCCGCCGACAGGTGATCCGCGCCTGGTCGATGCAGGACTTCACACCCGGCGCCGAATCCGGCCACGACCACTTCTTCGCCACCTTCGGCAAGTTCGGCGAGGCCAGCTGGCGCCACCCGGGCCGGATGCTGGCCGAGGTCACCGAGACCATGGCCGACCAGAACCAGAGCTACCTGGAGACCATGCTCACCCCGGCCTCGTCGGGCACCGCCGCCCTCGCGGCCAAGGTCGGCTACGACCCGGACTTCGCCAAGCTGCGCGACAAGCTGCTCGCCGACGGCGGCATCGACGAACTCGTCACCCAGGCCCGCTCGGACGCGGACCGGATGCTCGAGGAGTACCGCACCACCGAGAACTGCGGCACCGCGAGCCCCGCGCCCGGCTGTTCGGTGACCGTCCGGATCATCTCCCAGGCCTCCCGCGCCGCCACCCCCGCCCGGGTGTTCGCCCAGCTCCTGCTGGGCATGGAACTCGCCAGCCGGGACGACCGGTTCGTCGCCGTCAACCTCGTCCAGCCCGAGGACTACCCGGCCTCGCTGGAGAACTACGAGCTCCAGATGCGGATGCTGGACTACCTGCACCCGCTCTACCCGAAGGCCCACATCTCCCTGCACGCGGGCGAACTGGTGCCCGGGCTGGTCAAGCCTGAGGACCTGCGGTGGCACATCCGGGAGGCCGTGCTGACCGGCCACGCCGAGCGGATCGGACACGGCGTCGACGTCGTCCACGAGGACGACTCCGAGGGGCTGCTGAACACCCTGGCCGAGCGACACGTCCTCATCGAGGTGCCGCTGACCAGCAACGAGCAGATCCTCAACGTCTCCGGCCAGGACCACCCCTTCCCGCTCTACCGCAGCCACGGCGTGCCCACCGCGCTGGCCACCGACGACCCGGGCGTCTCGCGCGGCGACATCACCGGGGAGTACCAGAAGGCCACGACCCGCTACGACCTCGGCTACCGCGACCTGAAGGACCTCGCCCGGAACTCGCTGGAGTACGGCTTCCTGCCCGGCCGCAGCCTCTGGAAGGACAGCGACCGCTTTCGCCCGGCGCCCGAGTGCGCGGGCGAGGCCCTCGGCAGCGACCGGCCCGGCAAGCGCTGCGCGGCGCTGCTGGCGGCCAGCCCGAAGGCGCAGCAGGAGTGGCGCCAGGAGCGCGGCTTCGCCGACTTCGAGACGGCAGTGCTGCGCCGCAGCTCCTGACGGGTGTCGCGGGGCCGCCGGGCCGCCTTCGTCACACCAGGTCGAAGGCGGTGGGGGCGTGCCCCGCCCGGATCCGGCGGGAGGCCTGTTCGGGGTAGCGGACCGTCTCCGAGTGGGCGTTCACCACCCGGGTGAGCTGCCGCTGCGGGTCGTAGGCGGCCCACCCGGGGTCGCCGGTGGCGACGAACCGGATCCAGGACCGCCGCAGCTCGTGGGAGGCGACGACGGCCTCCGGGCCGGGCGGGTCACCGAGGAACTGCCGGGCCGTCGGGCTGTCGAGGGTGCCGAAGGCCAGCGGGAGGTCCAGGCCGTGGCAGGCTCCGAGCAGCCCGCCCATGGCCGGGGCGGGGAGGGCCAGTTCGAAGAAGTGGGAGGTGTCGCCGGCCGCGGCGTTCCCTTCGGCCAGGTGTAGCGAGGGCATCCGGAACAGGGCGTCCGAGCTGACCGCCTCGAGCAGGTCCCAGGCGCCGGCCCCGGGTGGGCGGCGCGGTAGGCGTCCGGGCCGCCCGGCTGCGGGGCGAACAGGGTACAGCGGCTCGGCCGGGTGCGGCAGCTCGGCCGGGTGCTGCGGCTCGGCCGGCTCGTACGCGTGCGGCGCACCGGCCGGTTCGGAGGGCCGCTGACGGCGTGGCAGGCTAGCCGGGTAGCACCGCAGCCCGTGATCAGGAGCCCGCCCAATGGACCGACCCGCCGCCCTCCGCCTCGACGCCACCGCCTCCGGGCACCCGGCGGGCATCCTGGACGCCGCCGAGCAGGCCGAACGCCGGGGCATGGACCGGCTGGTGGTCGCCGAGACGGCGTACGACCCGTTCCTCCAACTGGCCCGGGCCGCCGACCGCACCGAGTCGATCGAACTGGCCACCGGCATCGCAGTGGCCTTCGCCCGCACCCCGATGATGCTGGCCTACCAGGCCTGGGGATTGCACGCGGCCTCCGGTGGCCGGGCCGTCATCGGGCTCGGCTCGCAGGTCAAGCCGCACATCGAGAAGCGCTTCGGGATGCCGTGGGACCGTCCGGCGGCCCGGATGCGCGAGTACGTGCAGGCGGTGCGGGCGATCTGGCACAGCTGGCAGACCGGTGAACGGCTGCGCTTCCGGGGCGAGTTCTACACCCACACGGTGATGACGCCGGTGTTCTCGCCGGACCCCGTCCCGGCCGGGGTGCCCCGGATCCTGCTGGCGGGCGTCGGGCCGCTGATGACCCGGACCGCCGGAGCGGTGGCCGACGGCTTCCTCAGCCACCCCTTCACCTCGACCGCCTACCTGGCCGACCAGGTGCTGCCCGGCCTCACCGAGGAGCGCGGCCGGGCCGAGGAAGCCGGCGCCGAGTGGACGCGGCGGCCGTTCGAGATCGTCGGAAACGTGCTCACCGCCACCGGCCGCACCGAGGAGGAACTCGCCGCCAACCGGGCCGGGGTGCGGGAGCGGCTCGCCTTCTACGCCTCCACCCCGGCCTACCGCCCGGTCTTGGCCCAGCACGGCTGGGAGGGACTGCAGGAGGAGTTGCACATCCACTCGGTGCGCGGGCGCTGGGCGGAGATGGCCGCGCTGATCGACGACGAGGTGTTCGACACCTTCGCGGTCTCCGGCTCGGTGGAGGAGGTCGCGCGGGAGGTCCATCGCCGCTACGCGGGGCTGGTGACCCGGCTGTCCGTGAACCTCCCGGAGGACGCGGACCCGGAACTCGGGCTGGATGTGCTGGAGGCGGTGCGGGCGCTGGGCTGAGCCGGTCTGGCGACCCCTTCCGGCGGGTGGGACCTGCCCGGCGGGCGGGACTGGTGGCCGAGTGCCTGCATCGGCTGGGCCGCCGGCCCGGCGCCTCGGCCGAACCGCGTCGGAGAGTCAACCGGGAGTCGCCGGCGCACTCGGACCGGTGAGCGCGGTCGGCGGTCGGCGCTCCATCGAGGCGGCAGGCGCCCGAGCCCAGCGCCCGGCGAGCACGGTGCCGACGACCAGTTGGAGCTGGTGATAGGCCATCAGCGGCAGCACCATCACCCCCGCCTCCGGCCCGAACAGCACGGCGGCCGTCGGCAGCCCGTTGGCCAGGCTCTTCTGCGAGCCGCACAGCACAGCCGCGATCGTCGCGGGGCGGTCCAGCCGCAACAGCCGGCACGAGCCGGTCATCGATCGACCCCTCTCCCCCGGCGGAGCGACGGGCCGACGCCCGCCTGGGGGCCGAGCAGGCCGCCGACCAGCGACCCGGCGCCGTCGTGGTCGCTGCCCGCCGAGCCGCTGCCGTTCTGCAGGTTGGCCGTGCGGTCGACCTCCAGCCAGGAGTCGGCGTTCGAGTTGTCGATGACCGTGATCAGGCTGCCGCCGGCCGAGGCGGGCGGAGCGCCGGCCGCGAGCAGGGCGCACGCGCCGGCCAGGACCAGCGAGAGAGCCCGCACCGCGTTGATCCGCACTCCGCTGATCCGCACCCCACTGGTACACGCTGCGCTGATCCGCCGTGCGCCGGCCTGAAGCGCGGCGCCCGACGAGGGAGGGGCGGGCCCGCGCGATCCGGCCGTCATCCCGTCACCGCCAGGAGCTGGCGGGATCGGGCGATGTTCCGCTCCAGCAATTCGGTGGATTCCCGCACTCCGACCTGCCGGCCCTCCCCGGCCGTCACCGGGAGCCGCCCGTCGGCGACCTTCAACCCGGCCAACGCCTCCTCCATCGCCCGGTGCGCCGCGAACAGACAGGGCGTGCTGTAGATCGCCACGTCCACCCCCAAGTCCGTCAGCTCGGAAAGCGAGAGCCGGGGGGACTTGCCGCCCGCGATCTGGTTGAACAGCAGCGGCTTGTCACCGACCACCCGGCGGATCCGGCGGATCCACTCCTCGTTGCGCACGCCGTCCACCAGCACCACGTCGGCGTCCGTCTCGGCGAGGGCGCGGGCCCGGCGCAGGATGTCCTGATCCTCGGACGCGTCGGTGCGGGCGACCACCAGGAGGTCGGTGCGGTTGGCGAGCACGAGGTCGAGTTTCTCCAGGTACTCCTCCAGGGGGAGGACCTGCTTGCCGTCGGCGTGGCCGCAGCGGCGCGGGCGCTTCTGGTCCTCCAGGATCACGCCCGAGGCGCCGATGCGCTCCAGCCGGCGCACCACGTGGCAGGTGACCTCGGGGTCGACGTAGCCGTCGTCGATGTCGACCAGCAGATGGTGCCGGGGGAAGGCCCCGCGCAGCCGTTCGACGAAGCCGACCATGTCGGGCCAGGCGATGAAGCCGATGTCCGGCAGGCCGTAGTAGGAGGCGGCGAAGCCGAAGCCGGAGACGAACATGCCGTCGTAGTGCTCGGCCGCGATGGAGGCCGAGTACATGTCGTAGACGCCGATCAGGGGCGTCGTGCCCGGGCGGGCGACCTCTGCGCGGAGCCGCTGACCGGGGCCGGCCTCGGTGAAACCGTCGAACACGGATCTCTCCTCACTCATGAAGTCTTTGCCTGGATTTGGCCTTTGCCAGACCGAACTGAGGTGTCTTCACTATGTGGGCTTTAGGGTTCCGTGGGCAAATCTTTAATGGCGATTCCACCGTAAGAGTGAAGCGAATTTGAAAATACGTCGGTCGTACCAACGGCGTGGAAAGCGTGACGCGCGCCAGCCTGGTCGGTGCAGCGTGCAGGGTGGAAGGGGGTGGGCGGGCATGGCCGCCGGGGCCGCCGGGTGCTGGGCTCGGTGTCGGCCCGCAGGCGCCCCGGACGGCGGGGCGGCGGCGCTCGCGTTGCGGGTCAGGCGTTCGGCGTCGGCCGGACGGCGCGGCGCTCGCGCAGCGTCCGCAGCACCCGGCGGGTCGCCCGGGTGGCGACCGGTGGCAGCAGGTCCAGGGCGAGGCGGCGGGAGGTGGAGCGCTGGACCGTCGCGGGCGACTTCATCTGGTAGTTGAGCCGCAGCACGCGCTGCCCGGCGATGGTGTCCTCGTCCACGGTGTAGCCCTCACCCTGCCAGTCGCGCTCCAGCAGGGCCTGCCGGACGGGCGCGGCGTCGCCCCACGTGCCGTAGAACTTCATCGGCGTGAGCAGCACCGGGCGCAGGCCACCGGTGAAGACCGCCTCCCAGACCGCCGCGGAGACGCCCGGGGTGTGCTCGGAGCGGTAGTCGTCCAGTGCGACCACGCCGTCCTCGGCCAGGGCGGCCCTGGCCACCGCTATGTCCCCGGCGACGTGTTCGTACAGGTGGGAGGCGTCCACGTGGACGAAGCGGCAGCTGCCCGCCGGGATCCGGCCATCGGCCAGCACCGAGGTGGGCGCCTGGACGATCTCGGGCAGCTCGCTGTGGAAGGCCAGGTAGTTGGACTCGAAGGCGCTGCGGGTGAGCGTCTTGCGGTAGGACATCGCCATCTCGGCGGCGTTGTCGGCGTCGCCCGCCTCGGAGTCGAAGAGGTCGCAGACGGTCAGCCGCTCGCCGGGTTGCAGGTGGTCGCCGAGCAGTACGGCGCTGCGGCCGAGGTAGCTGCCGAGCTCCAGGATGTCGCCCTTGACCCCGGCCGTGGACTGCCCGGACAGCAGGTGGGTGAAGGCCGCCCGGTCCAGACCGAAGAACCAGCCGGGTATGTCGTCCGGCTTCAGCGGCACGGGGCGGGCGGCTGCGGTCACTTCACTGGGCACGGCTGCCTCCAGGAGACGGGCGGAGCGCGGTGGTGGATCACGCCGCGGAGGGGCGCCGTGGACGTGAGGGAGGTCATCATAGCGACGCGCGCGCCGGGTTGGACCAGGTGCGGAACGGCACAAATCCGTTCCGCCGCCAGGCCGTTCGGCAGGGGACGAACGGCCTGGTCGTGGGCACGGTTCACGCGGCCCACTGTGCTGCGGCCACCGCCGCTGCGGCTGCTGCTCAGGACGGAAGGGTCGTACTACCGGTACTCCAGGCCGGCGATGGTCTCGATCAGCCAGGCCCGTTCGGCGGCGCTGGAGGCCCGGGCCACCAACAGGATGCCCCGCCGGAACGGATTCGGCTCGCGCTCGGCGGTGACCGGTTCGCCGGCGCCGTCGTAGAAGAAGCTGCTGGGAGCCTCCAGGAAGGCCAGCCGCCGGCGCAGGACGGCGGCCTGCCGGGGTGGGTCGGCCAGGTGGTGGAGAAAGGCGGCGAGCGCGAAGAAGCGCATCTGGTCGGTGATCTCCGCCTGTTCGGGGTCGGCCAGTCGCCGCAACAGTTCGGCCCGGCCCTGCTCGGTCAGTTCCAGAGTCTGGCGTGGCGCGGCCCCGGTGCCCGGTTCGGTGCGGCGGTCGAGCAGCCCCGCCTTCTCGAGTCGGCCGATGGCCGGGTAGAGCGCGCCGTCGCTGACCGGCTTGACGTGGCCGGTCAGGCCGGTGATCCGGGACTTGAGCTGATAGCCGTGCAGCGGCTGGTCGTAGAGGAAGCCGAGGATCGCGAGGGTCAGCACGGTCGGACCTTTCGTCGGAGTGCGCCCTGGTGCGCCGGCCATATTACCTCTTGCCGAGATACATCGATCCGATGTATCTCTCTTCGGGCATAGCTCGAAACGATGTAACCGCCTCGCGTCGGCGTCGGCGGTGGAACGAGGGGGGAACCATGGGCGGGCACCTGGCCCGACTGGGCGCACTGGCGGGGCCGGTCTACGTCGAACTGCTGTCAGGCGTGATCGCCTCGGTGATCGGCACCCTCTGGGTGGCCGGCCTCGGCGGAACCGCCGTCGCCGCCGTCACCCTGGCCGGCACCGTGGAGAACCTGCTGCTCGGGCTCGTCCTGGTGGTCTCCTCCGGCACCGCCGTCCGGCTCTCCCGGGCCCACGGCGCCGGAGACCACGACGAAGCAGCCCGTACCACCCGGGCCGCCTGGCGCCTCTGCGCCGCCGGCAGCCTCGCCCTCGCGGTGCCCGGCTTCCTGCTGCGCGACCGGCTCGCCGCCGCCTTCCTGGACGGCGAAGCAGCCACCCGGGCGGCCGACGACCTCACCGTCGCGTTCCCGGCCTTCGCCCTCTTCTTCGCCCAGCGCGTCGCCGACGAGCTCTTCAAGGGCACCGGCGACACCCGCACCCCCATGCGGATCGCCCTGCTCTCCAACGCCCTGCTGCTGGTACTGGACCCCCTGCTGATCCTCGGCCCCGGCCCGCTGCCCGCCCTCGGCGTCACCGGCGCGGCCCTGGCCCTGACGGCCTCCCGGGCGATCGCTCTCGCCGTCACGCTGCGCCTGAGATCGCGCGCCCGCGCGGCAGTACAGCAGTCCGGCGCGGTGGTCCGGGGCACGTACGCGGCGGCGCTGCGGATCGTCCGGGCGGGCGCGCCGTTCAGCCTGGACTTCACCGCCCGGATGGCCGTCGGCACGGCCCAACTCGCCGTGGTGGCAGGCTTCGGCGTGGCGGCGGTCGCGGGCTACGGCATCGGCTACCGGCTGCTGCTCGTCGTCACCATGGCCTTCTACGCCGTGCGCCAGGCGGCCGCACTCCGGGCCTCCCACCTCGCCGGCGCAGGCGACGGCGGCGCCCTGCAACCCCTCCGCCGAGCCGTCGTCCGGCTGGCCGCCGTGCTCGGCACCGGAGCGGCGGCGCTATCGGCCGCCCTCGCCGGCCCGCTGACCGCGCTGTTCACCGACGACCGCGCGGTCACCGCCCAGTCCGTCGGCTTCCTGCGCATGGCGGCGATCTACCTGCTCCCGTACTCCCTGGTCGTCACCCTCGGCGGAGTCCACCAGGCGACGGGCGCCGGGCGCTCGCTGGTGCTCTCGCTGCTGCTCGGCCTCGGTGCCCAACTCGGCTGCTCGCTCTGGCTGTCCGGCCCGCTGGGCGTGAACGGCGTGTGGCTGAGCCAGGCCGTCGGCGCGGCGGTGCAACTCGCGGCACTGCAGTTCCTCACCCGCCGCGAGCCGGCTCCGGCAGCGGCAGTCGGCGCGGCGCGGACACTGCAACCCGTCGAATGACGGGGCGGCGGCCGGTGCGGGCGGGTACGCGCGCGACGCGTGGCGTTCGAGCCGCGGGAGCGACCTACCACTTGACGAGCCGGCGCAGTTCGCCGAACGCTCCGCAGCCGCGACGCGGCCGGCCTGTTGCCGACGGACCGTACGGCCATGAGGCGGCGGGGCAGAGGGCGTTCATCTCCTCGGCGAGACCGCTGCACCGGGCACTGGCGGAATTCAGGGTACTTCTCGACGACCGCTCGCAGGGCGCACCGCAACGGCCCCTCGCGCGTACTCCACAGCCGACGCGCACGGACAAGCCTCCGGCCGGAGGCGTGATCGCGGGTCGCCAGCCGGCCAAACTTCGGTGAGACAGGTCAAGACTCCTTGAGACGAGTCACCTGTCCCGCGTCACCTCGACCGTTTCGTCAGGTGTAACTGACCGGCGCGGTCGAGCGCCTCTCGGTACGGTCAGCCCATGGAAGAGCTGCACGGCCTCGCCTCGGGTGTGGGGCGCCCCGTTCCCGCCCTCGTCGTTCGGATCTGCACATGGTGGTGAGCTGTGCAGTGTGCTCTGTCACTTGTACGCCGTGCTGAGCTGCACTGTTGATGGGGAATCGAACCCCTGCGTTGCTCTTCACGCGCCAAGGGCCGGATCAACCGCCGGCCGCGGTGTGTGCACGCCTCCGTGACGACTACCTGCTTCCCACACCCCGCCTTGGGGATCAGTCCTCGATCAGGTCGATCTCCCAGTTGGTGCGCTGGATCAGGGTGTCGACCTCTCGGATCTCCTTGGCCAGAACATCTGCCTGGGCGCGGAGCTCGGCGACCGGCAGGGCGGAGAGGATCCTGAGTTCCGACCGCAACTGCCGCACGGCTCCACGTTGATCACGCCCGGAGGCGGCGTCGGCGGCTGCCGTGATCACCGAGTGGCGCAGCCGCAGCACGTCCCGGCGGGCGAGGGCGTCGGTAAGGGGGCCGCCGCCCTCGATGATCGCGGTGGAGTTGGTCCGGTTGATCTGACGGATCAACCGCTCCAGCTCGTCCAGCACCTCCCCGGCCTGGACCAGGACCTCCGCCGCGTTCTCGGCCGGCTCCTCGCCCTCCTGGTAGCGGGCACTGCCGACAACGCGCGCTCGCAACTGCTCCACGTGCCGCACCGCGGCCGCGCGCTGGGCGAGCGCCTCAGCCAGTTTCACCGCGCCATCACCTCTACGTGCTGTTGATCGTCCGGTAAGCATGCACATCAGTGCCTGACCGCGCGGTCGGCGGGGTAGTGCTGAACTGCCGACCTGACCCGCAAGCACCGGGCGGGTTCATCGAACGGCACCACATTGACGGGGCCTCAGCAATGGAACCAAGCCGCCACATTGGTCGGCGGCGGTCGGAGCTGCGTGCTGCCGACCCCTGGGGGCTCCGGGCCGTCAGCCGGGGCGGACGGCCTCCCGGTGCGCCTCGGTGGCGACGGCGACCCGGAGGGCGGCGTCCACCCAGCTGCGGACGGCGGCCTGCGGGTCGCCGCCGCGCAGCGCGTGGGCGAGCGCCCGCAGCAGTCCGGTGGTGGTGGCCAGGCCGTCGCGGGCCAGCCGGTCGGCGGTGCGCTCCAGCCGGGTGAGGGCGGCCCCGTCCGGGTGGCGCAGTCCGCGGTGGGCGGTGTCGGCCAGGGCGGCGAGCGCCTCGGCGAGGCCGGCGGCGACCGGGTCGGCCGGCGGTGCTGCGGCGGGGGCGAGGGCGCCGGAGCCGCCGCCGGGTGCGAGGTCGGGGACGACCACGGTGCCGCCCGCGAGCAGTGCGACGGGTTCCAGCACGGTGCGGCCGGCGCGGCGCTCGACGGTGGCGCTGACGTGGGTGACGGTGTCGGAGGCGAGAGCCGCGGCGAGCGCGTCGAGCGCGCCGGGACAGGTCGGGTCGTAGGTGGCGGCGAGGGTGGCCGGGTGGCCGGCGGCGTCTCGGACGGTGGCCTCCAGCCGCTGCTCGGCCGCGTCGTAGCGGACGTCCTCGACCGCGGAGAGCGCCACCACGTGCACGGACTCGGCGGCGATCCGCGGCCGGACCAGTCGCGGCGGGCGGCCCTCCAGGCTGCGCAGCCGGGCGTCCAGGTCGGCGAGCAGCAGTGGGGCGGGCAGGTCGGTCCACGAGGTGCCGACCGGGGAGACGGTGGTGGCGGCGATTCGGCCCCGGCCGAGCCCCAGTTCGCGGGCGGCGCTGCGGACCGCGCTCTCGCTGACCACATTGCCGGCTGCGAGGGCGTCGAGGCGGTGGCCGGCGATCCGGCGGGCACCCAGCGCGTGCCCCGCGGGCGGACGGCCGTCCGCGGGCACCTCCCAGCTGCGGCGCAGCACCAGGACGGTCCCGGCGGACGGGTGGGCGAGGTAGACCTCGGCGGAGCGGATCGTCGCGGTGCCGCGTATCCGGCAGCCCAGCGCGGTGAGGCGCACCCGGCGCAGCGGCGTCTTGGCGGCCTCCCGGACGCCCAGCACCTCGGCCGGCGACGCCCCGGGGTGCGCGACGGCGCGGTGGCGGGCGTACAGCTCGGCCAGGAGCAGGGCCGCTTCCTCCGGCCGGTGGTCGGCGGCCCGGGTGGCGTACGCGTCGAGCTGGCCGATCAGGTCGGCGACCAGGCCGGCCGGCCAGTGCAGGGACCGGGCGGCGAGCTCGTCACGGACCCGGTGGAAGGCCGCGGTGAGGACGGGACCGGTGTGTACGGTGCCGTCGAGCAGCAGCTCGCGGGCGAGGTCGAGCGCGGTGTCCAGGGCGGTGCGCTGTGCGGCGTCCAGGACCGGTGCGGTGTCCGGGTCGGGCTCGGAGCGGCCGCCGAGGGTGACGGTCGGTCGGCCGTCGGCCGCCCGGAAGGCCCAGACCGCGAGGGTGATCATTTCGCCGCGGCGGTCCTGTGCCGCGTCGGTGACCGCGAAGCCCAGCTCGCCGGGGACCGGGAAGCGGACCGTGCAGGCGGCGAGTTCGGCGACCGGCTGCGGGGCATCCGGGCGTGCGTGGTGCAGCCGGGCGGTGTAGCCGCGCTCCAGCGTCCGGCGGGCGGCGGCCACGGCTCGGGCACCGACGGCGGCGGTCAGCGCTTCGTCGTCGAGCGCTCCGGGGGACCAGGCGGGGGCTTCGGGTGTCCGGGATTCGGGCGTCTGCGAGGGGTCGGGGGCTCCGGCGGCGCGCTGGTGGGCGACGACCAAGGCGATCCGGTGGCGGCACACGCCCGGCGCTCCGCAGGTGCAGCTGCCGCCGTCCAGCCCGGTGCCGGGCGGCAGGGCGACGGCGCTGCCGTCGGGGCAGGTGCCGCGCAGGGTGCCGTCCGGGTCGAGTACGGGCAGCGGCCCGTTGCCCGCCTCGACCTCCCGGGCGGCGCGCTTGACCAGACCGCGGTTGGCGAGGGCGGCCAGCGTCTCCGCGTCCAGCGCCAGCAGGTCGGCGCGGGGCACGGCGCTCATCGGCCGAGCCTCTCGGCGACGAACTCGGCCAGCATCCCCGGCGTCATCGCCCCCACGTGCGCGCCGGCGTCGGCGAGCAGCCCGGCGAGCTCGCGGTCGTACGCCGGGGCCGCCTCCTCGTCCAGCGCGGCCAGGCCCAGCACCGTGGTGCCCTGCCCGGTCAGCGAGCGGACGGTGCGCAGCAGCCGGTACCGGTCGCCGCCCTCGTAGAAGTCGCTGATCACCGCGAGGACGGTGCGCCGCGGGTTCTCCACCAGAGCGGCCGCGTAGTCGACCGCGCGGGCGATGTCGGTGCCGCCGCCGAGCTGGACCCGCATCAGCAGTTCCACCGGATCGGTGACGTCGGAGGTGAGGTCCATGACCTGGGTGTCGAAGGCGACCAGATGGGTCTTCAGCCCCGGCAGGCTCCACAGGCAGGCCGCGGTCACCGCGGAGTGGATCACGGAACCCACCATCGAGCCCGACTGGTCGACCAGCAGGATCAGCTGCCACTGCTCCAGGTGTCGGCGGGTGCGGGAGTGGAAGTGCGGGCGCTCGATCAGGATCCGGCGTTCGGCCCGACGGTAACGCCCGAGATTGGTCCGGACGGTCCGGCGGAAGTCGAAGTCGCGGGCCAGCGGGCGCCGGCTCGGGCGTGTCGAGCGCGCACCGGTGAACGCCTGGCGCAGCTCCGGGGTGAGCCGCTCCATCAGCTGACGCACCACGGCGGCGACGATCCGGCGGGCCTGGCCGAGCAACTGCTCGTTCATCAGGTGCTTGGTGCGCAGCACCGCCCGCAGCAGGGCGGGGCTGGGCTCGACCCGCTCCAGCACGGTCGGGTCGGTGACGAGCTCGTCGATGCCGTACTGCTCGACCGCGTCGCGCTCCAACCGTTCGATCGTCTCGCGGGGAAAGAGGCGGTGGATGTCGTCGAGCCAGTCGACGGCGGTCACCCGGGACGGTTCCAGTCCGGCGCCCCGGACGCCGCGGCGGTCGAGCTCCTGGTCGCGGCCGTACAGCCACTCCAGGGCGGCGTCGCGGGCGGCGCCGTCGGCGCTCGGGCGGCCGGTCCACGGCTCGGCGGGCGCACCGAGGACCAGGCGCCAGCGCTCGAGGGCGGGGTCGGTGACCGGCTCGAGGGTCGGGCCGGGGACCGGGGCAGGGGTCGATTCGGGCGAGGTCACCGGGTGCTCCGCAGGCCGTGGCGGTCGAGCAGGGCGGTCACGTTCTCCTCCAGGGCGCGGGCGGCGGCCAGGTGCAGGGGGTCGGCGGTGGTGCGGAGCAGCCCTCGGCCGGAGCCGCGCAGACCGCGGCGCTCGATCAGTCGGCGGGCGGTCCGCTCGCGCTCACGCGGCGGGAACCACGCGAACGCCTGGCGCAGCGCCGGGAGAGCGACCAGGAACTCGGCGTCGGTGAGCTCGGCGAGGACGGAGTCCAGGGCGGCCAGCAGGGAGCCGTCGCCGGAGTCGGCGGTGACCTCGTCGCGGGCGAGAGCGAACAGGCCGCCCAGCCAGTCGCCGAGCGAACGCGGGTCGCCCGCGGCGTCGAGGGCGGCGACGGCCGGGGTCGGGGAGGCGGCCGGTGCGCTGGGAGCGAGGGTGAGGTGGAGGCCGTGGGCGGCGCCGCGGAGGTCGGCCGGGGCGTGGGGGTCGCGGGTGATGCGGAGCGCGAGGGCGGCGGTGTCCGCGGGGGTGGCGGTGAGCTGGTCGGGAGCGTGGCGGAGCGCGTCGCGGACGGCGGCGAGGGCGGCGAGCCGGGCCGGGTCGGCGCCCGAGCGGCCGTGGGCGCCCTCCACCAGCCACAGGATGCGACTCACCGCGCCGTCCAGGACGGCCGCGAGCAGCGGGCTGCGGGCGGTGCCGAACACGCGGTCGTGCCGCCAGAGACCGAGCGCGGTGGCGAGGACGGCGCCGAGCGCGCCCGGGTCGGGGTGGCGGGCGACGGTGGCGGTGAGCGTGGTCAGCAGACGGTCGGTCAGGGCGGCGGCGCCACACAGGACGGTGTCGAACAGCAGGTCGGCGAGGCCGGCGTCGGCCGGCCCGGTGGTGCGGGCGCGCTCGGCGAGGACGGTGGCGGCGGCCTCCTCGAGGGTGGCACCGTACGCGCCCGCCTCGATCAGGGCGGCGTCGCGACCGCTCTCCGGCTCGGCCTCCCAGCGTTCGCTGGTGACCGGGTCGGCGCCGTGGGCGGGTCCGGCGGTGCGGTGGCGGCCCGGGACGGCGAGGACGCGCAGCCGGTGCAGGGTCCGGCTCGCCGTCAGGCCGCCCTCGGTGGTGAGGTCGCAGGTCAGCGGTCGGGCGCCGGTGGCGCCGATCGCGGCCAGCCGGGCGCAGGCGTCGTGGACCAGCGGCGGTGCGGGCGTGTCGGGGTGCAGCCGCCCGGTGCGGGTGCCGCTGCTGGCGGCGACCATCTCGACCACCACCGGGTGGCTGCCCGGCGCCAGCGGTGCCCGTTCCGACCAGGGCAGCGGCTGGGTCAGGTCGTCCTTGACCAGCGCGCCGGCCAGGCCGTCGAGCACGTCGGTACGGGACGGCACGGGGTGGCCGCGCAGGGCGGCGAGGCCGCCGGTGAGCGCGGCGGCGGCGACCAGGTCGGCGGTGGAGACCGGGTGGCGCCGCCGGCGCAGCCGGGCGACCACGGACCGCCGCAGCTGGTCGGCGGCGGCCTCGGGACCGTTCTCCCACAGCCGCTGGTAGTAGGCGGGCGAGGGCATGCCGGACTGGTAGCCGGCGAAGGCGTCGAGCTGCCGGAACGAGTACGGGACCAGGTGGCTGCCGTAGACGGCGCCGGACGGCGGCGCGGGCAGCGCGGGCCGGCCGGGCACCTCGGCGGGCTGTGCGGCGAGGGCGCGCAGGGCGGGCGTGTGGAAGCCGCCGGTGACCACCAGCACGGTCGCCGTCCCCGCCTCGGCGAGGACGGCGCGGACCCAGTCCGCCATGTACGCCTCGCGGGCCCGGTCGCCCTCGTCCGCTGCGGCGTCGCCGCGGACAAGGTCGAAGTAGGCGTCCAGGCGCTCGGCCAGCCCGTCCGCCGGTGCCACCTCGAACAGGCCGTCCCACAGGGTGTCCACCGAGCCGGCGCCGAACCGCTCGCACAGCCGGGCGGTGGCCTCCGCGTAGCGGGCCTCCGCATCGGCGTACCGGTTGGCGCGCAGCTCGAACGCCGGGTGCCAGGACGGCAGGTCGACGAACAGCACCTCCGCGCCGACCGCCCGCCCCTCCCGCAGCGCCACCCACTCGGGCGAGTAGTCGCACAGCGGCGCCCAGGTGGTCGCGGTGCGTTCAGCGTCGCGGTAGTGACTGAACACGGCGATCGGCAGGTCGTGGCCGAGCGCCAGCTCGTCGAGCCGGCCGTTGAGGTCGGCCGGGCCCTCGACCAGCACGTACGCGGGCCGCAGCCGTCGGACGGTGTCCACCACCAGCCCGGCGCAGGCGGGAGAGTGGTGGCGGACACCGAGGAAGACCGCGGGCATCAGCCGGCCAGCAGGTGGCGGGCGTCGTGCACGGCCTGCCAGTGCGGGCCGCGCCGCCGAGGCACGCGCTGTTCCAGGTAGCGGCGCAGCCGGGCCAGGTCCTCCGGACTGTCCTTGGCGGCGGTGCCGGCCAGGCTGGAGACCAGGTCGGCGGCGTTGCCCGGCTCGCCGCGCAGGTACCAGCCGCGCAGCCCGACCGCGTGGGCGACCGAGACCGCCTCGGCGGTGCTCATCACCGCGGTGGGCCGGTCGCCGCTCTCGGCGGCCCGCAGGTCGCGGAAGGCGGTGACCAGGACCTCCAGCAAGTCCCGGTCGGGCGCCGCGGTCACCCCCGAGCGGCGCAGCAGGTGTCCGGATTCGGCCTCGACCAGGGCGAGTTCGGTATCCAGGTCGGGAATCGGGAAGACCGTCTCGAAGTTGAACCGGCGCTTGAGCGCCGAACTCATCTCGTTCACGCCGCGGTCGCGGGTGTTGGCGGTGGCGATCACGTTGAAGCCCTGCTTGGCGAAGACCATGCCCTCGGGCCCGTCCAGCTCGGGGATGGCCACCACCCGCTCGGAGAGCAGGGACAGCAGCGAGTCCTGCACCTCCAGCGGGCAGCGGGTGATCTCCTCGAACCGGACCACCCGGCCCTCGGCCATCCCCCTCAGCATCGGCGCGGGCACCAGCGAGCGGGTGGACGGGCCCTCGGAGACCAGCAGGGCGTAGTTCCAGGAGTACTTGACCTGATCCTCGGTGGTCGCCGCGCCGCCCTGCACGGTCAGCCGCGAGGTGCCGCTGACCGCCGCCGCGATCAGCTCCGACAGCAGCGACTTGGCGGTGCCCGGCTCGCCGACCAGCAGCAGGCCGCGATTGGTGGCCAGCGTCACCAGGGCGCGCTCGACCAGGGCCGGATCGCCGACGAACTTGCGGGCGATGCCGGCCGCCTCGTCGCCGACGACGAACCGCCGGGCCGCTCGCAGGCTCAGCTCCCAGCCCGGCGGGCGGTGGTCGCGGTCGTCGGCGCGCAGCATCGCCAGCTCCTCGGCATACCGGACCTCGGCGGGCGGCCGCTGGAACTGCTCCTCGGCGGTGGTGGTCATGGCGGCCCTTCCGGGGTGGTACGTGCGGTGGTCGCTGTCGGTGGGCGGGTTCACAGCGTGGTCAGCTCCGTCAGGTCGGCGATCACCTCGGAGGCGGTCACCGGGTCGAGCTCGGCGAAGGTCGGGAACGTCCGGTTGTGCGTCCAGTAGTCGCCCGGGCGCATGTCGAGCCACACCGTCTCCACCCGCTGCTCGGGATACACGTCGTGCACGCCCACCGCGATGCCGTGCTCCGGGGCGAGCACCACGTAGCGGTCAGGGCCGACCCGGCGCGACAGCCAGCGCTCCACGCCCGCGTCCTGCGGCGCGCCGCGCTGCCAGCCGCGCCGCTCCATGCCGACCAGCCGGGCGGTCGGCAGGACCGGGCCGTTCTCGAAGCGGCTCAGGCGGTGCCCGGCCCGCTCCTCGTCCGTCAGCGCGTAGACTGCGCGGTCGAGCTGACGGAATGGCTGCAGAATCTCGTAGTCGGCGAACACCTCCGACCAGGCGGCCAGCTCGTCGCCCAGCAGCAGCGGGTGGGCCAGCCGGACGCTCGCCCCCTCCGGCAGCGCGAACACCTCGTCGTCGACGTCGGCCAGAGTGCGGTCCTCGGCGACCCGGAACGCGGTCGTGGCACCGCCCGCCTCGGCCAGCCACAGCAGCCGACGCACCAGGTGCCACAGCAGCGGATGCCCGACGAACAGCCGGCCGAACTCCTCCGCCGTCCACGACCGCTGGGTGACCATCGCGTCCTCCAGCCGGCGGATCTGGTCGCCGGCCACCGTACGGACGTCCTTCTTCAGCGCCGCGAAGCGCTTGCGCTCAGCCGGAGCCAGCTCGGCGTCGTCCCGCGCCCCCGGGGCCGGCAGGTCCTTGCGGCGGGCGCCGTCCGCGTCCAGCACGTACGGCTTGAGCTGCTCGTCGAAGCCCACCGTGAAGGTGCGGGTGCCGTAGTCGACGACAGTCGTCCCGTCGGCGTCCAGCCCGAAGTCCGGCACCAGGCGATCGGACAGCTGCTCCCCGGACAGGCCGAGCCCGGCCGCCACCTCGGCGATCTTCTCCTGCGCCCGGGCCTTGAGCGCCTTGAACTTCACCCGCTGCGCGATGCCGTGCAGATGCAGCAGGGCGATGTCGCTGCCGATCGCCGCCAGCACCTCCAGGCCGTCCACCGCGCGGTGGTGCGCCCCCTCGCCCGGCCACGCCCGGATCACCGGCGTCAGCCGACGGACCGTCTCGTCGTCACCCAGCCGCCCCAGCACGTGCAGCGCCCAGCCGTCCTGGGACGGCATGCCAGCCAGCCGCCACTGCTCGAACACCGCCCAGCCGAACGCCGTCAGCGACCGCGGCTCGCACAGCTCCGCCACCTGATCCAGGCCCGGGTAGAAGGCCCCCGCCCTGGACAGCGCGAGCATGGTGAGCACGTGCCGCACCGCCTCGGACGGCAGCGCACCCCCGCCGCCGCGCACCAGCAGCTTCGGCAGCATCATCGGCTCCGCCCATTCGCCGGGCTGGGGCAGCTTCGCGGGCAGCACGTTCACCAGCGGGTCGGCGGACAGCAACGTGCCCACCACCTCCGCCGCGTCCGGCCCGTACTCGCCGGCCACCGCACACACCGCGGGGACGCCGTGCGCCGCACCGATCAGCCGCAGGGCGTGCTCGGCGCCGCGCCGGGCCGCGCCCACCTTCCCGACTGCGGCGGGCACCAGCAGCCGGGCCGCGTCCAGGCCGTGCCGACCGAACCAGGCGCGGGCGGTGTCGCCCGTCGACTTCAGGCGCACCAGCCAGTCCGCCATCGCCTGGGCCACCCGGACGTCCAGGTACGGCAGCAGCAGCGACGCGTGGGCCGCCGGACTGTGCTGCGCGGCGGCCAGCATCGGCTCCAGCGCGTCCGCTCCGAAGCGGGCGGCGACCCGGCGCAGCGCGCCGACGGCGTCCCAGATGTGCTCGCCGCCGCGCCACCCCGCGATCAGCGGACGGCCCAGCTCCTCGTCGCCGTACGCGAACAGCGCCAGCTCCTGGTGCCGGTTGGAGTGGTACCGCGGGTCGCCGGTCCGCTCGGCCCCGGCCCGCATGGTTCCGGCGATCCGCTGCCAGTCTCCGTCCGACCAGCACGCGTACCAGGACTCGGAGGTCGCCCAGGCGTCCTGTTCGCCCGGCAGCCAGCGCACCTGCGGCCCCTCCGGGGCGGCGAGGCCGGTCAGCACGCGAGGCTTGGCGGTGGAGCGCGGCCGGGTCCACGGCGGGCTGGTGAACAACTCGGGCAGCGAGTCGAGGGGGACGTCCGGTACCCGGTCGGCCACCTCGGTGAGCGGCTGCACCACGGCGGCCTGCTCCGGCGTCAGATCGGGCAGCAGCTCGAGCGCGGTCGTGCGGTGAGCGGCGACGTGGGCGGTGAGGAGCTGGAGTGCGAGCCGCCGGGCGGCCGGATCGGTGCACGCCGTCGCGGCCTCGGCGAGCAGGCGGACGGCCCGGCGCGGGTAGCGGCGGACCGCCGACACGAGTGCGCCGCGGGCCGCCTTGTCATCGCCCTGATGGGCCAGCAGTCCGCGGAACGCGTCATCGGACGGCAGCTCGGCGACGGCGGCCAGCAGCTGCTTGCGCCGGTCGCTGTAGAGGTAGTCGTGGGCCAGTGTGTGCAGCAGCAGCGGTGCGGCGCCGCTGCCGAGGCCCTCCGCGACGGTGGCGATGACGTCCGCCGACCAGCCGTCCCAGCCGAGGCTCGGGAGGCGGTCCAGCTCCTTGAGCGGCTCGGCCGAGGAGAGCGAGCAGAGCAGCATCGACCACGCGGCCGTGTCGAGCCCCGCCGACGAGCGGAGGCACTCCTCGGCCCAGGCCGTCTCGGACGGTACCAGGTACACCGCCACCACCAGGCGCGTCAGGTCCTTCCGGCAGTCGGCCAGGGCCTCGACCACGGCGCCGTGGGTCTCCTCGTCGCAGACCGCCAGCAGTGCGCGGACCCGGTCCGCGGCCTGGCGGTGCACCCCCGACGCCCGGTGCCGGTACGTGGCCGCGCCGACCCGCGGATTGAACCGGCGCTCGTTGGACGAGTCCGCGGTCACGCCGATCTCCAGCAGCTCGACCACCGCCCGGGCCGCGAACGGCAGGCCGTGCTCCACCACCCAGCCGTCCACCGCCCGGCGGTAGCCCTCCGGCGAGTCGGCGACCAGCGCCGCCACCACCGCGGCACCGCGCGGGTCGGTGGCGCCGCCCAGGTGCGCGCGGGCGGCCTCGACCAGCTCGGCGTCACTGCGCGAGGAGGCGAGCGCCTGCTCCACCCACTCCGCCTGCTCCGCCACCAGGGCGCGGAGCTTCTCCGGCGCGTTCCGCGTCGGCGACGTCGTGGCACGGGCCACGCCGCCCCGGCGGGGAATCAGAATCCGCCGCCAGGCGTCCGGCAGGACGAAGGTGTCCTCGTCGACCGGGGCGTCGGGGAGGCTAGGGGTCCCGGCGTCCGGGATGGCGGTCGGCGGGGTGGCCGCGACCGGCTGCGCGGCGGGTGCCGCGCCGGCGGTGGTCTCGCGGTAGCCCTTGCGCTCCTTTTCGGCGACGGTCTTGGCGAAGTGCGCCTGCGCCGCCTCCGGGGTAGGGAACTCCTTGCTCTGCTCCCGCCCGTCGGTGCCGGACCGGCCGTAGCGCACGGTCACCACGACACCGTCGACCGCGGCCTCCCAGAACTTGTCCGAGCCACCCTCGACGAACTCCCAGCGCCGCACAGCTTCGTCCCTCTCCTCGAACGTTTGATCAGTCGATCAGGGAAGGAACAGTAGCGACGCCCACTGACAGCCCGTCCGGCGGAAGCAGAACCACCAGAGGATCCGGCTGTCCGCGCCGACCGGTGACGGTGCGTACCCGGCGAGGCTGCCGGCTTCCTGGAAGAGTTGTCCGGGCAGAGCGCCGTGTGCCCGGCCGCCACCCGCGGCGCGTCGTCGGTGCTCCGCGTCGGGGCCGCGACGCTCAAGACGAGGGTGTCGAAACCGGCCCCCGACCACCTCGGAACCGAAGCGGCGCTTGCCAGTCGGCCAGGACGCGGAGATCCCCGCGGTGACGTCTCCGTAGTTGACCGAGCCGGTTCATCCGCAATCGGACGGCGCCGCGAGCGCCGGCACCCGGCCGATCCGCGCGCCCGGCGCGGCGAAAGCGGGCGAGGCGGGCAGTGCCCCTGCGGCCAGGAAGGCTCCCGACGAAACCTGTACTTCTCGTTCGAGTCGAGGGCCCCGACATCAAAGGTGACGGAGGCCCTTGGCCCGCGCCGATGGCCTGGCTGAAGCGGCGGGGACGGGCGCGAGCCGGTACGCGTTCTCGTGGGTAACGACGAGGCCGGCGGTGGGCGGCGCGAAGTGCGTGCCGAGGACCAGCGTGTCCGTGTCGGCGAGGGAGCCGAGCAGCTTGCGGCGCGAGGCCTCGGACTGCGCCGGGTCGATGTCGACGCAGGCGCCGATGGCGGGGTGGGCGAGCTGGACCGGGTGGTGGATGCAGTCGCCGGTGATCAGCGCCGTCTCACTCTGGCTGGTCAGTTCGACGGCTATGTGGCCGGGGGTGTGACCGGGCGTGGGTCGCAGGCGCACGCCCGGGATGATCTCGACCCCCTCGGCTGGGACGTCGACGAGGTCGAGCAGCCCCGCCTGCTCGACCGGGATCACGGAGTCGCGGAACATGTGCCTGCGTGCCTCCTCCATGTCGTACGTGGCCCAGAACTCCCGCTCGACGCGGGAGGTGACGTAGCGGGCGTTGGGGAAGGTGGGGACCCACTCGCCATTCACCTCCTGCGTGTTCCAGCCGACGTGGTCGGCGTGCAGGTGGGTGAGGATCACCAGATCGACGCAGTCCGGGCGGAAGCCGGCAGCGGTGAGGCGCTCGAGAAAGTCGGTCCGCAGGTTGTGCCACGCTGGGTTGGCCCGCTCCTTGCCGTTGCCGATTCCGGTGTCGACGAGGATGCGAAGCCCACCGAGGGTGAAGGCGAAGCTGTGGCTGTCGATGTGCAGGATGCCCTCGTGGTCGGCGAAGTCGGGGTGCAGCCAGTCCTGGTGCTTGACCACGTCCGCGGTGGCGTCCGGCAGCAGCCAGGGGCCGGTCGCGGGCGGCAGGAGGACCTCGTCGATGCGGTGGACGGTGACAGCGCCCACGGTCCAGGAGGGGATGGTGGTGGTCTGGTCGGCCGGTGAGGTGTTCATGGCCCGTCGTTCCTTTGTTCTGGGTGGCGGCGCCCACGGCGATGGCGGGCAGGCTCATGGAGAGGTAGCTGAGGACGTAATAGGCGGCCAGGGTCGCGGCGCGGTAGACGGCGGTCAGGCTGGCGCTGTGCAGACCGAGCAGGCTCAGGGCCGTGGCGGGGATGACCGCCAGGGTTCCGCCGGTGGCGGCGGCGAGCGGCGCGGTCCCGCGCAGCCTCCACACGGTGAGCGTGGCCCCGGCGCTGACGATGAAGAAGATCATCCCGGAGAACAGGTGCGGGGCGCCGGGGGGCCACCAAGCGTGATCGTCAGGGCGGTCAGGCCCCATCGGTCCTGGTACAGGGGTTACAGCGGCGTCGGCGCACTGGAGGCGGCCAGGAGGAGTGCAACGATCGACACGTTGAGAGCGAAGGAGGCCGCGCGGGTGCGGGCGGCGGGGCATAGGCACTGCGCGGCTGCGTCTGACGTGGCGTTGGACATGGGACCCTCCCGCTAAACGCAATCGGTTTGCTTTAATCCACCGTAGGTCCTAGTGTCGACTAAAGCAAACCGTTAGCTTTTGGTGCGGAGGGTTGCCCGGGACTGCTCCGTCGCCCCAGTCCGGTCAGGAGAGAACGTTCATGCCCGCTGCCGAACTCACGCCATCGGAGGCGGCCCGCTGGGCCGACCACGCCGGGCTCCCACTGCCAGCTGACCAGCTCGCCGCGGTGGCCGCCACCGCCAACCACATCCAGTCCGTCGTCGCGGTCCTGCGGGAACTGGACTTCGGAGACACCCCGCCTGCCGCCGCCTACCGCGCCGGAGAGGAGAAGAACGATGCAGCCGTATGAACTGTCCATCGCCGCAGCCGCTGACGCGATCCGGGCACGAACGCTGTCCCCCGTCGAGCTGGTGGACTCCGTCCTTGACCGACTCGGGCAGGTGGAGCGGCAACTTCAGGCCTACGTCACCGTCATGGCGGAGGAGGCCCGCCGGGCGGCGCGCGAGGCCGAACAGGATGTCGCGGCCGGCCGGCTGCGCGGTCCGTTGCACGGCATCCCCATGGGGCTGAAGGACCTGATCGACGTCGCCGGCGCGGCCACCACGGCCAGCTCCCGGGTCCGGGCGGACCACCGCGCCAAGGCCGACAGCACGGTCGCCGCCCGCCTGGCCGCGGCCGGCGCGGTCCTGCTCGGCAAGACGCACACTCATGAGTTCGCCTACGGTCTGACCACCCCGCAGACCCGCAACGCGTGGGATCGCGACCGGATCGCCGGAGGCTCCAGCGGCGGTTCCGCCGTCGCCGTCGCCGCGGGCGCCGCGACCTTCGCCCTTGGCACCGACACCGGCGGATCGATCCGGGTGCCCTCCGCGCTCAACGCAGTCGTCGGCCTCAAACCGACCTACGGCCTCGTTCCCCGCCACGGTGTGACGTCCCTGTCCTGGTCGCTGGACCACGTGGGCCCGATCACCCGCACCGTGGAGGACGCCGCCCTGGTCCTGTCCGTCCTGGCCGGCCACGATCCCCGCGACCCCGCCTCCCTGATCACCTCCGGCCAGGACTACCGGCCGGGCGGCTCCACGGAACTGACGGGTCTGCGGATCGGAGTGCCGCGCAACTACTACTTCGACCACGTCGCCCCCGAGGTGGAGGCCGCCGTCCGGCGCGCCACAGTGGAGCTCGAGAGCCTCGGAGCGCAGCTCGTCGAGGTCGAGATCCCGATGACGCGCTACATCCAGGCCACCCAGTGGGGCCTGATGGTGCCGGAGGCCACCGCCTACCACGAGCGCACCCTGCGCGCCGTCCCCGACCTGTACCAGGCCGACGTGCGGATCCTCCTCCAAGCCGGCGAGCTGATGTCGGCCGGGGACTACCTGCGCGCCCAGCGCGCGCGCACCCTTATGCAGCAGGCCTGGGCCCGCCTGCTGGAGGAGGTCGACGTGATCGCCGCCCCGACGGTCCCGGCCACCGCGGTGAAGGCGGACGACGAGGCGATCACCTGGCCGGACGGCACCGTCGAGGGGGTCTCCGACGCCTATGTACGCCTCTGCGCCCCCGCCAACATCACCGGAGTGCCCTCGCTGTCCGTCCCGGTCGGCCACGACGCGACAGGTCTGCCCATCGGCATGCAACTGATCGGCCGCCCCCTCGGGGAGCCGGTGCTGCTGCGAGTCGGCCACGCCTACGAGCGGACGCGGCCCGCGCGCCCACTGGCAGCGGTGTGACGAACCGGTGGAGCGGCCCGGGCCGCACCGCCCGGTGCCGCCGGGCGGTGCGCGGACGAGCACCTGAAGCAACATATTTGCTTTAAGATTGGTTCCATGAGCCGAAAGACCATGGTGCGCCCCGGTGGACGCAGCGCCAGGGTGCAGGCATCGGTGTACGCCGCCGTGCGCGAACTCGAGGCGGAGGTGGGCCGCGAAGCCCTCACGGTCCCCCTGGTGGCCACCCGCGCCGGAGTCACCCCGTCCACGATCTACCGCCGCTGGGGCGACCTGCAGGAACTGCTGTCGGACGTGGCGGTCGAGCGTCTGCGGCCCGAGACGGCTCCGGAGGACAAGGGAAGCCTGAGGTCCGACCTTGAGGCCTGGGCCGAGCAGTTCCTGGAGGAGATGTCCGCCCCCGCGGGCCGCGCCTACATCCGCGACGCCCTGCTCGGCGACCCGGACGGCACCAACGCTGGCCAGTGCTCGGCCTACGCGGCCGAGCAGATCGACGTCATCCTCGACCGCGCGGCCGGCCGCGAGAAGAAAGCACCCGACGTCGAGACAGTCCTCGACCGCGTCGTCGCCCCGATGATGTACCGCATCCTCTTCCGTCCGGAGGGGCTCGACACCGCGTACGCGCGTCAGTTGGTGGTCGGGCTCGTCGGGTCGAACGACCGCTGACCGAACGCTCCCGCGGCCGACTCCCCCGCTCCCGCGCCGGACTGTTGCACCCCCGGCAGCCGTGGCCACAACACCGCCGCCAGGGGTGGGACGGCTGGCGCGCCGCCTTTTCTCACCCGAGCCGTCTCGCGGTCCCGGTCCCCAGCCGCGTCGGTGCCGCCTCGTCATTCGTTCCGGCGGTGGCGGCCCCTGCGGCCCCTGCGGCCCTGCGGCCTCAGCCCGGCCGGGCCGTGGCTTGGCTGTTCGACGCCGCTGCGCCGAAGGCGGCGGGCCTGGGGATCGAAGCAGACCAGCCCCGGAGATGCGACCGACTCCCCGGCGTAGGCCGAGACCTCCTCCGCCATGCTCCATCGCATCGGGACGTAGCCCAGCGGACCGGCGGCCTCACCGATCAACGGCCCCGTCGACCACGGGAGAGTTCGTCCTCCTCCTCGGCGAGATCGGGCCACCGCTCCAGCAGGAGCGCGACGTACCTCGCGATGGCCGCCGTCGGCGGGTGGTCGACATCGGTGTCGATGGACTGGTCATAGAGGCTGCGGAAGAGCTCGCGGGGCACCGGTGACGGGTATCCACCCGGTAAGTCCCGTCCGGTGCCCCGCCGAGCGGCGACTCAGTTTCGGGAAGCGATCACTCGCCGCCTGGGAAGCGATCTCCGATTAGGTCTTCCGATGCCGGTCAGCCCGACTCGTGAACACCCCTGCCCTAGGTGCCCGGTCCTACGGCTGCTGGGCGCGCCCCACCAGCCTGGCCAGGGCCCTGACGAGCCCGCTGCCGGAGGTGTAGACGACCTCCCGCTCGTAGCGCAGCACGCCGTCGTCGCCCAGTTCGAGCTTGGTCCGCTCCTCTGCCTTCCCCTTGCTCAGCACCACCGCGAGTCCGGTGACCACGAGTCCGCCGACCGCGATGATCTCCAGGCCCCCGAAGACGAACGCCTTGCGGCCCACGGCCTCGACGGCGTCCCGGACGTCGTCCTCCCACTCTTCGGTGGCCGCAGCGCTCAGCAGCAGGATGCGGGCGAGGTCGTCGATGTCGGCGACCAGGCCGTACGGATCGTTCTCGATCTCGCGCAGGAGGTCGGCGGTCTCGGTCTTCCCCGGATGGTCGGCGGGGAACAGGTCTTCGAGCGCCAGGACGGCTTCGAAGGCCTCCTCCCGGTTGAGTCCGACGATGCGGGCGGCGAGATCGGCGGTCGTGGTCATGCGGATCCTCCTCGTGGTCACAGCCAGCTTCCCTTCAGGGCGAAGGGAGCCCAGTGGAAGGCTTGTTGGTAACGGTTTCTGGTCTCCAGGACCGCCGTGCGGTAGTGACGTGTCAGCGGCACCGCCGGCGCGGCGCACCAGTGGGTGTAGAGCGATTCGACGAAATCCAGCGCGGAGGCCTGGTCGACGTCCCACAGCGGCGCCACCAGAGCCCGGGTGCCGCCGGCGAACAGGGCGCGCTCCAGTCCGACCCTGGTGCCGCCCGCACCGGGCCGGCTGCGTCCGGACGAACACGCGATCGACACGACGGTGTCCGGGCAGGCGGTGGTGGCGGTGATGTCGGATGAGTCGAGGATGAAGCGCCGCAGCTCGGCGGCCTGTTCGACCGGCAGCAGTGTGGGCGGCAGGACTTTTCCGTCCGAGACGCAGACGCCGCGTCCGTTGGCCGTGGTGGAGTTGGCACCGTGGGCCAGCAGGAGCAAGTGGTGTACGTCGGGGAACTTCTCCAGAACGGCGGTCTTGGTGGCGGCCCTTCCGTCCAGCCGTTGCGCGGTGGGGCCCAGGAGCGCCGTCAGCCGGGCGCTCACCTGCCGCAGCCGGGCGGAGAACTCCGGACGGTCCCGTTGCTTGGAGACGCTCAGGACCGCCGCCGCGGTACTGCCCGGGACCGGCAGCGGTCCTGCGGCGAGCACCGACTCGGCCGTGGCGAGGTTGGGGGCGTAGCTGAGGCCGTTGCGTTCCAGCAGCGCCCGCCCGTCCGACAGCGTGGCCGCGTGCAGGGGGATTCCGAGCAACTCCGCGCTCGGCAGCAGCACCAGGTGCTCGTCCTCCCCGGTGTGTTCGGCGACGGTGTCGGCGAACCGACGCAGGAAGTCCCCGACCGGAGCGAGCGCGGCGCTCTGCTGTCGGCGCGTCACGCAGCCGGGGCCGGCGCTTCGGTCGAAAGCGGTTCGCATGGCTCGTAAGCGGTCCGGCAGGACCGGGAGCGGGACGGCGCGCACCACTCCGGCGGAGCCGGCCAGGACCATCCGCAGACCGTCCGGTGCCTCGACGAAGGCGGCCAGGGAGGCGGTGACACCCTGTTCCCGGCTTCGGTCCAGCAGTGCGGCCGCGCGGTCGACCACGGTCGTGGGGGGCCGGCCGCCGCGGCGCGGAGCGGTCCGGGGCCGGACCTCGCGGCCGTTCGCGAACTCGAAGACGCGCAGGTAGTCCCCGGGCCCGGCAGCCCCGCGGGCGGCCGCTTGCGTCACGCAGGAGATCAGTTCGTCCTGGACGTCCTCCTTGTCGATGAGCCAGGAGCCGACCAGGTCGATGTCGCCCGGTGCGTCCACGCCTCCCTCGTCCAGGGTGTCCAGCACCAGGCGGGCCGCTTGCCACCGCCGGAGCGGATCATCGCGGTCGACCAGCTGGTACCGCTGCCACAGGAACTGCCAGGGCAGACCGTGTGCGGCGACCACCGGTTCGAAGCGCTCCACGATCGCACGGGCCGCGTCGTGGTCTCCGCGGGCCACTCGGAACTGGAGCAGGCGCAGGACTCCCACCATGTCGGCCGGACCGTTGCGGAACCGGTCGTCGAGGAACTGCTCCGCGGCCGTGACCAGATGTCCGTCGAGCGACGTCCGGGAGGCGCAGAACAGGATCGCGGCGCTGACCATCGTCCGCGGCCCCCGCGTCCCCTCACTGAGGTCCCAGGCCTCCTGCAGCTCCGGTAGTTCCGGATCTTCTTCGAGTAGCGTGCGGAGTTCGGCGACCTTCAGCAGGACGGGCACCCGCTCCCCGAGGTGCGTGGGCGACAGCGGCACGGCGGCGGCCTCCCGGGCGACCCGCAGCGCCTCGGCGTGCCGGTTGACAGCCACGTGGCATTCGATCAGGCTCGTCGCGTAGCTGACCCGGGCCACCGAGTCGTGGCTCTCCTGCGAAAGGGCCTCGGCGAGCAGGGTGAGCGCCAGGTCCACCCGGCCGAGTTCGCGAAGCACGATCGCGCGGTTGACGTTCAGGGTCTGCCGCTGGTCTGGGGTGATACCGCCCGGGGCCGTGCGTGCCAGTGCTTCCGAACTCCCGTAGGCCTCGAGCGCCTCGCGGAGGCGACCGACGTGACGCAGGACGTTTCCGCGTTCGTTCTCCAGGGCCGAACCTAGTCGGGGTGAGGGGCCGGAGCGCACCACGCGGGCTCGGAAGCGTTGGAACAGTTGCCGGGCCAGGCGGAACTCCCGGAAGGTGGTGAACGCCGCCATCATCGACACCACGGCTCCTCCGAGTTCCTCCATGCGCCCCTCGTCGCTGAGGCGGTTGCACAGTGCCCAGGCGTAGGTCTCGGCCAGCGACACCCTGCCGGCTCCCAGCAGCCATCGGCAGACCGCCTTGGCCTCCAGGGACCAGTCGTTCGGCGGCTGTTCTCCGCCCTCGGCCTCGAAGACCCGGTTGAGAAGCGCCTGCGCGAACTCCGCGTCCTCCTGGCGACCGATCGCGCGGGGGTCGAGAACTCCGCCGGCCACTTGCTCCTGGAACCGGTCCCACTTGCCGATGTGCACGAACCAAGCCTCGATGTGGTCCCGAGCATGCTCGTCGTCCCATTGGCGCATCGCCGCATTCCATGCATCCGGGAACGTGATCGTGCGTCTCGACACCTCGCTGTTCAGCAGCAGGGCGGGATCGACGTCGAATCCGGGGGTCCGGGAGAGGCAGAACAGCAGGAAGCAGAGCGAAGCCCAGGTCTCCCCCCGCGGATTGGGTCGGCCCGCGACCGTGTGGACGGCGCTGTTCAGGTACTCGAACCTGGCCATCCGGTCCGTCACGGCGGGGCTCGCCAGGTTCTCAGGGGTCGGCGGCAGACAACGTTGAAGTAGGGCGTCGAACACCTCCGGTCGCAGGCATTCGGCAGGCACCCGCTCTTCGATGATCCGCAGCAGCTCGGTGGAGCCGCCGTGATGGAACGCGTAGGTGAAGGACCGGTCGACGGCCTCGACGACGCACGCGGCCAACAGGCTGTACCCGGGGGCACTGCGGGCTTCGGCGGTCTCCGGGTCCTGCCCGGCGACGACGACCTTCGACGTGATCTGGAACCGGGTCAGGAGCAGTCCGAGCGGTGACAGCAGAAGCGGTACGGTCTCCGACCGGAAGGGAGGGAGCTCGCCGTCCACGTACTGCCGCAGCGCGCGGGCTATGAAGTCGTCGCTCCACGCTCTGACGGCCTGCGCCAACTCTCTCACCGAGGCATAGCCGGTCACGTGCGGCACAGAGCCTCCCGGCGGGCGGCTCTGTGCCGCCAGCCTCGACGACAGGTGTTCGGGAACCCCGCTGGTGGCCACTTCCGAGCAGTCGTCCCGCACCACCACGACCGGGGCGTCGACCTGCGTGCGTGCTCCGCAGACCGGGCACGTGTGCACGTTCAACCGGCCCAGCACCAAGTCCAGGACGGCCCGCGCGTCACCGGGGAAGTGGATGAATCTCCGGAGCCTGACCGCTGTCCTGACCGAGCACCTCGGGCAGGAGACCTCCCCGTCGTCGCTCCAGGACTCCCCGACCTCATCCGTGCCCCGAACCGACATCCACCCCCGCCTCTCGGACCCAGCCAGCGTAGCTTCGCCGACGGGCGACGAGTAGTCATATCGGCGACTGCGAAGACCAGTCAGCGGGCTGAACACCGTCATCACGGTTGTGCTGAGTGTCGAGCGCAGGGCGTGGGGGAGTCGTCGCCGCCGCGTCCGGCGGGTGATCGAGCCGTTCAGCCCGCCGATCTCGGAGATGCTGCGCAAGCGCCGCACCGGCCGCCGCCGCACCTTCCACATGGTCGTGGCCGGGCCGTCGGGCTCCCGAGGTGTGCCCGGGCGCCGTCATCGGCGCCTGCGCGGGTGGTCAGCCGGTTCGGCCGAGGTGGATCACGACGATGGTGACGGTGGCCTCGGTGATCTCGTACATGACGCGGTAGAGGCCGACGTACATCCGGCGCAGGTCAGGCGAACCGTACTCCGCGGTGCCCGGCGGGCGGGGGGAGTCGACGAGTAGGTCCACGGTGTCCATGACCTGCCGCAGGCCTTCGGGGTCGTCCTTGAGGAACCGGGCGGCAGCGTTGATGGCCGGCTCGTCCCAGATGATCGTGTAGCTCAAGCGGCGGGCCCCAGGCCGAGCTGGGCGCGGACCTGCTCGTGCGGCACGGCCGTGGTCGCGCCGGCCGCCTGCCGGGCCCGGTACTGGGCCAGGGCAAGGGCGTCCTCGAGGTCGGCCAGCTCCTGGGGGTTGATGAGGACGGCGGCGGGCTGGCCGTGGTCGGTGATGGTGATGCGCTCGCGGGCGTGGGAAGCACGCCGGACCAGCGACCCGAGGCGGGCCCGGGCTTCCGTGATCGGCAGGGTGTCACTCATGGCCAAACTGTACACTTCATTCTTCTTCTGTATAGAAGACGCCGCCAAGAGCCCGATGAAGCCGCCGGGGCGGTCACATCACGCGGCACCCGGGAGCCACGGTCACCGGATGGGGCGCGGCGTGCGGCTCCGTGCCGGCTGATCATGCTGACGCGGGCCGGGGTGAGCGGGATCGGTCCTGAGACTCGGCAGCAACGAAGCTCGGCACGGACAAGCAGGACAGGGTGGCGGGGACGGTCGATGGTTGCTCGGTCTTGGCGAGGACGTGTGGGAGCGCAGACGCCGCAGGGGGTGACCTTGCGGCGGTTGTTGTTCAAGGCGGCGTATGGGGATAGGGCGCGGGCTTGGTTCCTCACCCTGCCCGGCGCGGAACCCCAGGCCGATGCCGCCCAGGCGGAGATCCTCCGGTTCCTCTGCCCGGCCCTGGCCACGTGACGGAGGCGCGATGCGCCCCAGCCCTGGCCCCGACGGCCCAGCGACCTCCCCACCGGCCCCGGCCGCAGGAGCGTGACCGGCACCCGTAGGCCCACCACCCGTACAGCGAGAACAACCTCGCGAGGAGAGGGCCACGGCAGGAACACCGCGCCATCCACGAAGCCACGCGGGTTTCGGCCGCCGGCGTGCCGGTTAAGGTCTGTCCGGCGCAGGTGGTCCGGGTGAGCCGCGGCTCAGACCGGGCCCTTCTTGAGCTGTTGCTGGTTCTCGTAACCGAGGGTGCCGGTGTGGAGCTCGCCCCGGATGTACGTCCAGGCCGTCTGCGGGTCTCCTTTGATGATCTCGACAATGCCTTTGGAGAGGCGGATCTTGGAATCGAAGTGGACGTGCCCAGAGTGCACCAGATCGGTGTTGACGCTCTGGACGCGGAGATTTGCGTCCCTCGCGGTGCCGTTCGAGTCCCGCCCGTTGTTGATTCCGATGCCGCCGTTGTCGAGCTCGATCTGGCTCGAGTACAAGTAGCTGCGGATCTTTCCCGTTGTGACGAGCTGGGTGGCCGTGAGCTCTTCATACTCCGGGTTGGTGGCGGTGAGGGTCAGGGTGGCGTACTCGACGACGGTGTGGGCGTGGAAGCCGCCGGGGTCCACGGCGGAGGCCAGGAGGGTGAGGGTGGTGTCCCGGGTGAGCGGAGCGGTGAGTTCGTGGGTCGTCTGGTCGCCCTCCCACAGGATGTCCCCGGTGCTGTTGTGGAGGCGGAAGAAGGTGCCGTTGCTCTCCCAGGTGAGGCGGACCTTCTCGTCCCGGCCGAACCGGGTCTTGGGTACGAGCTTGCGCGCGGTGTCGGTGGCGATGAAGTTGGCCAGGTAGAGCGTCGGCGAGCTGACCGGGAGATGCATGGTCCGCCGGCGCTGGTCCCGGTTTCCCTGCTGGTCCGGGGCGGAGTGTTCCTGGATCCCGTATTCGAGCCGCCCTTCGGTGTGGTGCAGCGGGCCGTGGAGCAGGACGGTCACCGGCTTGCTGAAGGGGGTGTCGGCGCCCTTCTTGCGGGTCAGGACGTAGCGCCAGTACGTGTGGCCGGTCGCCTGGGAGATTTCCGAAGTGGGCGGCGCGATGCTCCAGTCGTCGTTGCTGACGGAGCTGTCGGGCTTGGTGGTGAAGTGGGCGCGGCCGTCGCCTCCGCTGCCGGCGACGGACAGGTCGATCCGGTCGCAGTACACCGTGTCGTTCTTGGTGGGCAGCATGATGCTGAGGGAAAGGCGGTTGTAGGTCGGGATGGTGGGCCCGACGCCCGCCTGGAGGGGGGAGGGGCTGCTCGCAGGGAGGTAACGCAGCAGCAGACGCTTGTCGGGGGTGTCGGAAGGGGTGGGGGTGGACATCGTGTGACCTCTCGATGGGGGGCGACGGGGTGTCATGGATTGACGGATGTCAGGACTTCGGGCGGGGGGCGGTGACGTGCAGGAAGCCGTCTCTGAGCGCGGGCACCGCGTCGGGGAATTCGGCGTCGGGTGGTGCCTGGGTGAGGGCGTGGTGCACCCATGACGGCGTGGCGCGTTCGGACCACGTCCAGGTGGTGTGCTTGCTGTCGGGGTGCGGGACGGGAAGGGCCTTCGTGGCAGCGACGGCCCTTGGCTGGGTGAGCAGCGGGCCGAACGTGAAGGTGGCCTGGAACTGCGGGAAGGCGGTGTCGAGGATCTCGGCCGGTACGCGCAGTTCGGTGGTGGGAGTGAGGCCGGCGGTGGCGTGGACGGGGGCACGGGGGTCGACCAGGAGGAGGAGAGGGGTGGGGTGGGTGTCGGCGAACGCCAGGCTCGGATAGTTGCCGTGCTGGGTGGTCCGGCCGAGGGGTCCGATGGGGACGACGTAGCCGCCGGCCGTTCGGGGCGTGCTGACGCTGTGGAAGCGCTGGAGGTTCCAGTCGGTGCCGGTGTGGGTGTAGTAGCCGATCAGACCGTCGTCGCGGGCGGCCCGGTCGCCCAGGCGCACTGGGAAGCGGTAGCGGGCGAACGGCGGCGTCGGTCGCTTGGTTGGGTCCGTCTCCGGAATGGTGGTCTTCCAGCCGGCGTCGTACAGCGGCGGGCCCTGGAGGGTGAGGCGCAGGTGGGCGGGGATGAGGGCGAGCGGGCGGCCGAGGAGCACCGAGAGGTTCTGGTCGGCGCGGTGGCCGAGCGGGTCGTTGGTCCACAGGGTCGAGTCGATGGCGTCGAGGAAGGCGGTGAAGCTGCCCGCCGTGCGCAGGGCTTCGGAGCCGACTAGGGCGGCCAGGAGTGGTGCGCGCCGTGCCACGTGGTCGAGGGTGGTGATCGGGCCGGTCGGCGGTGGCTGCCAGGCGGCCTGGTCGGCGGCGGTGCGTCGGACGCTGCCGAGGGGTGAGCCGTCGGCCGCGTGCAGCAGCAGGCTGTGGTCGAGGTGGTTGGGCAGCAGCCAGCCGGCGACGGGTGCGGCGGGTGAGGCGGGGGTGAGGTCGAGACGGGCGGGCTGGAGGGCGCGCGGGGGGAACTGCGCGACCGCGGCGACGCGGTCGTTGAGGCGGCGGCTGGCCGGGGTGGCGAGGGGGGTGTCGATGACCAGGGGGAACTTGTCGGCGTCGTGCAGACCGCCTGCCTCAGGGGTGATGACGGACAGGACGCGGCCGAACTTGTCGTAGACGGTGAGGCTGGTGAAGTACATCTGGCCGGAGCGCATCGCGACGAAGGGCGCCGAGTTGCCGGCGTCGAGGTACGCGGTGGTGCTGACCGCGCCGCGGTAGCGGGTGGGGACGGGGCCGTCGGCGCTGCCCTCGGGGTAGCCGACGAGGTCGGCGATGCGCGCGTCGTGGTGCGTGCCGGGGCGGCGGAACGCCCGGGTGTCGCGGGCCGTGAGGCGTTCGTTGAAGCCGGTGAGTTCCTGGGTGAGGTAGCCCCAGCGGTTGATGTCCTTCAGCCAGGTCTCCAGCGGGTGCTGCCCGTCGGCGTGGTAGCGGGTGACCGCGTCGCGGAGGCGGGCGCCGAAGAGGGAGCGGGCGTGCGGGCCCAGGGGGGTGATGCCGTCCACGGGCACGGTGACGAGGTCCTGGCGGCGCGGTTCGCCGGTGTAGTGGTAGTCGGTGCCGTCGAACGTCCAGTACGGACCGCCCGTGCCGTCGGGCGTGTGCGGGATGTGCTGGTAGACGGCCTTCCATTCCAGGAGGAAGGGCTGCCACGGCTGGGACCACGGGGCCAGGCCGAGGGCGGGGAGTGTGCCCCGGTAGGCGCTGCGGGAGGTGATGGCCTCCCGGACGGCCTTCTCGGTGACGGTGCTGTGAGCCTTGGCCAGGGCGGCGGCGTTGCCCGGGTCGAGGAGGAAGTGCTCTTCCAACAGGCCGCAGGTGGGTTCGGGCATGGCGGGGTGGAGGGTGGTCCTGGGCATGCCGCCCTCACCGGTGCACTTCACGCTGATCGTGGTGGTGTTGACGGTGAGCTGCCGGATCAGGGGAGTGGACGCGTCGGAGACCAGGCGGACGGGGAGGGGCTGGTCGTCGACGGTGGTGTCCGGGGGCGGCTGGAGGCCGGCCAGCGCGATGACGGGGTTGGTGGGGAGCCAGTAGGACTGCCGCGGGACGGCCTTGAGGGTGGCCCCGGTGGGCAGCCCCTTGGCCCTGGCGAAGGCCGCGATGCCGGCGCGCAGCGCGTCGTTGCGGTCGGGGTGGCCCGGCAGCGGCTGAGGCACCTTGGCGGCCAGCCCCCGGACCTTCTCGCAGAGGTCGGCGAGGTGCTTGACCATGGTGGTGCCGGTCTCGGTGTACAGCTGCTTCTTCATGGCCGCCGCATCGGGAAGGCCGTCCTCGTCCGGGTAGGGGAAGAGGTTGGGCAGCAAGTGGTACTTGTGCCACAGGGAGTTGACCAGCCACTGGTGGGTGTGCAGTTCCGCGAGCGCGGCGTCCAGCGCCTCCTGGTCGTCGTTGAGCTCGGCGAGCCAGGGCAGCAGCGTCAGGACCTCCGCGGGCGTCTCGGCCGCGGGGGGCGGGTCGACGACCCAGCGGTCTCCTCCGCCGACGGCGGTGAAGGTGGCGTGGTGGAGGCGCCGGGCCACCCGGGCGTCGCCGCCCGGCTCGTCGGCTGTGGGCAGCAGATCGTGGAGGAAGGTGCGCAGCAGCTGGAGTTCGGTGGCGGTCGGTGGCTCCTTGGCCGAGTGCAGGGCGCGCGCGGCCAGGGCGTGGAACGCGTCCTCAGTGGTGTTCCCGAGGGCCACGTCCAGGTGCGCGTCGCGCTTCACCTCGGCCAGCGGATCGGGGCTCGGCGGGCTTCCGGTCGGATCCCACAGGACGGACAGGGCGTTGCCCGCGTAGACGCTGCGGACGGCGCGGGTGCTCGAGCTGGTGCTCCAGCCGAGGCGGGCCAGCAGCTGCGGGTAGTCCTTGTCGGGAGTGTGCCCGGGCGCCAGGACGTCGGCGGCGGGGTTGGCGTACCAGCCGATCAGGCTGTAGCCGAGGGTGTCGGCGGACGTGACGTCGGAAAGGTCGTCGTAGTACGAGAAGACGTTCCCGTTGTGCGGGACGTAGGTGGCGAAGTGGGGGTTGGCGGGGCCGACGGCGGTGAGGAACTGCGGCAGTGCCGGGGCGCGTTCCTGCCATGACTCCAGGGGGAAGGCGAGGCCCAGGGAGACGAGGTTCGTATCCTTCACGTCGTTTCCGTCGCGGTCCGTGACCCCGCCGGGATCCACGTTCCTGCGGTACGGGTCCTGGCAGCGGCCCCAGTCGACGACGACGGCGTCGGGCACCAGGAAGGGACTGGACCGGTCGGGCGAGTGGTTGCCCGCCTTGTCGACGTACGGGCAGTCGCTCTCGATGACCCAGGCCCGGGCCTGGCGGGTCGCGCCGCCGCTGAATCGGGTGAGGAGCCAGCGGTTGGGCACCAGAGGGAAGTCCACGGTGCCGGTGGCGGGGTCCTGGATGCCGTGGCGCAGGCCGGCGGGGAGCGTCCAGTGCAGGTGGACCCCCGTGCCCCGATGCACCTCGTCCTCGCTTCCGGCCTGGCCGGCCTGGGGTTCCGGGCTGCCGTACCACTCGAGCGCCTGGTACGTGGGCTGCCAGGCGCGGAAGGCGTCCCGCTTGCTCACCTGGGCGTTGACGACGAGGGCGTCGAGGGAGAGCGGGACGACGAGTGTCGGTTTCATGCAACGACCCTTCCTGGGGCGGCTCGCGCGGCGGAGCCGGTCGCGGTCACGGGCGGACGAAGGTGAGCGATTCGGGGGAGCGGACCAACTGGCACGCCAGGTCCGCCGCGTCGACGGTGACTGTGGTGTTGTCGTGCAGGCGCGTCAGCTCGCCCGCCAGGTGCTTGCGCAGCGCCATGACGTCGAGGACCCCGGAGGAGCCAGCGGGTCGGCGCAGGTGGTCGGTGATCCGCACCCACACGTTGGTGGCCTTGCCGACCTCGTTCTTCGGTAGGAGGCGGCGCAGCACGACCGACCCGGTGTCGTCGGTGCCGAAGCGGAAGCCGTCCGCCGGCTCGGCGAGCTGCACGCTGTGCGGCGTGCCGTGGAAGAGGCAGAGAAGAACGGTGGGCGAGAGGCGGGCCATCCGCAGGACGGGCAGCGTCGCCTCGCGTCTGGCGTCCTTGAAGGCGCGGACGGCGAGGTGGGGCCAGCCGGAGACGAGGTCGGAGCGCAGCAGCAGCCCGCTGATCGCGGCGAGGTTCTTGAGTGGCGGGGTTTGCTCGGCGACCCCGCGTTCCTCGCTCCGCTGAGCGGCGACGGCCGTCAGCGCGGCGTCGCGGATGACGTCGTTGATCGTCTCGGCCTGGAGGGTGTCGCGGCTGGACTGGGTGCCCAGGCTGAGCGCTCCGCTGACGAGCGCGTGGGCCCAGTTGGCGTCGTACTGGAAGAACCGCAGCGAGGCGAAGGGGAGCATGGCGGGGTTCGGCACCAGGTAGCCGAACGGCACTGGGTGCAGGAGGAGCAGCCGGGCGATCCACCGCGCCAGTGGGGTGAGCGCATCGCCCAGTGCCTCCTTGATCGCCCGCTTTGTCGCGTCCTTGGCCAGGAAGTCCGCGAGGGACAGGGACGACGGCTGGGGTGTCGGCGGCGACCAGCTCTGTGTCGGCCTGGCGGGCCGGCCACCGACCGTGGCCAGCAGCTTGCGCTTCTCCAGGAGGGTGAAGAAGGCCGCCTGGGTGCTCGTCGGCCGGACGCTGTCCGTGGTGGGGAAGTGGACGCTGACCTCCCGGTGGTAGAGCTCGTCGGCGATCGCGCGGGCACGGCGTTTGAGGTCTAGGAGGCGCTGGGCGAAGGCGGTGTCCGCGAGTGCCAGCACGCGGCCGGCCTCGAAGGCCGCGGCCAGGGACAGGTCGAAGGTGCCCCAGGCGGGCTCGTAGGCGGCCAGCGCGTCCGCGGTCCGTGCCGTCCTCGCCCGGTCGACGGTGGCCGGGGCCACCGGTGTGAGCGGGCCGCGGTACCACGCGAAGGTGCTCTCGCCGGAGCGGGCGTGGTAGGGCAGCGGGACGAACCCGTCGGCCAGCCGCTTGCGTACCTGCCGGTGCGCGGTCTCGTCGCGGGTCGCGGGCAGGGGCAGGCGCAGCAGCATCCGTTCGCGGGTGTTCTTCGTCCCGTCCGGTTGGCGGGTGAGCCCTTCGGCGAGGGCGCGGAACGCCTCCCGGTCGTCCCGGCCGGACCAGAACGTCCAGGAGTGCAGCGAGAGCAGGGCCACCGCGGTGTACGCGCCCAGGTCGGGCTTGTCGACGAGGTGTGGCTTGTAGCCCTCCAGGGACACCAGGTGCGCGATGTTCTTCACCGCCGCCGCGCCGTCTGTGGTGCGGGGTGTGGTGGGGAAGCGGTTGGCCGTGACCACGGAGAACAGGCCGTCCTCCCGCAGACCGAGGACCGGGCGGTCGCCGGTGTTGGCCGCGCGGCAGTGGGTGAGGAGGGCCACCTCGGCGGCGCGCGGCAGCAGGCGGGCGAAGTGCGCGGTGGCACTTGGATGTAGCCGCACGGGTCGGTGTCCCGCACCCCCTTGGCCTTCTTCAGGCCGGTGGGTCTGAGCACCGGGGAGCCCGCCTGCGAGAGGAAGGCGCCGACGGTGCTGGAGAGTGTCCGCGTGGGGGACTGCTCGCCGCCGAGCAGCTCGTCGTCGGTGAAGACCAGCAGCGCCAGCCACGGGTGGTCGCGGCTCGAGTCGCCGGGCGCCATTGCGCGTTCCCAGGGCAGCATGGGGTCGGCGAGCACGGCGTGCGGCAGGACGTGGCCGTAGTGGCCGCGGCTGTTGGCCGGGGGTGAGGTGGCGAGCACGCTTCCGGCGTCCAGGGAGAACTGGGCGCCCCGTACCTCGATTTCCTGGACGTTGGTGTACCTGTCGGAGACGGCCGCGCCGTTCTCCTCCAGGATGTGGGAGGCCGTCACGCGCCAGGTGCCGGACAGCAGCGCGGGTGTGTAGTGCGGGTGCAGTTCGATGTCTCCCGGCGCGATGCCGTCGCTCGCGGCATGCCGGAGGGCGTCGGTTGTCACAGGGTGCTCGCCTTCTGGATCAGGGGCTGGTCGTGGAACCGTTGTCCGGCCTCGGCGGCCATGTTCCGCATGCTGTCGTCGGGCAGGACGTGCTGCACCACGCTCTGCGCGGCGTTCCGCAGCTCCGTGCGGTCGGCGCTCACCTTGGTGCTCGTGATGGTGCTGCTGATCGTCTTCACCGCATCCTGGGAGCCGGTGGGGAGGAAGGCGCTGCTGGCGGTGGTGGGCAGCGGCAGCAGCGCGCTGTCCGGCAGCGGTGCGTCCGCGTACGAGCTGATCTTGAACTCCCCGCGCGATGCCGCCAGTTTGGGCCGCGGTGCGCGCAGCTCGTAGCCCGTGTACCGGCGGGGCACGCGCTCCGCACCGGGCCCGGCCGGGGTGTGGGTGAAAGGCTTCGGGGGCTTGCCCCACAGCGCTGCGGGGAGGTCCTGGTGCTGCGGGCGGACGGTCCAGCCGTCGTCGGCCGGGCGGTCGCCGTGGTGGACGGTGACGCGGTGCACGCCGACCAGTCCGGTGCGGTCCATCGGCCGGACGTCGACCGGGCCCTGGGTGAACGTCCGCTTGAGGGGGTCGTCCTGGTCCTTGGTGTCCACGGACGTCGTGCCGACGCGCAGGTGGCTGGCGGGGATCGCCGACTGGGTGATCAGCCGGAGGTCCCTGGCCCGTACGTACCACGTCCCGGTGGCGTCGTCCCTGTGCTCCAGGCCGCTGAGCGCCGTGATCGTCACCACCGCCGACTTCTCCGGCAGCATGCCGGCGACCTCGGCCCACTTCAACGCCGTGACGGGCAGGGCCGTGGGGCCGGCGCCGAAGGAGATGGTCTTGGAGAGCGGGCCGAAGTGCGCGGTGACCGTCCCGCCCGTCGGCGGTCCCCACAATCGCAGGTCGGCGTCGGCGGAGACTCTGATCGTCTTGTGCGTGATCCCCAGGTCCATCCGGTAGGAGGCGCCGACGCTCACCGTGACCTTCGCGGCGAACGCGAACGGCTGCCAGGACATCAGCACGTCCGCCCGGGCTCTGAACCAGGCCCGCACGTCCCCAGAGTGGAAGGAGACGTCCAGGCACATCCCGGCCATCGCGCACGACGGTGTGACCGCCAGGTACGCCTCCGCGGTCACCGACACCGTGTCGCTGACCGCCCAGTCGATCCCCAGCCGGGGTACCGCCGGATAGTGGGCCGGCACCCTGAACGCCGGGTGGTAGCCCCCGAGGGACACCACGAAGTCCCCGGCGTGCGGGCTCGTGCCGAACCATGCGCCGCACGCGAAACCGCCGGTCAGATGACACTCCGGGGTGAGCAGGTAGGAGGTCGGGGACAGCTGCGCCGCCAGGGTGAACACTCCCTCCGTCGGCCGGCACACCCCCTCGATGCCGAGCTCGGCGAACACGTAGGGGCGTGTCGCGGGCAGACCCTCGGCCTTGAGGGGGAGCTGGAGGGTGGAGACGCCGAGCAGCGACAGCACCACCTCGTTGCCGAACTCGGCCGCCACCAGCAGCCGGGAGTCCACGATCTTGAACGAGGTGAACTCCACACCGACCGCCAGCCAGTAGCTGCCTTGTCGCGGTGCGATCCAGGGCCGGGCCCGGCCGCCCTCGACGACCGGCTTGCGGCCCGCGAGTACGTCGAGGACGTCGGACGGCTTGTGCTGCTTGCCCCGGCCCAGCGCGAGCAGCGGAAAGCCGGTCACCTCCTCGACCGTGGGCAACGTCAGCGTCCGGTTGAAGCCGAAGCCCGCCATCAGCCCGGTCAGGTAGGCGAAGGGCGGCCCGCCGAGCGGGCGGCTCAGCTGGGCGAAGACGAACAGCGAGGGCTCACCCGAGGTCAGCTGCGCGTACGAGCCCACTGCGGCCAGCGCGAACGACGGGGCGCTCAACGTGGCCGTTCCGTCGAACTGGAACGCCACGTCCTCGCGGAGCGCGCCCTGCGGCAGCCGCAGCAGCGCGCCGCTGATCTTCACGGGCGGCGCCTGGTAGGACAGCCCGAGCCCGGCCAGGTCGAAGGCGGGCCGGAACCGGTCCAGTCGCGAGCCCACCGCCAGCCCGTCCAGCGAGAACTCCAGCGGGCCCATCGACAGTGCGGCGTCCAGCGCGAACAGCAGTGCGCCCTCCTGGTACAGCAGCCCGACGCGGTTCAGCTGGACCACGCCCAGCTTGCGGTTCACCGTCACCCACGCCGCCGCCGGGGTGGCGCCGCCCCCGTCGGTGGGGGAGACGATGCGGCCCTCCAACACCTCGCCGGCCGCCTCGTGGGGGGCCGGGCCGGGCCGCGGCGGAAGGGCCGGGGCCGGCGGAAGGGCCGGGGTCGACGCGGGTGGGATGCCGGCCGTCAGCGGGGTGGCTCTGCCCTCCACCCTCAAGGTCGCACTGGCCGCCAGCCCCTTCGCGACCCCTGTGCGGGGCAGCGCCGGCGCGGCGGCCTCCGCCAGGGCCCTGTTGACGACTTGGGCCGCGTGCGCCGTGATCGTGCCGGAGCTATAGAGGATCTGTACGTCCTCCAGTCCCAACGCGTCGCCCGCAGGCAGGAGATCACCGACGAGCGGGAGGGCGGACAGGCCGAGGCGCCCGGTCAGGTCCACACCCAGGCAGGTGGTGCGCGTCGAGTCGGCGACCACCCGGACCACCTTCAGTCCCGCGGGCTCGATGGCCAGGTCGGCGGGGATCCGGGCGGCCGCCTCCGGAGCGAGGGCGCCCACCAGGTCACGGAGCGAGAGCCTGCCGCCCCGGCCGGCCATCCGGTACGTTCCCACCAGCACCGAGGTCGTGCCCTCGCGGCGGTGACGCACCTCGAGTGAGAAGTCCCCCACCTGGAGCGTGCCGCCGTAGGTGACCGTCGAGCCCCGCTTGACCGCGGAGAGAGCGGCGTGCGTCGTCATGCCCGGTGCCAGGGCCAGCGACCCGCGGCAGCGGACGGCCGTCTCGTTCCCGCCGTGGGTGAACGACAGGAGCGTCGCCTTCAACGACCGCAGTGGCTCCGGGAAGTCCTTCACCTCGACCCCGAGCGTCTCGGCGGCGGCCGCCAGCAGCTCCTCGTCCGTTCCGGTGACCGTGCCGGAGAACGCCCAACCACCCTCCTGGCCACTGGTGCGCCAGGCACTCACCTTCATGGTGAGCGGCTTCTTGCGGCCGATGGCCACGGTGCCACCGAACCGTGCGCAGACCCGGCTCCCCTCCCGGATCACGAGCAGTTCCAAGGCCTCGACGGTGGGCCCGCCGCTCAGGCTCCAGGTGCCGCCGAGCCGCATCGACAGGCTCTGGGTGCCGCCCAGGCCGGCGGTGAACTCCAGGCCGGTGACGGTCAGCCCGTCTGGAATTCCGTCCCGCGGGGCGCCCAGGCCCTCCAGGAGCTGGCTGAGGGTGAGCGTGGTGAGGAGGGAACCGTTCACTTCCAGGTCCCCGACCCGTACCGCCCCTTGGAAGGCCAGGGTGTGCGAACTCTTCGGCAGGGCGAGCGTCAGCTGGAGCATGATGTCCGCCCAGACCACGGAGAACGTCCTCCGGTCGCCGGAACCCTTCATCAGGCCGTAGGTGAAGCCACTGATGCCGGTGGCCTTGTACACCTTGACGAGCTCGTCCCGAGCAGTCTGGTCCAGCGATGTGCCCCCGGGGAGTCTGCTCGCCAGGTCCGCGAGTGCGAAGGCGTTCTTCGCCGAACGTACCGTCACTTCCCACAGGAGGGGGCCCAGTGCCGCCGCGGACACGGTGACCGCGACGCCCGCGAACGAACCGACGGTGAAACGGAGCGAGGCTTCGCCCGCCGCGGTCACGGTAAAGGTGACCTCGGAAACGGTCGGACGGTGCGCCAACTCGGAGGGCACCACAGACGGCCACGCCTGGGACTGCAGCGCCAGCCGCAGGGTCAGCGCGGTGCCCTCGATCCGTGCCTCGCCGGACCCCGCTCGGCCCTGTGCCTGCTGCTGCTCGAACGTGGCCAGCAGATCGCGCAGCCGCGTCGGCAGCTGGGTGTCCGACGCCTTCAGGGTCGGGGGCGACCCGAGCGTCTTGTTGATGTGTTCCTGGAGCCGCTTGAGGTCCACCGACTCCTGGGCCGGCACACCCGCCGCCCGCTGACCTGCACCGCCGTGGACATCGATACCACTCTTCCCGCCTGACCGCTTCTTGTAGAGGCAGCCATCGCCAATGATCTTCAGCGCGGCAGAACGCGGGAACGGTTTGCCTTGGTAGTCGGCCGATCCTCCCTGGTGTACCGAGCTGATGTCGTTCCACTTCCTGACGACCGTGTCGAAATCCGGGGGCGTCACCTTGAACAAGTGCCCGTCGAATCTCGGTCCGATGGCCTTCGTCTGATCGATCCCCTCTCCCCAGGAGCTCCTCTGGAGTTCCTGGAACCCTCCGAAGCGGGCCATCTCGGAGGTCATCCTCATCAGGAGGTGGGCCGACAGCTCCGCCGCGGCGGTGTCCTTGATGTTGGCGGTCTCCTTGAGCACCGCGTCCCGGTAGCGCACCAGGTCGCCGAGCCATTCGTCCACGCGGCTGGGGCCGAGCTTCGCGTCGGCGATGCCCGTCTGGTACTGGTTGCGGAACCAGCGGTTCTGGTGTTTGGCCTTGTCCGGTACCTTCGTGCCCTTCGGGTGGCGTGGCTCCGATGTCGCTTTTCCGGAGCCGTCCTTGTCGACGAAGGGCACGTAGGGATCGCTGTCATCGACCGTGTAACCGGTGCCGTAGAGACTCCGGGTGGACCAGTAGATCTCGACGGTTCGGTGGCTGCCCGAGACCTCGAACACAACCCTGCAGAGTTCCTCGTCCTCCTTGCCCTGCGCCGGCTCCCGCCACTGCTCGTACCTCTGTCGCAGCCACCGGATCATGTGGTCGTACCGGGCGAAGCGCGGGATTCCGGCGCCGGCCGAACGGAGGACCGCTTCGGCTTCCGCCTGTCGGCCGGTCCGGTATTTCTTCACATCGTCTTTCCCCATGGAAGGCACTCACTTCCCGCTCATGACGAAACGTCAAGGGCCGGCTCTGCGGCCGGAACCTCCGGTGGGAGGGCGATAGTCAGGGGAAGACGAGGGCCCCGGTCGGCCGGAGGCCGAGGATGAGCAGCCGGAAGAGAGCCGGACGAGACGGCAGGTCGGAGGCCTGCGATGACCGCTCCCGAGGAGGAGGTCGTGCGGCGCCCGTGGTGAAGCCTTGCCCAGTGCTCCGGGGTCGGAGGCCCGGTAGGGCACAAGACCACCCGGCCAGCGGAGCCGGGGCGCGTGCAGCGGGGCGAGCTGCCCGGCGCCGGGCGGGGCCCGGTGACCTCGGCTACCACATCACCGGAAGCCGCTCTGGAATCCGCTTCCTGAAGCCCGTTCGTCAGACCAACTGGCTGACCGGGACCGCGAGTTGACCGCTGGAAGGGCGCGCCGTGCCCTACCCGCCGTCGTCCACGGGCGTGCCGGGCCCGAGCCCGAGAAAGTAAGCGAAGGCTTCCGGAGCTTCCTCGATCATGGCCTGCTGCTCCTCGGCCGTCGGACGGTCGCGGTGGTGTAGCAGGTGCGATGGGTTCCTCATGCGGGCTCGCATGTATCCCAGTCTGCGAGAGCCCCGCGACAGCTGCGGACGGCGCAGGAGCATGAGGACTTCGAGCAGGAGCTCATCGACCAGTACCTGCTGACCAAGGTCGGTCTCTGCTGATACGGGAGGCGGCCCGGCACGCTCAGCAGCGGACGCTGTTGGTTGATTCGGGCCCGGTTGCTTCGCCCCATCGATCGGTTGGTCGGCGGGGCGAAGTGCTGCGAAGTGGCTGGTGCGGGCCCGGGGTGTGCCGGTGAGGTGGGCGTCGATGCGGGCGAGGTTGACCGCGGCGCCCCATCGGCTGCATCGACATCCGCACCCACCCCATACGACAACGCCGGCCTTCAAGACCACAACCGGGTCTTGAAGGCCGACGTCATGCTGGGCTCGAATTAACCAACGGCGTCCGCTCAGCAGCGTGCCGGGCCCCTCCCGCGTCGCCGTGTGGCCTACAGGCCGCCACGCTTGGCGGGGAACTTGTGCAGGACAGCCACCACCTTGTCCGGGTGCGCCGGGTCGACAAGGTCGACGGGCTTCTCCAGCTGGTACAGGTCTCCGCGGGACGGGTACTGCGTGAGCGTGGCGCGCAGGATCATCGGCTCCCTGCTCTCCAGCACGAGCGGCTGCTCGCCAGGCTGGTCGATCGTGGCGGTGAACGGGATCACGTCGCGTTCCTCCAGCCGCGGTGGGAACTGCTGCGTCACCCGCAGGGTGCTTTGAGGATCGGTGTCCGCATCCTTCTGTTCGAAGGTCACTGTTCCCCCGTCGGGGAGCTCCGCCGTGACGCGGAAGCCGACGGTCCGCAGCCGGACGCTGTTGGTCGGGTCGGAAGGGTTGGGCTCGACGCGCTGCCTGATGCCGCCCCTGAAGTCGATGCTCACAAGGTGCGTCCCGATCTGGAACGGGGTGTTGACCGCGAGCATCGAGGAGGGGACCTCCGCGCCGAGGGGCGGGAGCGGGGCGGCGGCGCGTTGCGCGATGGAGGACGACACCGCCGGCGCAGCCGTAGCCGTGCCCATGGCGGCAGGACATGCGGCGAGGGCTAGCAGGGCGGTACAGGCTGCGAACGCGCTGCGTGAACGAGGGGACATGGCTCCTCCGAGTCATCACTGAAAGATCAGGTCAGAAGGAGTGCAGCGCACCGGACTGCACCACGCCCGGCTTGATCAGATAAGTCACCCGATGGTGTGAGGGAGCCAAGTGGTGGTATGCCGAAAGGATGGTGGGCCTCGCCGTGTCGTCCAGGAGGACAGGAGGACTGGGGCCCGTGCTGTCGTCCTGCCGAGTTGTTCTGGGCGGCTTCGTTCCCCGTGCCGTCGCCTGGGTCCTATCCTCCAGCGATGCTCATAGGGTTAATGATCGGCTTTTTGGTCGTTGGTCTGGGTCTGGCCTCGTACCAGGCCTTCAAACGGCAGTGGCTCGATGCCGCTCGGCATCTGTGCAGTACCACGATCGGGGTCGCCGGCTACGCGGCGATCCTGCTCCACAAGCCGTGGATCGGCATGGCCGCTCTGCCTGTAGCAGTCGTCGCCACCGTGGCCTACATCGCGATCGCCAGGTCCCAAGCCGCTAAAGCTGTCGCGGCTGACACGACCTGACGAAGCCGATGTCGGGTCGTCCGGAGGCGGCCCCGTCCGCCCAGGCTACTGGCCGTTGGGCCTGTTCGGGGTGGTGAGCGGTGACCGGCCGGCAGGCCGGTCTCCGGCTTGTGGTGCCCGGCAGCACTGGCTGCCGACTGCACCGCGGGGTTGCAACGCGATGTTGTCCTCGTCCTGCGTGGCGAATTCGGCGATGAGGCCGGACAGTGCCCGGTCTTACGGGTGCGCGGCCCATGCCGCGCGCAGGTGGGCGATCCCGCCCCGCAGCACCTGCTCCCGGTCGGCGTGGAAGCCGCGCATCGCCGGGTGCAGCATGCGATCGAGCTCGGCCGGCCGCACGACCTGCTGGCGAGCGACCACATCCGCCGGGTGACCACGGGCGGCCTGCGGATCGGGGACCCGCCGCTGACGGCCGGCGGGCCGGCCGTCAGCGGCGGGAGCCGAGGCCCGAAGCCGCGGTCAGTTCACCCGGTTCACCGTCCGGGCGAGCCACGTCCGGATCGCCTCCGCCGTCGTCGCCACGTGCTCGTCGAGCATCGAGTAGTGGTCTCCCGGGATGTCGCCGGGGCGCAGGTGCAGGGTGGGAACGGCCGTCTCCTCGGGCCGGCCCAGGAAGATGCGCATGTACGCGCCCATCGCCGCGAGCGCGGGCTCGTCGAGCCTGACGGCGGTACGGGCCGCCAGAGCGGTGAGCCGTTCCTCGTCCCTGACGGGGTGGGTGTCCAGCAGCACCACGGCCTGGGCGCCGACGCGCTCGGCGACGGCCTGGGCGACCAGGCCGCCGGTGGAGCGGCCCAGCAGTACCACCGGCCGGCCGAGCCGCCTGATCGAGGCGGCGTGCGTCCGCACCAGCGCCTCCACGTCCTCCGGTACCGGGCCGCCCTCGCACCCCGGGTGCGGGAGCAGCCACAGGCTCGGCAGGTGCCGGGCCAGCGGGCCGTACTCCCCGGGAGGTGAGGCGAAGGCGGGGAAGCAGACGATCGCCGGGCCCTCGCCGTCGCTGAGCCTCGTCGGGGCCGCCGACGGGAGCGTCGCCGCCGACGGCAGCGCCCACGAAGCGGAGACGAGCAGGTGCATGGCCTCCTGGTGGCGGCCCAGCCCGCACAGCTGGTGGTAGAGGAAGGCGAGCGTTCCCGGGGCCGGCGGCGGGCGCAGCTGCTCGGCGATCGCTCTCGGCGTGGGGGAGTCGAACACCACCGTGGCGGGCAGGCGCAGGCCGGTCCGCGCCTCCAGCCTGTTGCGCAGTTCGATCGAGGTCAGCGAGTCGAAGCCGAGGTCGGGGATCGGGGTGTCCGGAGCCACCTCCGGGTAGCTCAGTACGGCGGCGATCTCGGTGCACACCAGTTCCAGCAGGTTCGTCGGCCCGGCCGGTTCCGGTGCGCGCCGTGGCTGCGGCCGGGGGGCGCGGTCGAAGGCGATCGGCACCAGGACCGGCTCGTCGGTGCCCAGCGCCGACTCCAGGAGCGCCACGCCCTCCGCCGGGGTGAGCGGCAGCAGGCCGCCACCGGCGGTCCGGTCGGCCATCATCCCGACCGTCCACGGGCCCCAGGCCAGGGACAGCGCGGGGAGCCCCGCCCGCCGCCGGTGGCGGGCGAGTTCGTCCAGGTAGCTGTTGGCCGCCGCGTAGTTGGCCTGCCCGGCGTGGCCGAGCACGCCGGACGCCGAGGAGAACAGTACGAAGGCGTCGAGGTCCCGGTGCGCGGTCAGCTCGTGGAGGTGCCAGGCGGCTTCGGCCTTGGGGCGCCACACGGTCGCCAGGCGTTCCGGAGTCATCGAGGCCAGGACCCCGTCGTCGAGGACCCCGGCGGTGTGCACGACGGCCCGCAGGTCCTCGATCGAGTCGACCAGTGCGGCCAGCGCCGCCCGGTCGGTGACGTCCAGACGGGTCTCACCGCTGCGGCCGGCGACGACGACGCGCACCCCCTTGTCCCGCAGATGGTCGGCGACCGCCCGGCCCAGCGCGCCGCCGCCGGTGACCAGGACGGTCCCGCGCCAGGCGAAGGCGCCGCCGCCGGCCACGGGGACCAGCTCCGCGCGCTCGGCGACGGTCTGCGGCCCCCCGTCGCCGAGTTCGGCCAGGGTGAACCGGCCGGGGTGCTCCGTCTGCGCGACCCGGACCAGGCCGGCCACCGCCGCTCCGGCGAGGTCGCCGGGCCGCACCAGGACGGTCAGGTGCTCGTGACCGGCCTGCAACTCCCGCAGCGCGAGGGCCAGGGCGGCGGGCGCGTCCCCGGCCGGCACCTCCAGCAGCTTGCCTTGCGGGGGGCCCGGAACCCGCTGCCACTGCGGGCGGAACAGGGAGCCCCGGCCGGTTCCAATCGTCCGCGCCGTGAGCGACTCGACGCAGGCCACCGGTCGGCCCGTCCGGTCGGTCACGTCGATCCGCCCCGCCCGGATGCGCACGCGCAGGGCCGTCGCGCCCCGGGCCAGCACGTGCACGCCGCGCAGGACGAACGGCACCCCACCGGTGAGCAGCCGGGCCGGGTGCAGGGCCGCGTCGAACAGGGCCGGGTGCAGGGCGAACCGTCCGGCGTCGGGGAACTCCCCGCGCACCTCGCCGAAGAGCTCGTCGCCGCGGCGCCACATCCGGCTCAGCCCGCGAAACGCCGGACCGTAGTCGGCGTGGTCGACATCGAGTTCCTCGGCGCCCGGCGGGGGCCACTCGCCGACCTCCACCCGCGGGGCCGGCCCGGAGCCGAGCCGGCCGCTCGCGCAGCGGACCCCGTTCGCGTGGACCTCGAACGGCCGTGCGCCGTCGGGCTCCGCGGGGCGGACGACGACCTCGGCCCGCCGGGTGCGGGGCAGGGGCATCGCGGTGTGCAGGACCAGTTCCTCGACGCCGCCGCATCCGGCCCGCTCCCCGGCGTACAGCACCAGTTCCAGGACCGCCGTGGCGGGCACCAGCGCGGTTCCGTCGACGACGTGGTCGAGCAGCCAGGCGGGGCTGAGGTCGGCGACGCACACCACCTCGCCCGAGCCGGGCACGACGACGGTCGACTCGATCAGCGGATGCTCGGCGCCCCGGTCGAGCCAGTAGCGCCGACGGCGGAAGCCGCGGGTGCCCCGCAGCCGGGCCGCCGCCCGCTCGGGGTCGGTGGTGGGGACGACGCCTTCGACGAGGGCGCCCAGGGTGTCGCCCGGGCCGAGTTCGACCAGGGTGGCGCCGGCGACCGCGGCCACGTGGTCGGCGAAGCGGACCGTCTCGCGCAGGTGCCGCACCCAGTGGCCCGGATCGTCCGGGCGGGCGCCGATGACCGGGATCGCCGGCGGACGGTACGTCAGGCTCTGCGCCACCTCGGCGAACTCCTCCAGCACGGGGTCCATCAGCGGGGAGTGGAAGGCGTGGCTGACGGCGAGCCGGGTGGCGTGCTCGAAACCGGCGGCGATGGCGAGCACGTCCTCCTCCGGCCCGGACACGACGACGGAGTCCGGGCCGGAGACGGCCGCGATCGCGGTGCGCGGGGTGAGCCGGACCTCGCCCTCGGCGGCCCGGAGGGCGACCATGGCCCCGCCCGGCGGCAGCCGCCGCATGAGCCGTCCGCGGGCGGTGACGAGCCGCGCCGCGTCGGGCAGCGACAGCACGCCCGCGACGTGGGCGGCCGCGATCTGCCCGACGGAGTGCCCGATCAGCGCGTCCGGCCTGTACCCCCAGGACTCCAACAGGCGGAACATGGCGACCTCATAGGCGAACAGGGCCGCCTGGGCGACGTCGGTGCGGTGCACCAGCTCGGTGTCGAGCGCCTCCCGCACCACCGGGTCCAGGTGGGCCAAGACCTCCTCGAAGGCCGCGGCGAACACCGGGTGCCGGGCGGCCGACTCCCGCCCCATCCCGGGCCGCTGCGGCCCCTGCCCGGGGAAGAGGTACACCGTCCGCAGCTGCTCGTACTCCTCGACGATCACGTGCGCGTTGGTCCCGGAGATCCCGAACGCCGACACCGCGCCCCGGCGCGGACCCTCCCGCGCCGGCCAGGGCGTCGGCTCGGTGACCAGGTGGACCCGGCCGGCCGTCCAGTCGACCTCGCGGGAGGGCTCCTCGATGTGCAGGGTGGCGGGCACCGTGTGGTGGCGCATCGCCATCACGGTCTTGATCACCCCGGCGACCCCGGCGGCCGCCTGGGTGTGCCCGAGGTTGGACTTGACGGTGCCGACCAGCACCGGATCCGGCCGGTCCTGGCCGTAGGTGGCGAGCAACGCGGCCGCCTCGACCGGGTCGCCCAGGGCGGTGCCGGTGCCGTGGGCCTCGACCACGTCCACGTCGGCGCCGGTCAGTCCGGCGTCGGCCAGCGCCTGCTGGATCACCGCGGCCTGGGCGGGGCCGCTGGGCGCCGTGAGGCCGTTGGAGGCCCCGTCCTGGTTGACCGCCGAGCCGCGCAGCAGGGCCAGGATCGGGTGGCCGTTGCGCACCGCGTCCTCGACCCGCTCCAGGAGCAGCAGTCCCACCCCCTCCGACCACACGGTGCCGTCGGCGGCCGCGGAGAACGGCTTCACCCGTCCGTCGGGGGCGAGACCGCGCTGCCGGCTGAACGCGACGAAGCTGTCCGGGCTCGCCATGACCGTGGCGCCCCCGGCCAGGGCCAGGTCGCACTGCCCGCTGCGCAGCGACTCCGCCGCGAGGTGCATGGTCACCAGCGAGGAGGAGCAGGCGGTGTCCAGGGTGAGGGCCGGCCCGTGCAGGCCCAGGCCGTAGGCGATCCGCCCGGACGCCATGCTGCCGGCCGAACCCAGGGCGATCTGGGGCAGGAGCTCGTGGTTGGTGCCGCGGAACCGGCCGGCGTAGTCGCTGTACATCAGGCCCACGAACACACCGGTGTTGCTGCCGCGCAGCGACTCGGGGGCGATGCCCGCCCGTTCGACCGCCTCCCAGGCCGTCTCCAGCAGCAGCCGGTGCTGGGGGTCGGTGGCCAGCGCCTCCCGCGGTGACATGCGGAAGAACGCCGCGTCGAAGTCGGCCGCGTCGGCGAGGAAGCCCCCGCGCGTCACGTAGCTGGTGCCGACGTGGTCGGGGTCGGGGTGGAACAGCTCGTCGAGGGGCCAGCCCCGGTCCGTGGGGAAGTCGGTGATGGTGTCCTGGCCGGCGGCGACCACCCGCCACAGGTCCTCGGGGCCGGCGATCCCCCCGGGGTAGCGACAGGCCATGCCGACGATCGCGACCGGCTCGGTGGCCCTGGGGGGGGGGGAAGGGCCGCCCCCGGCCCCGCCGGTCCGAGGGTCCCCCCCCGCGCGGGGCGTGGGGTTGTCGAAAAACAGGGACGGGAGCCACGCGACCCCCAAGTCTGT
>NZ_JBVHXY010000014.1:0-57729 GCF_055569215.1 Kitasatospora sp. NPDC029312 | reverse complement strand
CCCTCCCCCCCCACCCCCCCCCACCCACCCCCCCCCCCCCCCCCCCCCCCCCCCTCCCTTCCTCCCCCCCCCCCCCCCCCCCCCCCCCCCCCCCCCGGCCCCGCCGGTCAGATGGTCCGCCATCGCGCGGGGCGTGGGGTGGTCGAACACCAGGGACGGGCGCAGCGCGACCCCGAGTTCGGTGCCCAGCCGGTCCCGCAGTCGCACGGTGCCCAGCGAGTCCAGACCGGCCTCGGCGAACGGCTGGTCCGGCTCCGGCGCCCGACCGGTGATCCCCTCGGTCTCCCACCGGACCAGGTCCAGCACGTACTGGAACCGCAGCCGTCGCCGGACCGGCTTGCCCGAGGAGGTCTGCGGGATCCGGCTGACCGGGCGGATCGTCTCCGGTACCCGATGCGGCGGCAGCCGCCGACGGCAGAAGGCCAGGACCGCCGCCGGATCCGCCTCGCCGACGACGTAGCCGACCGGCACCTCACCGAGCACCGCGTCGGGTTCCCCCGCCACGGCCGCGTCCCGGACGCCCGGGCAGCGGGCCAGCACCTGCTCGATCTCGGCGGGGTGGATGTTCTCCCCTCCCCGGATGATGACCTCGCTCACCCGCCCGGTGACCACCAGCCGGCCGTTCTCCTCCCGGCCGAGGTCCCCGGTGGCCTGCCAGCCGACAGCGCCGGGCATCCGCAGCTGGAGCTCACCGTCGACGAACCGGGTCTCGATCCCGGGCAGCACCACGCCGTCGACGGCGACCTTCCCGGAGACCTCCGTGCTGCCGTAGCCGTCGTGCAGCTCACGGCCGGACACCCGGCGGAACCGATCCCGCAACTCCTGCGGCAGCGGAGCGCCGGCCGACAGGCAGCGGGGCGGCAGTGGGGCCCCGGCGTCCAGGAGCTGGGTGAAGACCGTCGGCACGCCGCCCAGTGCCGTGAACGGCGTCCGGCGCAGTAGGTCGGCCGCCGCCTCCGGCGTGAAGCGGTCCATCACGTGGGCGCTCGCGCCCAGGGCCAACACGCCCACCACGCACATCGAGTGCCCGAAGGCGTGGAACAGCGGCAGCGGCCACAGCAGGCGGTCCTCGGCGGACATGCCCAGCAGTTGCCGGTAGGCGTGGTCGGCCGACCGGAGCCAGGCCGCCTGCGTCGACAGCACGCCCTTCGGGTCCCCGCTGGTCCCCGAGGTGTAGTGCAGCCAGGCGGGCGCGTCCGGTTCGAGGTCGTCCCGGGGCGGCGTACGCGTGGGAGCGAGCAGGTCGTCCACGGTCACCACCCGGACACCGGCCACCCGTCGGGCCCGCGCCAGATGGGCGCGGTCGGTGATCACCAGGTCGGCGCCGCCGTCGGCCAGGCGGAACCGCAGGTCGTCGTCGCCGATCCGCGGGTCGAGCGGAACGCCGACCGCGGCGGCGCGGGCGACACCGAGGATCGCGGTGACCGCGGGCACCCCGCCGGCCAGGCACAGCGCGACCCGGCTGCCGCGCTCCACCCGGAGGTTGCCGGCCACCAGCGCCGTGTGGCGGGCGAGGCCGCCGTAACTCAGCGCGCCGCGGGCGTCGGCGAAGGCGGTCTTGTCCGGATGCTCCGACGCGTGCCGGAGGATCAGCTCGTGCATCTGGCACCCCTGCCTTCCGCGGTGTGGTGAACGGGTTGCCGCAACAGTCACGCGCGGCGTGTTCTTCCGTCAAACCCGAAATACCGGCAGCGAGTAGGGCGTCCTTGAGTCAGTCCATTAGTCAGTGCATCGACTCGGCGCTGGACTCTCCCACCGTGGGAGAGTCCACCATGATGGCGTGCACGACGAACTCCTCACCATCGGGCGCTTCGCCCGCCTGTGCCGCCTCAGCGTGAAACAGCTACGGCACTACGACGACACGGGGCTGCTGGCTCCCATCCGCGTGGACGCCGGCTCCGGCTACCGCTACTACGCACCCGAACAGGCGCGTGACGCCCTGACCATCGCCCTGCTGCGCGAGATGGATCTCCCCCTGGCCGTGATCGCCCAGGCACTGGCCGCCGGGCCTGAGCGCAGGGCAGGGATCCTGCGCGCCGAACGGGACCGGCTGGCCGAACGGATCAGCAGGGACCAGGCCCGGCTGGAGATGCTGGAACGGCTGACGGAAAGCGGTCTGCCCGGCTACGAGGTGACGCTGGGCAGGGAGCCGGAGCGACGGCTGGCGGTGATGCGAGCGGTCAGCACCCCCGCGGAGATCGCAACCAGGATCGAGGAGTGCGTAGGCCGACTGCTGCCCGCACTCGGCACGACGGGAATCACCTGGGAGCCGCCGCTGTGGGGGCTGTACCCGCTGGACCTGGAAGAGCGGATGGAGATCGCCGTCGGAGCGCAGACCCCGCAGGGGGAAGGCATGCCCGGCCTGGAATTCGCGATGCTGCCCGGCGGATTCGTCGCCGAGACCACGCACATCGGACCCTACGGGCACCTGCCGTTGGCCTACAACGCGCTCTTCGCCGCCATCCACGAGCGCGGACTGCGCCCGCAAGCACCCGTACGCGAGGCGTATCTCGTCGGACCGGCAGAGGCACCACAAGAAGAACTGCTGACCCGACTGGTCATCCCCGTCCAGGAGAGCACCGCATGACCACGGTCATAGGCATCGACGCCCGCGCCACGCAGCACTGCGAGACCACAGCCCTGGGGGTGCTGCTGCGGCACCAGGGACTCGATCTGTCCGAGCCCATGCTGTTCGGCCTCGGCTCCGGTCTGTCCTTCATCTACTGGGACGGCAAGAACATGGACTTCCCCTTCCTCGGGGGACGGGTCAAGCCCTTCGACCTCACCAGAAACCTCGCCACCAGGCTCGGGCTGGAACTCCTGACCCGGGAGACCACCTCCCCGCGCAAGGCATGGGACAACGTGGCGGCCTCCATCGACGCCGGCCACCCCGTCGGACTCCAGCTCGACAGCCACCACCTGGACTACTTCGGCTACGACGTCCACTTCGGCGGCCATATCGTCGCCATGTACGGCTACGACGACCACAAGGCCTACCTGGTGGACACCCACCAGCAAGGCGGAGCCGTCTCCACCAGCCTGACCAGCCTCGCCCAGGCCAGAGCCGCGCGCGGCCCGATGACCGCCAAGCACCGCTCCTTCACCCTCACCGCGCCGGAAAACCTCCCCGCCCCGCACGAACACATCATCCCCGCCATCACCGCCTGCGCCGACGCCTTCCTCAACCCGCCCATCGCCAACCTCGGCCACCGCGGCATCGAGAAGGCCGGCAAGCTGGTACGCACCTGGCTCCAGCGCACCGACGACCCCCAGCGAGACCTGCCTCAGGCCGCCCTGTTGATGGAGAGGGCCGGCACCGGCGGCGCCCTGTTCCGCAACCTCTACCGCGACTTCCTCGCCGAATGCACCGACCTGCTCGACAGCAGCCACCTGCGCACCGGCCACACGCTGTACACCGAGGCGGCCACCCTGTGGACGGAGGTAGCAGCACTGATCGAGAAGGCCGGTGAATCGGGCGATGCGCAGTGCCTCGCCCAGGCCGGCTCGATCCTCGGCGATCTCTCACGTGTAGAGCGCGAGGCCATGGAGGCGCTGAGCTGCCTGGGCAGTGAGACCCCAAGAATGATCCAGCCCTGACTGTCTTCGAGAACCATGGCGACCTCAAGCGGTCAGCGGATCACCTCATAGATGATCATGTCGTCCTGGAGGTGTAGGTGCGTGGTCGATCCCCCGGCGGGCCGGGACGGCGGCGAGCACTCCCGACCCCGTCCCGAGGTCCCATGCGGTACGGCGACCCGTACGACGGGCCGCCAGCGCGGGGAGCGGGAGCGGCGCTGGGCAATGAGGTCAACATATTCGCCCCTGACGGGGGAGGTCAGGTCGGCGGGCTGCAAGCTGAAGACGTCGTGCACGCCCTGCGCTGCCGCGCGCAGGGACTGCGGGTCGTCGAGGTCGCCGGTGACCAGTTTCGCGCCGAGCGCCTGAAGGTGCTTGGCGCCAGGCTTGCCCGAGTCACGGACGAGGACGCGCACCGCCCAGCCGCTGTCGAGCAACCTGCGGGCGACAGCGCTGCCCTGACCGCCGGTCGCACCCGTAACCAGGACGGACTTCATCTCCGGCACTGCGAGATCCTTCCAACTCCAACGCTTCAAAGATAAGGCCGTATCCCGTGCCCAGGAGTCTTACCGACGTGCCGTCAGCCGAGTGGGCGGGGAAGTTGCCCGGCAACGATCGCGGCGAGCGAGAGCACGAATCCCACGAGCTGGACAGGCCCGAGCGTCTGGCCGAGCACGACGGCGCCGAGAACGGCGGCGACCAGCGGCGAGAGCAGGACGAGCACCGCGACAGAGCTGACGGGCAGTGTGGTGACGCCGCGGAACCACAGCACATAGGCGAGCAGACCGCCGGCCAGACCCATCCAGAGGTAGCCGAGGACAGCCGACATGCCGATTGCAGGAGGTGCCCCCTCGACGAGAAACGTGACCGGCACCAGGAACAGACCCCCCGCGGTGAGCTGCCAACCGGCGAAGGCGGTATGGCTGGCCCTGGTGGGACGCCCCCAGCGCTTGGTGAGTGTCACCCCGAGCGCCATCGAGGCGGCGCTCGCCAGGCCGGCCACCACCCCGACGGGGTCGAGTGCCGCCTTCGGCCCGATCACCACCAGACCGACGCCCGCGACCCCCACTGCCCCCCAGGCGAGGCGCCAACCGGACAGGCGCTCTCGCAGGACCGCCACGGCCAGGACGGCGACGGCGAGCGGCTGGGCCGCCGCAAGGGTGGCGGCAACGCCTCCCGGCAGGCGTTCGGCCGCGATGAAAAGCAGCGGGAAGGTCAGGCCGATGTTCAGCAGGCCGAGCGCCGCGGCCTTCCCCCACCACGCACCGCGCGGCAGCGTCCGCGTGATCGCCAGCGCGATCAGGCCGGCGGGCAGCGCCCGCAGCAGGCCCGCGAACAGCGGATGCCCTGCCGGGAGGAGCTTGGTGGTGACCACGTAGGTGGTGCCCCACACCATGGGTGTGAGGGCGGTCAGGAGGGTGCGCGGCAGATTTCCACGGGGAGCATCGGGCGCCCCGGGAACACCACGGCCGGCTCGGTCGGAAACCCTCTGTACTGCTGGACTTGCTGGACTTGTCACGCTCGCAGTTCATCCCGCAGCGATCAATGAGTCCAACACATGTTTGTCACTCTATTGATCTCGATCCAAGATGGATACATGGAGCTCCAGCAGATGCGCTACGTCATCGCCGTCGCCGAAACGAACAGCTTCACCCGGGCCGCCGAACGGTGCCTGGTCGTCCAGTCCGCCCTGAGCCACCAGATCGCGCGCCTGGAACGGGAGTTGGGCGCGCGGCTCTTCGAGCGGACCAGCCGACGGGTGCGGCTGACGCCGGCCGGTGCGGCGTTCCTGCCCGCTGCCCGCCAGTGCCTGGACGCCGCCGAGCGCGCGGCGGCCGAGGTCGCGGCGACGGTCGGAGAGGTACGCGGACGGCTCGCCGTGGGACTGATCCCCACCGTCGCCGCAGTCGATGTCCCTGGTGCGCTGCGCGACTTCCGCGAGCGGTACCCGCACGTGCGCATCGCCCTCCGGGTGGGTGCCAGCGAGGATCTCGTCGAGCAGGTCAGGGAAGGAGCCATCGACGTGGCCTTCCTCGGGCTGCCGACCACGGCGCGGTCGCACGGTGTCGCCGCCCGCGAGCTCGCCCGCGACCGGCTCGTCGCCGTGGTCGCGCCGGACCACCCGCTCGCCGGCGAAACGGAGGTCGACCTGCGCAGGCTCGCGTCCGAGGTGTTCGTGGACCTTCCGGCCGGCACTGCCGGACGTGTCCAGTCCGACCAGGCCTTCGCGGCCGCCGGCCTCAGCCGCGACGTCGCCTTCGAGGTGACCAGCGCAGATTTCATGGCCCGCCTGGTCGGGCAGGGCCTCGGCATCGCCATGTTCGCCTCCGCCTACGTGCCGCAGCTCACCGGCGTCACCACCATCGAGGTCGCCGACGCACCGGCCCGCGTCGAGTACGTCATCTGGAGCCCCGTCAGCCGCACGCCCGCGGCAACCGCCTTCCTGGACATCCTCGACATCCTCGGCCCCCCGGCGGCAGCCGACCCTCACCTCACAGGGCGGTAAGTGACTTGCTGCCCGGTTCGGTGTCGCCTGATGGTGTGACGGTGGGGACTCCGGGCTGGTCGAGGGTTGGGCAGTGTTGGAGTGACGGGGTGAGCGACCGCAAGCCATCGCGCAGCGCATGAAGCTCGTTTTAGACAACCGCCAAGACCACCACCCTCCTAGCAGGATCGCGCGCGCTCCCTCCTCATGCGTTCCCGACCTACACGAGCCATCTTGCTGCTAAGTGGGTGGATGTCTTGGCGATTGTCTAAAGCAAGCTTTTTCGATGCCCGCCCCCTCTCCGCCTTCCTACCTGTTCAACATCAAAGCCAGCGGCCCCGGGCATGGCCTGAGCCCGCTGCGCGACCCGGACGCCGCGGAGGACGCCGATGACGAGTGGCGTGAGGCCGGCCTGCGGGTCAGCGCATGGTCAGGCCGCGGTCCCTTTCTTGAGCAAGCGATCCAGATAGGTTACGGTGGAGCCATGGCAAGGACCCGGGAGTTCGACACTGAGGCGGCGGTGAGCCGCGCCATGGAACTGTTCTGGATGCGTGGCTACGAGGCCACTTCGGTCCGCGACCTGACCCAGCAACTGGGAATCGGGCAGGGATCCTTGTATGCCGCGTTCGGCGACAAGGAGGGCCTGTACCGGGCGGCGCTGGAGCACTACCGCACCACCCTCGCGGCGGCCGCCCTGCGCAGCCTGGAGGAGGGAGCGGACGCCCGGTCGGCGATCCGTACGATGCTGGTCGAGCGGGTCCGGATCGCCGTGGAAGGCGACGGCCGGGGCTGCCTGGCAGTCAACGCCGCCTGCGAGCGCCTGCCGAAGGATGCGGCGATCCGGCGCACCGTGCGGGACATGCAGGACGCCAGTCGGGACGCGCTCGCGGAGGTGCTGCGGGTCGCGGCGGAGCGGGGCGAGGTCGCGGCGCGGCACGACCCGCACACGCTGGCCGCTTTCCTCGTCACGTTCCTCAACGGACTGCTGGTCTCCTCGAAGATCACCCCGGATGCCCACGCCTTCGAACCCCTCGTGGAGGTCGCCCTGGCCGCCCTCGGCTGACTTTTTCATGCCCGCAAACTGTATCAGTCGATCCAGAAAAGGGGCCGAAGCCCGCATGAGCACGGGATCCGGCGACATCCACCCCTGCTTCATCGACGCCTTCGGAGGACCCATGCCCCCCGCGCCCACTCCGAGCACACCCGCTCTCGGCGGTAGCTGCTGGAACACCTTCCCCGCCGGTGGCACCACCCTGACAGCCCGCGATTTCCTCACCGCCACCGAGCCGCTGCTGCAGGGCATCGTCGATGACAACGCCCTCACCAGCGCCGACGGTGAAGTGCTGGAGGGCCAGATCCGCGCGACTCTCGCCCTCGGCACCCGGGAGAGCTCCCTGCCGCTGGCCATCGGCCCGGACAGCTCCTCGGCAGCACGCGAACTGGGCACACAGGCCGAGACGATCGGCCGGGAGCTCGTCTCCTGGGCCACCGCCGCGGCCTTGAAGAGGCTGCTCGCTGACCGGATACCGCTGCCCGCCGGACCGCTGGTCGTCCGCAGCCACTGCTATGGCCACCTGCTCACCCCTCCCGCGGCCGATCTGCTCCGCGGCCGGCGCGGCGGGCCTGTCACGATGCAGCTCTCCAACGAGTGGCTGCATCAGATAGTCCTGCTGCGCGACGCCCTGCTGCCCTTCACAACTGGCAGGACGTGCCGCTCCTGATCACCCCAACCGGGCTGCGGCACACCGAACCGGCCCGCGACGCGTTCCTCACCGAACTGCTGGTCCGCCAGATCCGGCACTCCAGCATCATGGACTCCGCCCGCCACGTCGTCACCGGCACCTCCGGCCCGGCCGACTACGGCTTCGAGACGGGTGGCGGCACCGCCCTGCCCGCCGTCCTCGACCAGCTGCACCTGACCGCGCCCCGGCACCTGCTGACCTGGCGCACCGACCCGGTCGCCGAAGACACCGTCACGTATGTCACCGAAATACAGGACTACTACGCCGCTCCCCGCACCCTCGTCGAAGACCTGCCGCCCGCCAACACCGCATCGGGGCCGCTCACCGCCCGTACCATCACCGGGCCGATCACCGACGGGACTCGCACCGCCCGCATCGAGATCGCCCGCGACGTCACCACCGCCCACGTCGACCTCGGCCAGGCCCTGCGCGGCCACCGCTTCGCCCACCGACCGGACCCGGCCACAGGCGCCGCACACTCCGTTGCCGCGCCCGGCACTGCAGATGTGTGGTCCGCACTGCGCGCACCGGGGCTGGTGTGGACGCAAGCAGGCGACGTCACCCTGGACGCCACCGGCCAGGACGACCTCGTCGTACTGGCCCTGCTCGGCCGGCTCTACCCGGAGAACGTCACCCTGGACCCCGCAGGCCGTTCCGCTGCCCGGCCGACCTCGGACGGCACTGGACCGAGCCGCCTGGTGACGATCGTCGGCCCTCCCCAAAGCCCACTGACACCCGTATCGCGAAGCACACCAGGAAGGTTGGCGAACATGATGTTCGACCATGACAGAATGCCCGTCCGCACGGGCCGAGCCGCCGTCAACGGAACGAGTCTGCACTACCGCACAGCCGGATCCGGCCCCGCGGTGGTGCTCCTGCACGGCGTGCCCAAGACCAGCTACCACTGGCGCCACCTCGTCCCGAAGCTGACGCCCCACTACACCGTCGTCGTGCCGGACCTCCGTGGTCTCGGCGACTCCGCCCGACCGTCGGACGGCTACGACTCCGCGACGATGAGTGACGACATCGCCGAGCTGATGGCCCATCTCGGACACGAGACATACGCCGTGGCGGGTGAGGACTGGGGAGCGGTGATCGGCTACCAGCTCGCCGCCCGCCACCGCGACCACGTCACCGCTCTCGTGTTCGCCGAGGCGCTGTTCCCCGGATTCGGCTTCGAGGACCACACGGCCCTCACCCCCGAGAATGTCTCCAGCGGCCTGCACCTGTGGCATCTGGGCTTCTACTTCCAGCCGGACGTACCCGAGATGCTGATCGCCGGACACGAGCGCGAGCTGATCACCTACATGATCAAGTACGAGCGTAACCACCCTGACACCGCCACTCCCGACGCGGTCGACGAATACGTGCGCTGCTACTCCATGCCCGGCGGCATCCGCGCGATGCTCTCCGTCTACCGGGCAATGCTCGTCGATGCCGAACAGAACCGGCAGGCCGCGCAGAAGAAACTGGACATCCCGGTCCTGGCGCTCGGCGGATCCGCGTTCATCGGCGACCGCAACGAGTCCCAGATGCGGCTCATGGCCCACGACGTCACGGGACATGTCTTCGACGCCGGCCACGACCTGGCGGAGGAAGTGCCCGACGAGATGGCCGACGTCGTCATTCCGTTCCTGGCCGCGCATCTGTAACCGCACCCGGCCGCCGAGGTTGGCGAGCTGAAGCGGCCTGCAGGCCGTGGGGACCTCCTGGCTGAGGGGACCTGCCCGGACCCGCGCTGCCAGGAGGCCCCGTGGCACCCGACGACTCTCCGGTCGATGTGCGCTCGGCAATCCTCACCCGGCGGCGGTGAGAGCGTCGATCTGCCGTTCGAGCTCTGCACTACGACCGTGATCACCACGCCCGCACCCAGGCCCAGGCCCGACGTACGGCGCTCGAAACCGGCGGACAGCTGACGTTCGACTTGTAGGCGAACGCAGCAAGATCAATCTCGGCGGCACTTCTTGTACCGCAACTACTCACACTCGGAGAGCCCCGCGAGTTCGCGGAGACTGAAGGTTCCTCAAGGCGAACCCACGGGCTGACCACCCCGATTCTCGCGAAAGAACCCGCGAGTAGAGCCGAGTACGTGCACATCGACGCCCTGTTCGGGGAGCCGGGCCGCAACGTCATCGAATCCGAACTGATCGAGCCCCAGTTCCGGCACCTCATGCGGGTGGCCGTCTCCGTGCGGGAGGGCGCCATCTCCTCCACGCCGCTGCTGCGGCGCCTGCGGGCGGGCTCACGCAAGAACGCCACATACACGGCCTTCCGCGAGGTCGGCCGCGTCATCCGCACCGTCCAGCTGCTGCGCTACCTCTCGGACGCCCCGCTGCGCCGGCGGGTGATCGCCGCCACGAACAAGGTCGAGGCGTTCAACGGCTTCTCCCAGTGGATCGACTTCGGCAATGGCGGCGTCGTCACCGACAACGACCCCGTCGAGCAGGAGAAGACCGCGAAGTTCAACGCCCTGCTCACGAACGCGGTGATCTTCCACAACGCCCTGGACATCGCCGAGATCGTGCGCCAGCTCCAGGAGGAGGGCTACGTCATCGACCCGAGGACCTCGCCCACATCTCGCTGTACCTGACCGAGCACATCCGCCGCTTCGGCGAGTACTCCACCCACGAACTCGGCATCCAGCCCGAGGCGTACGACCCGCATCTGGACGTCGACTTCAGCCCGCTCCGAGGCAACGACCCGCCCACCCCGGACGGTTACGGCCAGGCGGCATGATCAGGAGAAGTCGGCCCTGGAGTCCTCCTAGCCCAGACACCAGGGGACACCTGACCCGCCGGTAGGTTGGCGGGGCCGTACCGCCGTTCGGCTTCCGTCTGGATGCTGGCCCTGGTGCGTTCCAGGACTCGATAGACGGTGGCCCGGCTGACGGAGAACTCGGCGATGGTGTGCTCGCGGGTGGCGTGCTCCTTGACGAGGCCGGCCAAGCCAGCACCGCATGACTTGCCGCGTGAAGTTGTAACAACTACAGTTACGACTAGGACCGAGGGGCGAGGGAGGTGGAGTCCGACGTGAGTGCCAACAGCAGACTGACCATCGCGGCGCACGCCCTGACATGGATCGGGCTGTATCAGCGGCGCGGCCACGAGGTCGCGACCTCCGAGCAGATCGCGACGAGCGTCAACACCAACCCGGTGGTGATCCGCCGCCTGCTGGGCGAGCTGCGCAAGGCCGGCCTGGCCGATTCACGGCGGGGTGCGGGCGCAGGCTGGATGCTCGCGCGGGACCTGGCGGCGATCACCCTGCTCGACGTCTACCAGGCGATCGAACCGGGACCGGTCTTCGCCCTGCATCGCGCGACACCGGATCCCGAGTGCGTCGTGGGCCACGGCATCGGGCCGGCGATGACCGCCGTGTACGGCAACGTGGAGGCTGCGCTGCGCAGGGAGCTGGCCAAGACCACGTTGGAGGACGTGCTGCGGGACGTCTTGAAAGCCGCCTGACCTCGGACCGTCGACCTTCCTTGATCGAGGGGGGTCGCATTCCGCGCACATCGATGTAACCAAAATAGTTACACTAAGGAAACGCAGAGTCTCATGGGACAACTGGAAGACAAGACCGCCCTCGTCACCGGCGCCTCCAGCGGCATCGGCCTGGCGATCGCCCGCCGTTTCGCCGCCGAGGGCGCCACCGTCTACCTGACCGGGCGCCGCAAGGCCGCGCTGGACGCCGCCGTCGCGCAGGTCGGCGCCCGCGGCATCGCCGTCCAGGGCGACGCCTCGGACCTCGGCGACCTCGACCGACTCTTCGCCGAGATCGCGAACCGCAGCGGCCGCCTGGACATCGTGGTGGCCAACGCCGGGGTCGGCGACTACGGCCCGCTCGGCGCGATCACCGAGGAGGAGTACGACCGCACTACCTCGATCAATCTCAAGGGCACGGTCTTCACTGTCCCAAAGGCGCTGCCGCTGCTGACGGCCGGCGCCTCGGTGATGCTGCTCTCCTCCAGCGCGGCCCTGCGGGCCACCCCGGGCCTGGGCGTCTACGCCGCCACCAAGGCCGCGATCCGCAGCCTCGCCCGCACCTGGGCCGCGGAACTGGTCGGCCGCGGAATCCGCGTCAACACCCTCACCCCAGGCCCTGTCGAGACCCCGGGCCTGGACGAGCTTCTCGCAGCTTTCCCGCACGGCGATCGGCCCACCGCGGCCGAGCCAGCCCCACCGACCCCGCTCGGCCGTGCCGGCCGTCCCGACGAGGTCGCCGCCGCCGCCCTCTACCTGGCCGGCGATCAAAGCAGTTTCACCACCGGCGCGGAACTGCTCGTCGACGGCGGCGCCACACAGCTCTAGGCGTCGAGTTCGCGCCGGTCGACCTCGGCGCGCTGCGTGAAGGCGCGGCAAGCACTTCCTGTTCCAGGGCTGAGGCTCGACCGACACCTCAAGCAGACGAAGAGACAAAGGACAAGGACCATGGCAACAGATACTCAGACGTCGCGGACCGTGGCCGAGAAGTTCCTGGAGAGCCTCGGCAGGCGGGACCCCGACGGCATCCAGGAACTGTTCTCCGAGGAGATCGACTGGCACGTCCCCGGCAGTGACGCGCTGCCCTGGACCGGGCGCCGTACCCGCCGGGAGGAGGTCGCGCCGTACTTCACCACGATGTGGCCGCACTTCGCGCACGGCCAGAGCAAGGTCGTGCTGGAGCGCTTCATCGTCGACGGTGGTGACGTGGTGCTGCTGGCGGTCTTCACGCACACCGTCGCGGCCAGCGGCAAGGAGTTCACCACACCGGTGGCCATGCACCTGGCGGTCGAGGGCGGCAGGATCGTTCGCATGCACCTGTACGAGGACACGCTGACCGTTGCCGAGGCGTTCGACACCGCCTGAGAGGAGGGCGCTCAGGGGCCCCGCGGCCCGGGGCGGCCCGGCCGGGCATGTACGCAGAGGGTCAGCCGGGACACGACCAAAGCCGAAACGGAGAGCAGAACTCGCCCCCGGCCGATCGCTACCAGCCAGCACGTTGGGGCGGTCGGCCTTCGGGGCTGACTGCCGATCAGTTTCACCAGCGACGCCAGGCCGTCGGCCGGTGTCGCCATGTCGACCTGGCCAGGACGCTAGTGCCGCATCAGGCAACGTTCGCCCTGCCGTGACGTGGCCGGGATCCGTCCCGCTGTTCGCGAGGTCAGTCAGGTGTGTCCCGGTGGCGCTTCAGTCGGACTCGCTGGCGGACGAGAGGCCCTCGACGAAGGATCCGAAGTCCGAGGCGAGGGCCAACTCCACGAAGTCGACGTCGAACCACGCGACTGAAGGTTCCCCATGTCGGCCGCACGCCCGGTAGTCCAGCGCGATCCAGCAAGGCCCGTCACCCGAGAGGAGCACGGCAGGCGAGGGTAGACCCCATTCCTCGACCAGGTAGGGGGTGTCGAGCAAGGACGGCCAGGGCCTGGGCCGCGGCGGATCAGGCGGTCCACGGCAACCGGGTCGCCGGGAGCCTGCACGCGCAGGGCGGCGAGTTTGATCACCTCGACGTCGCCGAGGGCGTCGAGGTCGTCCTCGACGCGGTCGGGGGTAGCGCAGTAGGTGAGGTCGCAGTCGCGTTTGGTGAGGCGCTCCAGGACCAGCACCAGCTGGTCCTCTGCCCAGCGCAGGGCTTCGGCGGCCGGTTGGCGATCGAGGGTCCAGCCGGTGGCGCCCTCGGGGGTCGTCCCAGGCGTGCCAGACGGTAGCGGTGGTCTCGTCGAGCCACACGGTGTGCAGGTCGGCGTCCAGGACCGCCGCGCCGCCAGTGCCATCAAGTCGACGGCGTCGGGGGCCATGGCGTCGGCACGGGAAGTGGCGGCCGAGTAGTCGGTCTCGGTCAGGATGGACGTGAGCTAACTGCGCTCCGACTGCGGTAAGGCGCTGGGTCCCAGATAACGCTGGCTCCCTCGAGCCGGAGGCGAACGCGCCCCGACCCGCGCTGGCGCCAGACAATCGCGCCCTCCCGGGGCCGCCGTTGGGGTCACGACGTCACGGTCACCTCCGGGCTGTTCGAGTGGACGCCAAGTACGACGCCGGGTGAGAGCGCCCCGAACTGAGCCGGTTCGTGCAAAAACGGAATGTCAGGTTGGCGCTCCGGCACCTCCGGGCGTGCGTCCCCACCGCCGACGCCGACAACCACGCACTGCTTCCCGTCGATCGCACCCGTGAAGGCGAGGAAGGCGCTGCGTCGTACGTATCCCCATCTCGAAGGAAGGTCCACTCGTGAAGAAATCCCATCGTTGCCTGATGGCGAACGCCCTAACCGCGGTATGCAGCCTCGCTCTCGCGGCGCCGGCTCATGCCTCGACCACCTTCAAGGCCCGGCCCCCTGCCCGCTCCGCGGTCTCCGTCACCGAGCCGCGGCAGATCCTCCAGCCGCCCGCAGACGCCAGGACGGATGCCCTGGTGAACACCGCCTGTACGCAATGGCGCGCGGAGGGGTGGCCGACGACCAGTGGGATCTACACCTGGAACAACGGCCAGCGCGTCCAGGGCGGCGCAGGCTACGACAACCGCGATGGCCAGCTGCCCGGCGGAACCACGTACTACAAGTACGACATCCCGGTAGCCCCAAAGGGTGCATACGACCCCGTGAAAAACCGAGGCGTGACGAGACTGGTGCGCTCCGCCGCCGGCGACGTTTACCTGACCCTCAACCACTACAAGGACTTCCGGCAACTGACGCACTGCTCCGCCGCTTGAGCCGAGGCCCGGCCGCGTGAGGGAGCGTCCTGCGAGCCGTAAGGCATCGGGTGGGTCTGAATCCTGGCAGCCCTTGGTGTTGACGGCCGCCGACGTCTTGCTCATCAATTTCATTGATGGATTGACGAATGCCGGCGCCGGGGCTTCGTTGCAGTGCTGCTGTACCTGGCGCTGCGCGTCGCATCGACGGAGCGGGCAGTGCGGAGCGGCGGCGTTCATCGGAGGATGGACGGCCCGCCCCCGCTTGGACGTCGAGAGGCGGGCCGCCACCTCTTGGAGCGCGCATCGTTCGTCTGGATTCCAGGCCGGCGGCCTCTGCGGTGTTCTCCCGTGGAGGCGCTCGGACCGGTCGAGGCGGCGCACTTCTCACGGCCTGGTTCGCGCCGCCTGGTGGAGTGAATTCCGTTGGCCGGGCCGCATATTCGGTGACCGGATGTGCCATGGTGTAAATGGTTCGTCCGGGAACCATTTGATGGGGTTCATCGGATCGCCGCCGCCCTGCGCTGCGGTCGACCACTCGCCCGGGCCTGTGCGCCGGCCTCGGTGCCCTTGTTGAATGCGGAGGAGAGTGCAGTGGCAGAAGTGCGTCGCGATGCCGGGAAGAACGACTCCGAGGGTAAGCCGTGGATGATCCGGTACGTCGGCGGAGACCAGGGCTGGTCGAGCCCGTCGGCCGTCGCGGAGGTCATCGGCGGCTGGCGCCCCGCGCTCGCATCGTTCGCACAGTACCCGCAGAAGGCGAAGCTGTACTGCTTCTACACCGGTACATCGGGCGACCAGGCACTGAACTGGTCCGCTTGGGACGGTACGCAGTGGTCCCCCGGCCAGGACTCCTCACGTACCGTGCTCTACCGCGTGAGCGCGGCACGGCGCAACGAGTTGCTGCACTGCGTGTACACCACCGACGAGTCCGGCACGCTCAACTGGGCCTCCACGAAGGACGGCGTCACGTGGAGCAAGGGAGTCGGGGTCGCGGGTATCTCGGCGTACTGGTACGACCTGGCATGCGTCAACAACAAACTGATCATGGTCTACACCGGCAACGACTACGACCTGCACTGGACTTCCTTCGACGGAACGAAGTGGGCCGCTGGGCAGCCGATGGCCAACCAGCGGCGCTGCTCCGCCGTGCCGGCGCTGGTCTCCTTCCGGGGAATCCCGCACTGCGTCTACCAGACGTTCGATGGGTCCCTGCTGTGCACCCGATACGACCAGGGCACCTGGAGCACGCCGTCTCCTCTGCCCGGCTTCACTGGTGTCGCCTACCCCGCGCTGGGCAGCACCAAGGACGACCAGCGGCTCGTCTGCCTCGTGTCGTACTTCGACTACGGCTTGTGGTGGAGCGAGTTCGACGGCAAGAAGTGGTGGGACAAGCCCCGCCACGTCTCCGGCATCAGCGACCCCAACAGCCAGCCCGCACTCGGCTTTCACGACGGCTCCCTGTACGCGGTCTACACGACTCCCGGTGCCTGACGCACCTCGTTGTCCGACCGGCGTCACGCCGCCGTCCCGACAAGGCCTCAGGCGCTTCCGGACCCACGTCCGCACCCATGACCTGCCCGGAGGGCCGATCCTCCGGGTGCCCAGTGAAGGAGAACCCGGCATGACCTACACCCTCAACATCAACCCTCTGGGAAACCTCGACTACATCACCAAAGTGCTCAAGCAGCAGGTCGTCGTCGCCAAGAGCACCACCATCGGGGGCGACGGCACCAAGCACGACAACGACGACCAGCCCACCAACGTCGGCTGGCTGATCTTCACGCCCATGGAATCCAACAACATCACCTGGGACGTCAAGTACACCCTCTATGCCAGCACGACGGACATCAAGAACGGTGCCACCATCTACCAGGCCTCCTGGGTCGACCCGCCGGCCGACTCCGGCCTCTACTACGAGTTCGACGGCGGCGCGTTCAGCCGGGGCGCTAAGGCGGGGGAAGGCCAGTTCTGGGTCCACAACAACACCACCGACGTCTACAACTTCGGTATCTCCCAGGCCGCGAACCTCACATCCGGCAATTTCTCCCCCCTGATCATCACCCCGCTCGGAGGAGACGAAAAGTGCAGCTTCACCCCTGAGCAGACGGTCAGCGTCTTCTTGTCCAAGCACGTAGACAACGGGACGATCATCCTGGAGGAATGGAGCAACCCTTGCACGGTCACTCTCCTGGACAACCAGCCCGTCACCTTGCTCTTCGACAAGGACAACTCCCGCTTCTACGTCCAGAACTAGCATGAGGGTGGCCCCCGCGTCGAACGGCTCCGCTGTTCGACGCGGGGGCCGTCCACATGCGAGGAAGCTCGTCAGGCCAGCCACAGCACTTCCCTACGCCCGAGACCACCGAGTAAGCGCGCTGACTCCAGCCGGCCTCTCAGGCCGACTCGCGCCGCCGGCCTCCGACACGCCCACGCGCTCTTACCGATGCTCTCGGCTTTCGCCGACATCTCCTCGGTCCTCGAGCCAGAACCGATGCCAGAACTCGCCGACATCCGCTCTCCGAGCTCGCCTGAACAGCCAAGGCGCAGATGCTGCGAACTTCTCGGCAACAGCTTCCCAGCCCTGAGGTGACCGCAACGACAACTTGGAGAGGACACTGAAGGCCCGCCAGGTCGCCGCCGAAAGGCGACCGTCCGCGACAGCCGGAGCGTCGCCGCCGCCAGCTCCGGCACGCGCGCCAGCTCCTCCGCAGGCGACGCATTGCGCCGTCTGGGCACCTCGGGCGACCCCGCCCAGCGCAGCACTGCCGTGACGTGCCGCGCGCTGCCGCGCGGGCTGGTGCCGGTGACAGCACGGCGGACCAGCACCTGCTCGGTGACGGTCAGTTCGTCCCAGTTCTCCATGGCAGGAGATCGTGACACACGCACCCGCTCCGACCTGCAGAATTTTCCCGGTTGCGGCCCCGGAGCGGGCGGGACACCGCCCGCCAGCACGGCATCGCCGCATGCTCGCGCAGCAACCCACAGACCTTCCCTGCCGGTCACGATCAGGTGGCAGAAACCGGCTGGTGGTCAAGATCGCATCGCAACGGTCAACGCCCCCTGTCACAGGACAGTGGTGTCCAACCTCTTCGGCCATGCTGTCCTGGTGGCCGAACGAGCGCGGGCGCGGGAGATCTTCTCTGGGCCGTTGCTGCGCTGCGCAGACAGCGTGTTGAATCACAGGCCATGACCCGCTTCCGCCGCCTGGTGATTGCCACTGTCTCCGTTGCCGTCCTGACGGGTGGCGCCGTCTGGTGGCACCGGCAAGGTGAGGACCGGGCCATCTGCCAGGCCATGCAGAAACTTGACGGCCACACGTACCAACCGGGGGTGGTGCGGGCGATCCGCGCGAGCGGACACAACTGGGACGGAGACCACCTCAGCGAGATCGCCGGCTCGGCAGACGGAGAGAGCTTGCCAGGCCATCTCCTCCTGAACAGCGAGGACTACGACTACACGCTTTCCACGTGCTTCGACCTGCACGTGCCTGTTCACCACCTCGACTGACCCGGTGCCGGCGACGTTCGACGTGCACCGACGCGGGCGCCGAGGCGTCAGGCGGGCTGGGCGGTGATGGTGCAGAGGCGCTTGGTGGCCCGGGTCAGGGCTACGTACAAGTCCCTCTCCCCGCCGGGGCGGGCCGTGACGATCTCCTCGGGGTTCATCACGACGACCCCGTCGAATTCCAGGCCGCGTGCCTCGGACGCCGGCACGATGCGTGCGTGGTCAGCGATGCCTTGGGCCGTCAGCTCGTTCACCCTGGTATCCGCGCAGATCACTCCCAGGAGCTCGCCCGGGTGCGCGGTGCTCTGGGCGCGGAGTTCCTGGACGACGGCGGTGACCGACCCGTCCGCAGGTGTGGTCAGGGTGCGAGGGCTCTCACCGCTTCGCAGTGACCGGGTGGGCTTCTGGTCCGGAGCGATCCGCGTGAGCAGGTCCCGGACGCTCTCCAGGATCTCCCGCGTCGTGCGGTAGCTGACGGTCAGGTGGTGCAGCTTGAACCGCGGTCCGACGTGGGGGCTCAGTGCCTCCTTCCAGTCGCGTGCCGTCGCGACCGGGCCCGCCTGGGCGAAGTCACCCACCAGCGTCATCGCCCTCGCCGGGCAGCGGCGGACGATCATCCGCCACTGCATGGCGGTCAGTTCCTGAGCCTCGTCGACGACGACGTGCCCGTACGTCCGCTCCGGGGGGCCGTCGAGCAGGCTCGCCGCCTCGTCCAGCAACGCCACATCGGCATCGGTCCACGGGGCGTCCGGACCGCGCAGCAGAAGGGACCGCTCCTGCGCGCTCAGGCGGGGCAGGAACTCGGCGAGAGCGCCGGCATTCGTCAGGAGCGCCTTCACCAGGTCACCGGGTACCAGCCGCGGCCACAACGCCTCGACCGCCCGGTCGACGCCGGCGTCGTCGAGGAGGTCGGCGCGGACGGCGTCCAAATTTAGTTCGTGGGCCGGACCCGCGTCGGGCGCGCCTTCGGTACGGCGCTGGGCGGCTCCTGTGAACCGGTCGAGGTCCAGGCCCGTCATGCTGGCGGCATCGGCGTCGATCTGTTCCAGGAGGTCGCCCATGTCTCGTTGCATCGCGTCGGTGACGGCGTCGACCAACAGCTCTTTGAACACCTGGCGGGCGGGGTTGTGCCCCGGTACGGCCGCCACGGCGGCGTCGCGTGCGGTGGCGACTTCCTCGGCGGACAGGTGGACCGGTTCCTGTCCGACCCGCACGGTGAAGTCACCGGCGGGGGCTTGGTGGACGCGCAGCAGGCCGGTCAGGGCGTCGGCGAGGTCGGAGCCGCCCTTGAGACGTGCCGTGTCGAACGGGTCCACCGTGTCCGTGGGCACTGCGGCCAGTTCCCGGCAGGTCGCCAGGACGACGTCGTTCTCCCCGAGTGAGGGAAGGACCTGGGAGATGTAGTCCAGGAACCGGGCGTTGGGGCCCACCACCAGGACACCCTCCTGGGCGGCGCGCGGGAACGCGTACAGGACGTAGGCCGCCCGGTGCAGGGCAACCACCGTCTTGCCGGTGCCGGGCCCGCCCTGCACCACGGTCACCCCGCGGTGGGCGGAGCGGACGATCTCGTCCTGCTCGGCCTGCAGCGTCGCGACGGCCGCGTGCATCCTGCCCGTACGCCGCGCCGACAGAGCCTCGGTCAACGGGCCGTCGCCCACGACGTCCTCGTCGGTCGGGGCGGTCCCGTCCAGCAGTTCGTCGCTCACCGAGACGACCGTGCGCTCCTCGAGGCGCAGGTGCCGGCGCCGCCGCAGGCCCATCGGGTGGACCGGTGTCGCCTCGTAGAAGGGCCGCGCCGCGTTCGCGCGCCAGTCCACGAGCAGCGGCAGGTCGTCCTCCTCCGTGTGCAGTCCGATCCGCCCGATGCGCAGGGCCGTGCCATCCGTCCAGTCGATGCGCCCGAAGACCAGCCCCTTTTCGGCGCCCTCCAGCCGACCGATCTCCTTGGCCAGACGCTCGGCGGTGATTTCTCTCTCATACGCCTTATCGGCGCTGTCCGCCGGGGCCTTCAGCACACTCGCCCTGTGTGCTCGCGCCTCGGAAAGCCGCTCGGTGAGCAGCTCATACAAGGAGGACACATAAACCTGCTCGGATTCAACCGGACGCGCAGCGGGATCGTTCATCTTCGACAAGAGGGGGCTCCTTCGATCGGAGCCATACCATACGGTCAAGTTTCCTCGAAGGTAAGTCTTGACTTACCTGGTCAAGCCATGTCCTTACGGCTGAATCCATGACGGCTGACCGTATGGCGTGGCGTATTACGCATTCCGCCGTTCCGTATATCGCCGATTGCGCTCCCGACGCCCGGTTGCCTTATGGGCGAGCCCGCCCTTGAATGCCGCCGAGGTTTTGCCGCGCTCGGGAAAAGGGGGAAGACCCGGCGAGGCGACCGGCGCCATCGAGCTCACCGCCAGGGGGCATCCGGTCGCTTCGTCCGGCGATCCGACCGGCCCTCGGGGCGTGGCCGTAGGACGCGAAGGCCCGCCCCGTTGCGCAGGGCAGCCCTGCCACGGCTTCAGCTATCAATCACATGACGAACGTCCTTGCGAGCCTCAGGAAGTCTGCGAACGCCTCCGGGGGTGACGAGCAGGGCTGGGCCATCGGGGTCCTTTGAGTCGCGGATAGCGATGGCGTCATACGGCGTGCTGGTCAGGTCGGCGATCTCGACGCAGTTGTTGCCAGCGCCGCTGTAGGACGACTTGATCCAGTCGGCCGCATCAGCAATTTCGGGGGCGGTGACGTGCTTGGTCATCAGCTGGCCCCTCGAATGAGCTCGTGCAGGAATGCGGGCGTCGCAATCGGAGGGCAGCGCCGAGCGGGACAGCGACTCGAAGCTGCGGACGCAGGGGCGACGTCTCAGACCGTGGCGGGCCGTCTGTCGCCGAGTGCAGGAGCGTGAAGTCAGTGAGCGCCAGGTAGCTGCGATTGCCTGGCGGCCGGCCGGGCAGCGCCCGGCTCGCCGGGGAGTTCGGACCGACGGAACCGTACAACCGAACACCGGCCGGCCCAGCAGTCCGGCCGGACTCAAGCGATGCCCCCCCCTCTGCGCCGAGTCCGTCGTTCTCAGCCGCGCAGGCAACCTGAACGAGGCCGACATCCACGTCAAGCGCCCGGACCTGGCCCAGGAGTCCCAGCCGAGAGACCAGCCCTGAACGGTCCTGAGCGGAAGCTGGTACAGCGGATAACGGTGAGATTGATCTTGGAGTTCGGGCAGCGGCCCGGTTGCGCTGTGGGCGCACGGGGGACGCGCAAGGCGGCGGGCGGTGGTGACCGGTCGGCCTCGCGTCCTGGGGAGGTGCAAGGCCGACCGGCGTTCTATGCGGTGGCGATGGCGGTCAGCACGCGGGTGCGGGCGGCCTTCATCGCGGGCAGGATCGCGGCGGCCAGGCCGGCCAGGGCCGCGCCCGCCAGGACCGCGAGGATGGTGGCCCACGGGATGCTGAGCGCGGTGATGCCGTACAGGGTCAGTACCTTCTGCCCGGCCACGCCCCAGGCCAGGCCCAGCCCGAGGCCGAGCAGGGCACCGTGGACGGCGATCAGGACCGATTCCAGGCGGACCATCCGTCCGACCTGCCCCCGCGAGGTGCCGACGGCCCGCAGCAGGCCGATCTCGCGGGTGCGCTCGATCACCGACAGGGCGAGGGTGTTGATGACGCCGAGGATCGCGATGACGATCGCGAGGGCGAGCAGGGCGTAGACCAGGTAGAGGATGGTGTCGACCTGGCCGGTGATCGACTTCTTGTAGTCGGCCTGGCTCTGGACGCTCACCTGCGGGTAGGGCGTGAGCGCGGTGTCGAGGGCGGTCTGGACCTGCTGCCGGTCGGCGCCGGGCGCGGTGTTGAGGTAGAGGGTGAAGTCCTGGGCCTCGGGCGCGAACTTGTTCAGCGTGTCGAGGGAGACTTCCCAACTGCCGCCGTCCTTGCCCGCGCCCGCCGGGGGCTTGGAGATGGCGCCGACGGTCAGGGTGCCGTTGTTGCCGTTCAGGAAGTTGAGCGTGACCTGCGAGCCGATGGTGAGGTGGTCGGCGGTCGCGGTGGTCTGGTCGACCATGAGCTTTCCCGCGGCCACGTCGGCGGTGGAACCCTGCACGTGCTGCGGTTTGACGGCCTGATCCACGGTCGCGACATCGACGCCCGACAGCACCAGCTGGTAGCCGTTCAGGTGCGCCACGGCGTACCGCTGGCGGGTGACGGCCTGGATGCCGGGCACGGCCTTGACCCTGGCGGTGACCTCGTGGCCGATCGGGGTGGCGCCGTTGCCTGAGAGCACGTAGTCGGCGCCGAAGGTGTTGTCCACGTCCTTGTCGACGGAGGTGGTGAGCGAGGCGGCGAGGACGGCGACCGCGCCGACCAGGGAGAGGCTGATCATCAGCGCGCCGGCGGTGGCGCCGGTGCGGCGCGGGTTGCGCACTGCGTTCAGCCGGCTCATCCGTCCGACCGCACCGAACAGCGCCGGGAACGGCGCGCCCAGTCCGTACACCACGACCCGGGACAGGGCCGGGCCGAGGACGACCAGGGCGACCAGCGATGCCACGATGCCGCCGCCGAGCAGGCCGGCCGCCGTGATCAGGGTGGCGTGATGGGTCGCGGCGCCGTACAGCAGGCCGAGGCCGGCCACCAGCAACACGGCGCCGAGCGCGGTGCGCCGGCCCAGCTGCGGGGCGGGCGGGGTGGCGGCCTCGCGCAGTGCGGCCATCGGGGAGATCCGGGCCGCCCGGCGGGCGGGAAGGTACGCCGCGACCAGCGTCACCAGCACACCGACCGCGTAGGCCGCCACCGGCGTGACCGGGTTGACGACCAGCGCGGTGCCGGACAGGTCGACGCCGAAGCCGGAGATCAGCGACTTGAGGCCCAAGGCCAGCCCGATGCCGGCCGCGAGGCCGAGGGTGGAGCCGATGACGCCCAGCAGCAGCGCCTCGGTCAGGACCGCGCGCATCACCTGGCCGCGTCCGGCACCCAGGGCCCGCAGCAGGCCCAGTTCGCGGGTGCGCTGGGCGACCAGCATGGAGAAGGTGTTGAGGATCAGGAAGATTCCCACCAGCACCGCGAGGCCCGCGAAGCCGAGCAGGGCCGTGGTGACGACGCCGAGGAAGGAGCTGATCTGCTGGGCGGCGGTCTGGGCCTGCTCCTCCTTGGTGGCCACCGAGTAACCGGAGCCGAGGGCGGCCTTGATCGCCGCCTGGGCGGCGGTGTGGCTGGTGCCGGAAGCGGTGTCCACGGTGATGCCGGTGAACTGGTCGGGCTTGCCGAGCAGTTGCTTCTGGGCGGTAGCGGTGTCGACGTAGGCCATGGTCACGCCGGGGTTGCCGCTGGTGTAGGTGACGATGCCGACCAGCGTGCCCGGCATGGAGCCGGTGGGGGAGAGGATGTGCAGCGCGTCGCCCAGGCGGATGTTCTTGTGCTGGGCGCTGGCCTGGTCGAGGACGATCTCGCCCGCGGTGGTCGGGGCGTGGCCCCGGACCAGGTGGACCTGCGGGTCGTCATACCAGTTCTGGCCCAGCGTCGGGGTGCCGGTGGTCGGGCCGACCGGCTTGTCGTCCTTGTCCACCACGGTCAGGTTCTGCAGCGAGACCTGCCCGCGGGCGGCCTTGACGCCGGGTACGGCGGCGAGCTTCGCCACCACCGAGGCGGGCAGGGTCGGGGTCTCGCCGGACAGGCCGCGGTCCTCCACCTCCGGGGTGAACGCCTGCTTCGGCTTGACGGTGACGTCCGCCGCCGTGGAGCTGGAGATGTTGGTGAACGCGACGTTGATGGTGTCGGAGAACGCCAGGGTGCCGGAGACGAACGCCACGCCGAGCAGCACGGCCAGCGTGGACAGCGCCATGCGGCCCTTGTGGGTCAAGAAGTTGCGGATGCTTGCCTTGACCATGCGTCAGCTCTTCCGTCCGGCGCCGTCGAACTTGCGCATCCGGTCCAGCACCGAGTCGGCGGTGGGCTCCAGCAGCTCGTCCACGATCTGCCCGTCCGCCAGGAAGAGCACGCGGTCGGCGTAGGAGGCGGCGGCCGGGTCGTGGGTGACCATCACGATGGTCTGCCCGAGCCCGTCGACCGAGGAGCGCAGGAAGCCGAGAACCTCGGCCCCGGCGCGGGAGTCGAGGTTGCCGGTGGGCTCGTCGGCGAAGATGATCTCCGGCTTGCTCGCCAGCGCGCGGGCGCACGCGACGCGCTGCTGCTGGCCACCGGACAGCTCGGACGGCCGGTGCTTCAACCGGTCCTTGAGCCCGACCGTCTCCACCACCTTGTCGACCCACGCCTGGTCCGGCTTGCGGCCCGCGATGTCCATCGGCAGCGTGATGTTCTCCAGCGCCGTCAGGGTGGGCAGCAGATTGAACGCCTGGAAGATGAAGCCGATGCTGTCCCGGCGCAGCTGGGTGAGCTTCTTGTCCTTGAGGCGGGTGATCTCGGTGTCGCCGATGAAGATCTGCCCGCTCGTGGCGGCGTCCAGGCCGGCCAGGCAGTGCATCAGGGTGGACTTGCCGGAGCCGGAGGGGCCCATGATCGCCACGAACTCGCCGCGCCGGACGGTCACCTGGACCGCGTCCAGGGCCACCACGCGGGTCTCCCCGGCGCCGTACGCCTTGGTCAGTCCCTCGGCGCGGGCCGCGATGGTCTGGGGCGGGGCACCGGCCGCCGTTGCTGTGCTCACGGTTGCTGTGCTCACGCACATCCTCCTGGGTTCGCTGCCCGGACCTGCCCGGGCCTGCCGGGAAGGGGCGGGCATGGCAGACTCTGGGCAGGCACGTAGCTTCTACGAAAACGTAGAACTTCTACGTGAATGTAGAAGATAGTGCAGGAGGTGACCAAGTCCGTGGCCGCACACGAACACACCCCACCCGAGGGCCGGGCCAAAGGCGAACTCGAATCCGAGATCCTCACTGCCCTGCATCGGGCAGCGCCCGAGGCGCTGACCCCGGGCGAGGTGCTGGAGCGACTGGACGGCCCGCTCGCCTACACCACCGTGGTCACCGCCCTGACCCGGCTGCACGACAAGGGAGTGCTGGACCGCGCCAAGCGCGGCCGGGCCTACGCCTACGCACCGGTCGCCGACGAGTCCGGCCTGGCCGCCCGCCGGATGCGCAAGGTCCTCGACGACCGCAGCGACCGCCAGGCCGTCCTCGCCCACTTCGTCGACGAGCTCTCCGACGACGACGAGGACTTCCTGCGCCGGCTCCTGGACGGCGGAAAGTAGGCCTGCCCCGGTGCGCGTCGCCGTCTACCTGCCCCTGCTCCTCCCGCTACTGGCCGCGCTCCTCGCCCGGCCCATCGGCGAGAAGCTGCCGCCCCGGCAGGCCACCTGGCTGCTGACCATCGGCTCCCTGGTGCTGGCCGCCGCCAGCACGGCGGCCCTCGGCATGCTCGCCGTCACCGGACTGATCCGCATCCCCCTGCTCGCCCGCCTCGCCCAAGGCCACTGGTCCGCGCACGCCGCCCAGCACCACGACCCCGCCCCGTTCTCCACGGCCGTGCTCGCCGGCACCCTGCTCACCGCACTGGCCATCCTGGCGGGCCGCATGCTCTGGCGCCGGGCCCGAACCCTCGCCCAAGCCGCCGGCGAAGCGGCCTGCCTGCCCGGCCACGAGCAACTGGTCGTCGTCGACGACGACGCCGCCGAGGCATACGCCGTCCCCGGACTGCCCGGCCGCATCGTCGTCTCCACCGGCATGCTGGAAGCCCTCGACAAGCACGAACACGAGATCCTGCTCGCCCACGAACGCGCCCACCTGACCCACCACCACTACCTGTTCGTCGCCCTGGCACAGCTCTCCGCCGCCGCCAACCCGCTCCTGCGTCCCCTGGCCTCCACCGTCACCTTCACCGTCGAACGCTGGGCCGACGAGAGCGCCGCAGCCGCCATCGGCGACCGCAAGCAGGTCGCCCGCACCATCGGCAAGGCCGCACTCGCCGCGCGCCGCACCCGTGCTCGCACCCGGCAGCCCCTGCTGAACCTCCTCGGGGCCTCCGCAGCCCGCAGCCTCCTCGACCGCCTCCGCCCCAGCGAACTCGGGCCCGTCCCGCGCCGGGTCACGGCCCTGCTCGCGCCCGCGCCGTCCCGACACTCCTGGACGGCCGCCGCATTCGTGGCCCTCGAAATCGCTGCCGCACTGAGCGCCGCCGAAGCCGCACACGACCTGGAAAGACTGCTGGAACTGGCCAAGCACGCCGCGTCCCACGGCTGACACGGAAAAGTCCCGGGCTTCCAACCTGCTCCCGGTGCAAAGTGAGGCGGCAAACCCGCACGCCATCCTGTGCCACTGCATGGAACGCTGACGCCCGACTCCGACGGTTCATCGCCGCTCCGCCCTCCGGGCGCCGGGCCACTCCTCGTCCTGGTCGTCGTCCACCCCGGCCGGGTCGCGCAACGGGCGCAGGGCACCCTCAGGCTGGGAGGGGGTGAAGGCGTATCGCCCAGGACATTCAGACGCCCGGCTTTAGCGGCACAGACGGGCCACGACCTGGCCCATGACGTCCTGGACACGCTGGTTGGCGCAGCGCCCGCGTCCCGGACAACTGATCTGACGGCGAACCAGTACGTACTCGACCAAAAACCGCTCACCGGAGCTGTCGTTGCCCTGCTGAACCCTGATCGCCGCCTTGACGACCTTCGCCGTGACGTTGCCCAGATTGGATATGGAGGCGACCAGACCAACGGTTGAGTCCAGCAAAGCGCCCGAGAGGCATGGAGAATGGCCGGTTGGCGATCTTTCACTGCTCGAATTACCAGCTGCCTCTGACCGTGGAGGTGCAGCTGTTAGATCGGGCCGCGGTCGCGGCGAGCAGGCAGACGGCAAGGGCGGCGATGCCGGCGCGGCGCATGATCCGCCCTGGGCCGCGAGATCGTGGTGGGGACCAGTACCGGCGAAGGGTCACAGGGCTGGCCGGTTTATCCGATCTGTGACCGGACGGATCAGGGCCGTGCCGCTGCAACTGCGTCGGTGTAGAGCTCCGTCGTCAGGTCGTCCTCGCTGATCCCGAGGTCGGTGAGTGCGGCCCGGACGACGTCGAGCGCCGGCGCGAGGTCGTCCGCGGTGGCTGCGGCCGTCTCGACCTCGATGAACGTGGCGTCCAGCTCGGGGATTCGGACGAGCGTGGCGAGGAGGCGCCGTCCGGCTCGTTCGAAGGCAAAGTTCCTGCACCGCTTCTCGAACTGGATGCGCGGGGCGAACCCGAGACCGCGGATGATCTCGTGGACGGCTTCGGCATCCTCCACCCTCGTCTCCGCTTCCGGCTTCGACCCGGAGGCCTCGTCGACCCGGGCGCCCTTGTACGTGAGGACGGTACGGGTGTCGTCGGAGCTGTGGACGGTGCGGACGCGCAACTCGCGGTCACCGCTCATCAGACTGCCGTCGGCGGCGTCGAAGTAGGTGTCGCGGTAGACCTCGGCGCGGCCGGCACCATGGTGGTCCTCCAACTGCTTGAGGACCGCCTCGGGATCGTGCACAACCGCCTTGAACTCCGCCTCGATCGCCATCGTGGTCCCTCCGTCAGATCACGCGCTCAGCGCCGTCCAGCAACATCTCGAACTGCCGCCACCCCCGGTACAAGGGCCCGCTGGGGGTGGGCAGCACCTTATACGTTGCGGACTCATGCCCCTGGAGTGCATGGAGTCAGCGCATGGAGCGTGATCGAAGCGGTCACGGGGCGGTCTGGACGGGGAATCCGGTGGGGCGGTTCTGCTGCTTCAACCAGGAGAGCACCTGGCTGAGGGCGTCGACGGTTTGTTGGCGGTCGCCGCCGCCGTCGTGGAAGAGGATGGTCGGACCGTTGCCGATCTCCTTCTTGACCGTGCCGACGATGGCAGCCGTGCCGGGCTTGGTGAAGTCCTTCGAGTCGACGTTCCAGCCGAGCGGGCGCATGCCGTTCGCGGCGGCGATGCGCCGGCTGTCGGGGGTGAACGAGCCGCCGGGCGCCCGGTAGTACAGCACCTTGGCGCCGCCGCCCGCGGCCTCCTCGATCGCCTTCTTCGCGTCGAGGATCTGCTTCTCCTGGTAGGCGACGGGCTTCTTGTCCATGGTGGTGTCGTGGTCCATGGTGTGATCGCAGAGCCGGTGGCCGCCCGCGACGACCTGCTTGACGAGGTCGGGGTGGGCCTTGGCCTGCGGTCCGATCATGCAGAACGTCGCCTTCACGCCGTACCGGTTGAGCACATCGAGGACTTTCGGGGTCCAGACGGGGTCAGGGCCGTCGTCGATGGTGATGTTGACGGCGCTGGGGCCGGCCTCGGAGGCGTGGGCTATGCCCTCGGGTATGCGCTCCTGCTGCGTACCGCCGTTGCTGCCCGGAGCGCCGTCCTGGCTGTTGTGGCTGTCGGCGGTCGCGTCCCGTTCGGGGGCGGCCTTCTGGTGGGAGGCGGAAATCGACCCGGTGACCGCCGGAACCGCCCAGGACGTCGCCGCCACGGTGACGACCGACAGAGCGATGGCCACCCGCGAACGGATGCCCGACTTCCCCACGCGCGCCTTGAAATCCATCAACGCCCCCTAAACCCCGAATGCGACTGCGCCTTCTCTGAGGTCCAGGACATCGACCGGCGCGGAGGGGTTCCCCAGGCTTGACGCGCGTAGCAGGTCGGTGACAATTCGACGTTGTCGTCTCAGTCCAGAGGCTAGGTCGTACAAGTGCCACCGAAGCCCCGAAGGGCCCGGGTGGCGAAAGCCGGTGATGTCACGAGCAGCTAGGAGGGCCGCGCGGGGCGTCGAGCCCTCGTCGGCATCGCCCACCTCCCTGCCCGCTACACCCGAAACCTGATCAAGCACCTGACCCGCCGAACGGGTGAATCCGAGAACGGCTGCGCGCTCGGCGACCGCCGCGCCCGCCGCGACGTCCGCGGCCGCCTCGGACCCGGCCGGAGGCCCGTGCTCGAACAGGCGCTCGCCGCCTGCGCACTGGGCTCCGTCGTCCTCCCCGAGCCCCTGTGCGATCGACCGGAAGGCGCTCTGGCCCTCACTCGGGGTGTGCTCGAAAAGTCCCCGTTCGACCCGGGCTCGCCCGGAGGCAATTCGCTTGAACGACGCGCTCGAACAGCACCATCATCGGACGCCACCCGCCCGTAGCGGACCCGCCAACTCGGCCTGGCCGAAGCCTACTTGGGCTTTGCGTCCGGCCGAGCCCGGCACGTTCCGCACGTCCGCGCACCGCTTCGCGTCTGGAGGATCTGTGGCCTTTCCCGTCGCCCCGGCGATCCACGTCCCACCCGTCCCAGGGCCCCTGGCGGCCCGCGCGCCGCGCACGGAGGCGAACGCGTGAGCACCGCGACGGCGTCGGCCGTGACCGCCGACGAGGAACTGCAGTGGCTGGCCGACGGACGCCGCATCGAGGCGATCGAGGCGATCAGTGTCAGCGCGATGGCCCGCCGCCTGCCCGCGCTCGTCGTCCGCGCCTTCCGCCTCGGCTGGCGCATCGACCGCACCTCCGTCGCGCTGCTGCTGACCTGTCAGGCGGTCTCGGCGGTGCTCGGCGCGGCCGGCCTGTTCGCGACCACCGGCACGATCTCCGCGCTGTTCGGGCCGGGCCAGGTCGGCGACAAGCTCGCCCACGCGGCGCCGTCGCTGGTCGTGATCGCGGCGGCGGCCGGCGGCCGTTCCCTGCTGGGCATCACGATCCGCACCATCACCATCCACCTGTCGCCGCGCATCTCCCGGGAGGCGGAAGCCGCGGTGTTGCGCGCCACCGTGGCGGCCGAGCTGACCGCCTACGACCACGCCGGCTACAACGACGAGCTGGAAGCCGCCGACCGTGGCGCCGAGGTCTGCGTGGACATCGTCGGCGAGGCGCAGAACCTGCTCGCCTCCCTCGCCTCCCTCCTCGGCGCGGCCGGCGTCCTCACCGTGCTCCACCCCGCCTTGCTGCCCCTCCTGGTGTTGGCGGCGCTGCCGCAGGGAGTGGCCTCGGTGCACGCCGCCCGGGTGCAGTTCCTGGCGAACCGGGCCACGATCGGCGACCGCCGGATCATGGCGAACCTGCGCTGGTACATCCACCTCAAGCGCAACGCCGACCAGGTCCGCTCCGACACCATGGGCGAGTTCCTGCTCGCCAAGTACGACCAGGTCGGCCGGCGGCTGGACGCCAGTTCCAGGCGCGCGGCGATGCAGAGCGCCCGGGTGTCGGTGATCGGCGCCGCCGCCTCCGGCCTCGGGACCGCGGTGGTGTGGGCGGCGATGCTGTGGCTGGTCAGCACCGGCCGGATGAGTCTGCCGCGCGGCGGCGCGGCGGTGTTCGCGTTGACCGCGGTCGGCACCAGCCTGCGCGGCATCGTCGGCTACGGCGCGGACCTGTTCCGCACCGGCATGTACCTGGACGACTGGTCGAGCTTCCTCGACACTGCTGGCGGCCACCGAGCCGAGCGCGGCACCGAGGCCCCGGAGGCACCGCACCGGATCACGGTGGAGGAGCTCGGCTACGCCTACCCCGCGTCCGACCGCAAGGCCTTGGACGGGGTGAACCTGCACGTCGAACGGGGCGAGATCCTCGCGCTGGTCGGGGAGAACGGCTCCGGCAAGACCACCCTCGCCAAACTCCTGGCCGGGCTCTACCTGCCCGATGCCGGGTCCGTGCGGTGGGACGGGCGCGACACCCGCGACCTCGATCCGCACGCCCTGTGGCGTCAGGTCGCCGTCGTCCCGCAGGATTACGCGCGCTGGCCGCTGACCTGCCGCGAGAACATCACGCTGGGCCAGCCCACCGCCGACGGCGACGCGGCGGTCCTGCGCGCCGCCGACGCCTCCGGCGCGTCCGACGTCGTCGCCAAGCTCCGCCGGGGGCTGTCCACCCTGCTGGCGGTGGAGTGGATGGGCGGCGAGGAGCTGTCCGGCGGCCAGTGGCAGCGCCTGGCCATCGCTCGGGCGTTCCACCGAGAGGCCGGGCTGCTCGTCCTGGACGAGCCGACCGCCGCCCTCGACCCGCGCGCCGAGCACCGGATCTTCCAGAACCTGCGGGCGGTCGCGCGGGAGCGGGCGGTCGTCCTGGTCACCCACCGGCTCACCAACGTGGCCGTCGCCGACCGGATCGTGGTCCTGGAGGACGGGAAGGTCCTCCAGGAGGGCACCTTCGCCGAGCTGGTCGCCGACGAAGGCGGCCGGTTCCGGGAACTGTGGGACCTGCAGAACGAACGCACCGGCCTCCCGGCCCAACGAAGCCTGCCGGTCCATGAGGCCGAGGAGAGCGACCGGTGATCGACTTCGACGTGCTGACCGACCTGGCTCTGCGCCAGGGCATCGAGCGGATCGGCGTCGGCGTGGTGGTCCGCGACGCCTCCGGCCGGATCTGATGGTCCGCCGGGCCGCGCACGCCGTCCTGCCCCGGCTGTGGGAGTACCCGGGCGGGGCCGGGAGGACGGCGAAGCCGTGCCGGCGGGCGCGGCACGGGAACTGGCCGAGGAGGACCGGGTTCATCCGGGCTGGTGTGGGAGTACGCGCGGTACCTGGACTTCACCGACCAGCGGGGCCTGCAGGTGCGCCAGGAGTGGCCGGGCCGGTGGGCGGCCGGGAGGTGCCTCAAGCTCCTGCCACCCCGATCGGGATATGCATAAAGGATGAATATAAAGCTGCTATGCTTCAGGTGTGAGTCGCCAACGCGCCGTGCACGGCGCTTCCGATGCCATCGGGTCAGCCCTCTACGGGCTGGCCACCAGAGCCGTGAGACGCCTTCCCCGCGACATGAGCCTGACGTCCGCCGCCACCTTGGCCACCCTCGACAAGACCGGCCCGCGACGGATCACCGATCTGGCGGTGGCCGAGGGCGTCACCCAGCCCGCGATGACCGTCCTGGTCCGGGTGATGGAGGAATCCGGGCTGGTCGAGAGGAAGGGCGATCCGTCCGACAAGCGGGTCACGCTGGTGTGCCTGACCGAGGCCGGCGCGTCGTACGTCCGGACACGGCACCAGGCGGGCGTCGACGCGTACGTGCGGTTGATCGACGAACTCACCGGTGACGAGGTCGAGGCCCTGGCAGCGGCCCTTCCGGCTCTGCTGCATCTGGCAGAGCTCGAAAGCCACGACCGAGAGGAGTCGGACCGGTGACCGCGGCCCAGGCTCATGGCCAGCCCATGGGCACTGCCCTGATACGTTCCGAGGCACGTCTGCTGGTCCCCGCCCTGGTGTTCATCGCCCTGGTCGTGGCGGCGGTGGCCAGCCTCGGGACGCCGCTCATCACCAGCGTGGCGACCACGTTCCACGTCTCCCTCGACAGCGCGCAGTGGACGCTGACCATCGCCCTGCTCAGCGGCGCCGTCGCCACACCCGTCCTCGGCCGGCTCGGAGCCGGCCCACACCGGCGGGCCGCGATTCTCGCCACGCTGGCGATCGTCATCGTCGGCAGCGCGCTCACCGTGCTACCGCTGCCGTTCGCCTGGTTGCTCGTGGGCAGAGCGGCCCAAGGCGCCGGACTCGGTCTCACGGCGCTGATGATGGGCGTGGCCCGCGACCATCTTCCCGAGGAGCGCAGCGCGGCCACGATCGCCCTGATCTCAGTGGTCTCCATCATCGGAGCCGGCGTCGGCTACCCGCTGGCCGCGCTGCTCGCCGAGTTCGGCGGACTGCGGGCCGCCTACGGCCTCGGCCTGCTCGTCACCGCCATCGCCTTCGTGACCGCGTGGCGCTCCATGCCCGCAGCTCCCGAAGGCCGCTCCGCTCACGTGAACGTGGCCGGTGCGCTCGTCCTGGCGGGTGGACTGCTCCTCGTCCTGTTCCTGGCCGGCGAGAGGAGCCTGTGGACCCGACACCTCGCCGTGGCGGTGACTCTTGCCGTCGCCGCCGTACTCCTGCTCTGCGTCTGGACCGTTTCCGAACTGCGAACCAAGACGCCCCTGATCGACGTCCGAGCGGTACGGCACCCGGCGGTCGCCGGGGCGAACATCGCCATGTTCGTCGGAGGGAGCGGCATGTACCTCCTGCTCACGCTCATCACCCGCTACGCGCAGACGCCGCACAGCGCCGGCTACGGCTTCGGGCTGACCACCTTCGTGGCGGGGCTGGTCCTCATCCCGTTCTCCGTGCTGGGCTTCGTCGCCGGCAAGCTCACACCCCGGGCCCGGACGCGGATCGACGGACCCCTGCTCCTGGCCGGCAGCGCCGCCATCGTCGGCGGCGGGTTCGTCCTGTTCGCGGCGGCCCGCTCCAACCTGACCGAACTGCTCGCGGCCCTGGGCGTGCTGGGCTTCGGCGTCGGCAGCTTCTCGGCCGCCATGCCCGGCGTCATCCTGGCCGTCACGCCCACGAGCGAGACGTCGAGCGCCATGAGCTTCCACTACGTCGTCCGCAGCGTCGGGTACTCCCTGGGCAGCGCCATCGGTGGTCTGGTCCTGGCCGCCGGCACCGACACCGGCCGCCTCTTCCCGAACGACGGCGCCTACACCACCGCGGCGCTGGTCGGCGTCGCCGCGATGGCGATCACGACGATGACCAGCCTCGCCCTCGCCCGCCGACGCCCACCCGAGACCGATCCGATCGCAGCCCCAGCCGGTTGATCGAAGCCGTCCGACTTCGACGCCGTCTCCGTCGGCTCGCTGACCCACAGCGCGCTGGCCGTGGATCAGAGCACGCTTCCGAACATCGAGCATCAATTCCGAACACAGGAGGAACCGTGGCCAAGGGCTACTGGGTCAGCGCCTACCGCACCATCGCAGACCCTGAGAGGCTTGCTGCCTACAACGAGCTGGCCCGTCCAGCCGTCGCGGCCGCGGGCGGGCGGGTGCTCGCCCGCGGCGGCCGGGTCGTCGCCCACGACGCCGGAATCGCCGAGCGCACCGTCCTGATCGAGTTCGACAGCTTCGAACAGGCGGTCGCCGCACACGCGAGTGCGGCCTACCAGGAGGCGCTGGCCGCACTTGCCGACGGCGTCGAGCGCGACTTCCGCATCATCGAAGGCCTCGACTGACGACCGGTCGGTGGTAGTGAAGTCGTCGTCGAGACACACTGCGGCGCCCGGCCTGTAAGCCGCTGGCCGCATCTAGACCACCTGACAGGGCTGGTGAGCACCGAGCCCATGTGAAGCCCTGGACATGCCGAGATGCTCACGATCGGGCCGGTAGGCGGGTGACGCCTGAGGCTGAACCGAGTTCGGCTTTCGCCTGTTCGAGTTCGAGCGACAGTTCGGCGATGATCCGGCGCATCACCTTGGTCCTCGACCGCTCCTCGGCCAGTTCGGTCCTCAGCTCCGCTGCGGCCGCCTTGAGCGCGCGGTTGGCGTCGGCGAGTTCCTGCATCGCGGTCGGGGTGGAGTCCTGGGCCTTGGCTCGGGCCTGGAAGTCCTGGGCGAGGTCGGTGTGGCCATAGACGATGTCGCGTCGAAGACCGCTTTCGGTGATCAGCTCGGACGCGGTGAGCCTCCCGGACGATGAGCGCAGGGGTGTGCCGGCCAGGAGACGGTCGGCCGCCGACTGCCGGTCCGCTGACCACCGGCCGCCGGACAGGGGACGGCCGGTCGATCGGAGCGCCGGGAGCCCCGATACCCGGAAGCCGGACCCGGGCGACCCGGGCGACCCGAGCGGCCGTACGCCAACCGTGTCCGGCCGCTCGGCCTTCCGTCCAGGGCGAGGGCTACCGTTCGGGTGATCTTCCGCTGCTCGGGGCCGTGGCGGCCCACCGGGCTCGTTGAATCCGGTGATCCAGTCACGACGAGTCGCGAGTGCAGCGACCTCATCGAGCAGGGAGACCGGATGACCGATCAGGACGCCTTCTCTCACGGACGAGTCCCGGGCAAGGCCTGTTTCGACGACATCTACGACCAACCCGATCCGCGGGCCTACTTCACCAGGCTGGCCGCGCTCGAGTACCAGATCCCGCACCACGCGCAGGCGGAGTTCCGCCGGACCCTTGCCGAGCGCAACCAGGCGGCCGACCGCGCGGGCGAGCTCGCCGTTCTCGATCTGTGCTGCTCGTACGGCATCAACGCGGCCCTGCTCAACCACGACCTGACGCTTGCGGACCTCTATGCCCACTACACCGACCCCGCGCTGCGGCGCGTGACGACGGAGGAACTGGTCGAGCGGGACAAGCGGTTCTACGCTGCCCGACGCCACCGCGACGCCGTACCGGTCATCGGCCTCGACATCGCGGGGAACGCGCTCTCCTACGCGCTGGCCGTGGGTCTGCTGGACGACGCCTGCTCGGTCAACCTCGAACACGACGAACCGAACGCATCGGTGCGTCGTGCGATGGCGCGCACCGGCCTGATCGTCGCCACCGGTGCCGGAAGCTACATCACCGACCGCACCGTCTCCGCCCTGCTGGACCAGGCGCGCCGCCCCGTGTGGATCAGTGCCTTCATCCTGCGAACGGTGGACTACCGGCCGGTCGTCGACCGCCTGAACTCCTACGGCCTGCTCACCCGCTCCGACCCGGCCGACCTCCACCCCCAACGGCTCTTCGCGACACCGGAGGAACAGGACCACGCCGTTGCGGCGGTGCTGCGAAGCGGTCAGGACCCCCGCGGCCTGGAAGGCGCAGGGCGGTACTACGCACGGCTGTACCGCTCCCGCCCCGCCGACGCCTGGGCCACCCGACCAGCCTGACGTGCTGAAAGCGCGGCGGTGAACAGGTGCGTCGCCGACGGCGTCCTCGCCCAGGCCACCGCTGACCCATGGATGCCGCCCCTCTGACGCCCGGCCCGGCTCATGGCACGGAAGGCGAGGGCCTCGGCCGCTCGCGCGGCGGGGAGCGCCTTACCGGCGTTTCGGCGGTGGATCGAGGGTGACTTCGCGATTACGCGGGATGAGGGCTACGGTCCGCTCGCCGCGGCCGATGGCCTAGTCGATCTTCTTGATCTCCGTCCAGGTGAAGCCCTGGACGTAGTGCGCGGCGTCAGGACAAGAAGGGCGTGCCGGACTGGTCGATGGTAACGGTGCCGTGTTGTCCCAGGCAGGTCCAGTCCAGCTCTAAACGCCACTCGATCAGACCTTCGACTCCGGTCGGCCGGATCACGAAGTACTCGGGGTCGCCGGAGGTGACGGCGAAAGGGAAATCGGCGCTCCCGGTGGGGCGGAGCTGGTCGACTTGGACGGTCGCCTGGTTCAGGTCGGCGATGTGATGGTGTGGTGGCACGTCGAGGTTCACCGTGAACGCGAACTCCCGCCTCGGCATCTCCCTCGGGAAGCCGGCGCTGTAACGGGAGATGCGCCTGGAGACGACCGGGCGGAAGCGGTGCAGGATGACGGCCTGCTGGGTGTACGCCTCGACGACCACGTGTACCTCGCGGACCCTACCTTTCTCCCTTGGATAAGAAGGCTCATCGTCGCGGTCGTAGAGGTAGGTTTCCCTCCCAGAGTTCAGGGCGACGACCGAGACGATCAGCTGCTTACCCGGGGGCCGCTGAGGTGCGGCCTGGACGGTCAAGCTGCCCTGTATGACGCCGACTTGGATGACGGACTGAGCCGTGCCGCCGGAGACGTGGTTGGAGATGTTCGGCAATTCTTCTGTCATGAGTCCACGCTAGGTGGCTGGTGGTCCGTCCTGTGGGCGAAGCCGTGGATTGGGTCGTTTTGACCGGGATGGTGCGAACTCGAAGACGCCGGCTCGGACTGGGGCGAGGACGCCGAGCGGGTGGCGGCCGTACTCGAGCAGGCGCGCGGTCCTGGATGGCAGAGCACAGCCGCGAGCGCGCGGAGGTGTTCGGGCAGCTCCGCCAAGCCGTTCAAGACCGTGAGTCCGAAGCCGTGCGTACCCTGCCGGCGCGGGTGGATGCCGCGGCTGCCCGGGATCGGACCCCGGCGCATCACGCCATCGCGACAGATGCGGCGGACCTCCTCAAGGACCAGGAGCGTCAGGCCGCCTGGGCTCGCCAGTCCCAGCGGGCCCTGGAATTCGCCGCCGAGAACGCGCGTCGCCGCGACTGCGCGCCCGTCCCGCCGGCCGAAGACCGGCTCGGCGCCCAGGTCGGCGAAGGCACCCGATCCGACCGAGGTCGCGCACCGGCGGATGCGAGACCTTCTCGGCGACCTGCGGCGGCTGGGGACCCGAATGGGACCCCGCACCATGCTGCACCTGCTGGACTCGCTGGCGACAACGATGAAGGGCGCCGGGTGCGGGTGACCCCGGCCCAGCGCGAGGAGATTCAGCGGTGGCCGGCGCACGGCCGGCGGCTGCGCGGCTCGGCCAGCATCGAGGCCGCAGCGGTGCCGAGAACGGCGGCCGATATTCCGGCCTCCCGGCGTAGCCCTGAGGCTCGGACGGCCGAGCGCGACGGCGGTCGGGTCAGGCGAGGCGGTGACAGGTCGGTGTCAGCGCCCGCCGAGCGCAACAGCGTCTCCGCCGAGCCGCCGGCGCGCTCGAAGAGGAGGACGGCACCGGCGGGTCCCTCCCGGCTGCCGGCCGAGGCGGTGGCGCCGGTGGCGGCCGCAGTGGCCGGGGCCACTCAAGAAGACCGCCCGGGAACGCTCCACCACCTCCTGGTCGCGGCTGCGCCGCCAGGTGGGCAGCGCGCTGCCCGACCTGCACCGGACGACCAGCTGGAGGTGCCGGCCCAGATGGAGGCGGACACGACGGCCGGCGAACCGCTGCTGTCCTCGCTGCTCGCCGCGGACGGCAGCAGCCCTCCCGCGCTCTACCAGGGCCTGGCTCGTCGCCTGGGCCGGACGCTTCCTGCCGACGCCGGTGCGGCCCGCGCGCACTGGCAGTCCGAGGTCCTGAGCCCGCACCAGCTCTTCCGCTACCGCTGACCGGCCTGCTGGTGCCGCGCGGTCTCCCGGCGGCTGGCCACGCCTGGGTCGAGGACGCCACCCGCACCGTCTTCACCCTGGTCACCCGCTACGGCCTCCCGGCCTGGAACGGCGCGTACCGTACGCCTGGCAGTGCGTGGCTCCGGGAGTGACAGCACCGCTGCCCCCGCGAACCCCAACCGCTGGCCGACGTGTTCCTCGCCCTGGTCGCCGCCACCAGGCCGCCGCCACCGGCCGGTCGGCCACCGGCGGTTCCCGGCTGCTATCCCCGGTTCGCGGCCTGCTTGACGGTCTTGATCGACGGCGCCGTCTCGACGTGGGTGACGGCCGGGAGCGCGGCGACCCGGGTGGTCAGGTAGCGGTAAAGGGCGCGCTGGTCGGCGCACACCACGGTGGCATACAGGTTGGTCGGACCGGTCGTCGCGCAGGCGAAGGCGACCTCCGGGTGCCCGGCCAGCGCCCGGCCGGCCTCCTCCAGGTACGGGGGAGCGACCGAGATCCACAGCAGGGTCCTGGTGCCGACGCCGAGCAGGCGCGGGTCGCAGTCGATGTCCAGGTAGAGCACCCCGCGTTCGCGCAGCTCGGTCATCCGGCGCCGGACGGTGGTGGGCGACCAGCCGGTGACGGCGGCCAGTTCCTCGAACCCGGCGCGGCCGTCCGTGCCGAGGGCGGCGAGCAGCCTGCGGTCGCCGTCGTCCAGCCGCACCGGGCCGGGCGGCTGCGGCACTCCTTCCGGCTGCGGCAGTCGGTCCCGCGGCGGCCGGTGCGGCGGGGCCGGGCGCAGGGCCGCGACAGCCGCCGGGGCCAGCGGGCCGAGCTTGGCTATCAGGCTGTCCGGGCCGCCGTAGAAGGTGTGCAGCACCGAGTGCGCGCTCACCCCCTCGACCCTCGGGGTGCGCGGGAGCCGGGCCAGCAGCAGGGCCTCGCTGTCGGCCTCGGTCTCGGCGCGGACGGTGCAGGTGATTTCGGTGCCGCCGGAGGTCAGGCTCACCCAGGAGGTGTCGGGGCGGCGGGCCAGCGCCTCGGCCACCGCGACCGCCGCCGAGGGCGCGCAGCGCACCCGTAGCAGCCACAGCTCCGCGCCCAGCGCGACCGGGTCGACCCCGCCGAGCACCCGCACCGCGCCGGATGCGCGCAGCCGGGCGTACCGGCGCGCGACGGTGCGGTCCGATACCCCGAGGACGGCGGCGACGGTGCTGAACGGGGCCCGGCCGTCGATCTGCAGGGCGTGGACGAGGCGGCGGTCCAGCTCGTCGTAGTCGGATTCCACCGTGCCGAGGGTAGCCGCTGTCGGATTCCGCCGTCACCGCGCCGGTCACTGGCCCAACGGCCCCCACCGGAGCGAGCGTTGACCCCGTCAACGGAACCACCCGGCGGAACTTGAGGAGACGCACCATGGACACCGACGTACTCGTCGTCGGAGCCGGACCGACCGGCCTGATGGCGGCCAACGAACTGCTGCTGGCGGGCGTGTCGACCGTGCTCGTAGACCGGCTGCCCGCGCGCAGCGCCCTGTCCAGGGCGGGCGGCGTGCAGACCCGGACACTGGAGGCGCTCGACCAGCGCGGGCTGCTGGAACCGCTGCTGGCCGGCGGCGACCACCCGGTCGGCGGGGGCCACTTCGCCGGGATCCCGCTTCCGGACGCCCCGGCCGCCGACACCGAACCCCCGGGCGCCCACCGCCCCCGGCAGCCCTGGCGCTCCGTGCCCCAGGTCGTGCTGGAGGCCTTCCTCGAGGAACACCTGGCCGGGCAGGGCCTCAAGGTCAGGCGCGACCACGAACTGGTCGCCCTCGCCCAGGACGAGGAGTCCGTCACCGCGACCTTCGCCGACGGCCGGTCGCTGCGCGCCCGCCACCTGGTCGCCGCCGACGGCGCCCACAGCACCGTGCGGTCGCTGCTCAGGGCCGAATTCCCGGGCCGGGCAGGCACCTTGACCACGATCGCCGCCGACGTGCGGCTCAGCGGCGCCGACGGCCTGCCCACCCACCACCACAGCCCGGACGGCCACTGGACGGGGATCTTCCCGCTCGGCACCGACAGCGAGGGCAGGCCGCTGCGCCGGCTCGCCATGGGCGGGCCGGGCCGCTCGCTGCCCAGGGACGTGCCGATCACCGAGGAGGAGATCCGCGACGGACTGCGGGCCGTGTTCGGCGATCGGGTGCAGCTGCTGGAACTCTGCCACGCCCGCCGGATCACCGACGCGGCCCGGCAGGTCGCCCGATACCGCCACGGACGGGTGTTCCTGGCCGGCGACGCCGCCCACGTCCACCTCCCGCTCGGCGCCCAGGGCATGAACGGCGGGATGCAGGACGCCTTCAACCTCGGCTGGAAGCTCGGCGCCGCGGTCCGGGACTGGGCGCCGGAGGGCCTGCTCGACAGCTACCACACCGAACGCCACCTGGCAGGGACCACCGTGCTGCGCAACGTCCAGGCGCAGGGACTGCTGATGGACTGGGCCGGCACCCGCGACTCGGACGTGCTGGCCACCCGGGACCTCTTCGCCGAGCTGATCACCCTGCCGGAGGTCCGGCGCCGGCTGAGCGGCCTGATGTCCGGCACGGCCACCCGCTACCCGATGCCGGACACCGGCCCGCACCCGCTCCTCGGCGGGCCGGTGCCCGACATCGACCTCGGCCCGGTCCGGGTGCACCAGCTCCTGCGCTCCGGCCGGGGCCTCCTGCTCGACCCGCAGGACGCCCTCGCCGGGGCCGTCGCGCCCTGGGCCGACCGGGTGGACCGGGCCGACGGGGGAGCGCCCGTCGAACCGATGCTGATCCGCCCGGACGGCCACGTCTGCTGGGTGGGCACCCCGGAGACCCTGCGGTCGTCACTCACCCGCTGGTTCGGCGCGCCGAACCCGGCCGCCTGACACGTCCCCGGTGCCGGGCGGGTGCCGTGGTCAGCCGCCCGTGGTCATCCGGTCGAGCAGGGCGACCAGTTCGGCGGGCCGGGCGAGGAAGGGGAAGTGGCTGCCGGGGGAGTCGGTGGACCGTGTCGGTGCGCGCCGCGAGGCTCTCCTGCCGGGCCGGTTCGAGCGCCAAGTCGTCCTCGCAGACGATGTAGCCGGACGGTCCAGTGCGCCAGCCTGCCACGGTCACCCGGGCATCCGGATCGGTGAGGGCGGCCCGCGCTGCGGCCGGGGTGCCGGAGGCGTCGAGGATGGAGAGGTGGGTGATCGCTGTGGCCCGAACCCCGACCGTCGCGGGAATTCGCTTCCGCCTGGAACCTGGGAGGGGGACGGGCGGGTCGGCCGCCAGAGGCGGCTTCAAGTGGCCGCTCGCGACGACCGACCCGCCTGCCGTTTCGTCAATCCGTCACAGGATCTGGATGGACTTGACCATCGGCGGACGGTTCGGGAACGAGATGTCGGTCCAGCGCGGGATCTTGACCGAGTCGCCGTTGGCGTCGTAGTAGATCAGGTCGTTGTTCCCGGTGTAGATCCGGTCGACCCACCAGTTGCCGAAATCGGTCCGGCCGGCGTTCGCGTAGCAGTCCACGCTGTTGCGGTCACCGCTGTGTGACCAGATCTTCAGGAAGTTCTCGCCTCCCTTGCACTCGATGTGGTCGATGGCGAAGGCGTTGCCCGACGGGACGGCGACGGTGAACGCGGCCGCCGCGGCGAACGCGGCGGCCATGGAACTCACGATCTTCTTTGTTTTCGAGATCACGTATTCTCCTCAGTCGAATCACAAGCCATCGAATGCTGAATCAGGAACCCACTCTGCGGTGAATTCCGGTTGGGTCGTGCCAGACCAGACTCCCGGCGGTCGTGTACACCGTCAATCGCGCCCTTGATCGACCGCCTGCATATCGGTCATATTTGTCCGAACTTTCCGTGCACGATGAGACGTCGGGTGCCTGATGGGACGTGAGTGACTGCTCCATGGGCCGGCCGAACCGCCCCCTCCCGGGGCCACGTCGGGCGGCTGCTGCGGTAACCGGGTGCGTGACCGCCCCGGCCGGGCCGCGCAGCCGGAGCGCCGGGCATGGGTGGCCGATCCTCGCCCCCGCCCGGACCGGCCGTTGATGCCGGCGTGGAAATTCTTCCGGGGTGCCCTGCAACCTCGGCGAGGGAGTGAGCGGGTGACGGGTCGGTCAGTGGTGCGGTTGTGCTGGAGGGGGCGGGTCGTCGCCGGCAGCCGCTGGCTGATGTGGGCGCCGGCGCGTTCGTTGGAGGGGCCGCCGTTGCCGTCGGCTGTCGCCTCCGTGGCGGCCGGCGGGCGTACCGTGCGTGGGTGCGGCGATCCTCGAAGGGCCGGATCGAGCGGGGCGAGCCGCAGGACTTGTATCCCACCCGGGCGGCGGCGTCACGGGTGTTGGACGGCCTGTCGGCGGGGGGCCGCTGGGTGGGGGAGTCGGAGGGCCAGGAGCGTTCCGGCTGCGGCCAGGGCGGCTGTCGCCAGGGCGGATGAGGTGAGGGCGGTGCCGGGCGGGGTGCGGCCCGCGACGGTGGTGGCGAGGGCGACGCCCAGTGCTGGGCCGATGTTCATCGCCGTCTGCTGGAGGCCGCCCGCGACCCCGGCCTCGGCGGAGGTGGCGCCTCGGACGATCATCGAGGTGGCGGTGGCCATCACCGCGCCGAAGCCGCTGCCGAGCAGGAGGAAGCAGCAGCCGATGGCGAGGGCGCCCGAGGACGGGCTCAGCCGGGCGGTGAGCAGTGCGCCCGAGGTGATCACCGCCATTCCGAGCAGCACGGTGGTGCGCGAGCCGTGGCGTTTCGCCAGTCGGGCCGAGGCCCGCGCGGCGAGGATCATCGCCCCTGCGAGCGGCGCCCCTCGCAGGGCGCTGTCCAGCGGATCGAGGCCGAGGACGTCCTGCAGGTAGTAGGTGGCGGGGAAGAGGGTCCCGAACACCGTGGCCGACGCCGTGAGCAGGACGCCGAGCGCGGGGCCCACCGCCGGTGACCGGAGCAGGTCGGCGGGCAGCAGTGGACGGGCGGTGCGGCGCTCGTGGCGGGCCAGGGCGGTGGTGGCGAGTACGGCGGCCGCGAGGCCGAGGATCGTGGTCGGGGACCAGCCACCGGTGGGCAGGGCGACCAGGGTGTGCACCAGGCAGGCCAGGGCGAGCGCGAGCAGCCCCGCGCCGGGTAGGTCGAGGCCTGGGGCGGTCGTCCGCTCGGGCGGAGCCGAGGGCACCGCGAGGGCCGCGAGCAGGAAGGCGGCCACGGCCGGCAGGACGCCGAGCAGGAAGACGGCCCGCCAGCCGAAGTGGGTGGTGAGGGCGCCGCCGACCAGCGGTCCGGCCGCCGCGGAGAGGCCGACGGCGGCGGTGCGGGCGGCGATCGCGCCGGGCAGCCGGTCGGCGGGCCAGACGGCGCGCAGCATGCCCAGGGTGGCGGGCTGGAGCAGCGCGCCGCAGACGCCTTGGAGGACGCGCAGCGCGATCACCCAGCCGATGCCGGGCGCGAGGGCGATTCCGGCGGAGGCGGCGGCGAAGCCCGCCACGCCGAGGGTGAAGACGCGCCGGTGCCCGTACCGGTCGCCGAGGCGGCCGGCGAAGACCAGCAGGGCGGCGACGGTGACCAGGTAGCCGGTGCTGGTCCACTGGACGGCGGTGAGGGAGGCGTGCAGGTCGTGTTGGAGGGTGGGCTGGGCGACGGTCAGGACGGTGCCGTCGAGGGCGACCAGGACGGCGCAGGTGATGCTGGCGGCGAGGGTGAGCCGTTGGCGGCGCTGCGGCGTCACCGGGGGGCCGGGCCGAGGTGGGCGTCCAGGGTGGCGCGCAGCAGCGGGGTGATGTCCTCCGTGCCGGTGACCAGGCGCAGGCTGCCCCAGGCGCGCAGCTGGGCGAGGCCGTGCAGGTTGGCCCAGAGGGCGGCGGTGGCGGCGGTGGGGTCGTCGCACTGCGGGTGGACCTCGGCGATCAGGCCGCTGAAGGTCCGGAACAGCGGCAGCGTGGTGCGGCGCAGGTCGGCGCCGCTGCCCTCCAGCAGGTCGTGACGGAACATCAGCTCGAACATGCCGGGGTTCGCCGCGGCGTAGCCGAGGTAGGCGCGGGCGAGGGCGTCGAGGCGGGTGCGCGCGTCGGCGCCGGTGGTGGTGGCGACGGCGTCGGCGCCCGCGAGGGAGTCGGTGAGCCTTCCGAAGCCGTGCTGGGCGATGGCGGCGAGCAGTTCCCGGTGGGTGGGGAAGTGGCGGCGCGGGGCGCCGTGCGAGACCCCGGCCTGTCGGGCGATCTCGCGCAGCCCGAGCGCGTTGACGCCCTCCCGGGTGACCAGCTCGACGCCGGCGGCCACCAGTCGGGCGCGCAGGCCCCTGTCCTGTTCAGTCATGGACACTGTCTACCAGCACGTCGTAGACAGTGTCTACCAGCCTGTGGCGACGCGAACGGAGGCAGAATCGGGGTATGGACGAAGGCGGCGAACCGGCCTGTTGGCTGGACCGGGTGTGCCCGGAGTGCGGACGGCTGCGCGAGCGGCCCGGGCCGTGGCCCTGCGAGAACTGCGGCGCGGTCGGGGAACCCGAGGCCGGCGGAGTGCCGGATCCCAGTGGGTCGCCGGATCCTGGGGCGTTGCCGGAAGGCACGCGGGAGCCCCGGCACGAGCCGGAGCCGGTGTTGGATCGGCCACGGGAACGGGACCGTCCGGGCCGGGGTGACGGCTGAGAAGCGCCGCACCCCGGCCCGGACGGGCGGAACGGGTGCCGCGTGCTACTGCGGCGGCTGGTCGCGGAACTGGTCCTTGAGCCGGTCCTGGGCGGCGTCCGTCTGGCTGCTGTACTTGCCCTGAGTGCGTTCGTCGAAGGTGTCGCCGCCCTTGTCGACGGCCTTTTCGGCTTGCTCCTCGTGGCCCTTCAGCATGCTCTTGAGCTTATCCAACATGGACATGTGGTCACCCTCCTGGATGAGACGCCCCCTCTCCAGGATCACCGCGAAGGGCGTCCCGCGCATTTCGCGGCCGCGCGGCGGCCTTGGCAAGTCGATCCCGGTCATGTCAAATCGTGAGTTCACGGGCCGTCGGAAGGAGTCTCCTTGAAGCCGCCCAGCCGTCGTCAGACGTCCCCGTTCGACCGTCCCACTCCGCCGGACCACATCGCCCTGCCTGAATCCGCCGTCGCGGGCCCGGATCCCACTGCCCCGGCTCCGCTTCTGCTCACTGACCGTCACCGTGGCGACGGAGGCGCCGCGCTGACCGCCGCCGCGCTGGTCACCCCGCTGCTGCTGCTCGGGGTCGGTACCGGCACCGCGAACGCCGACTCGGACCCGGCGCTCCGGGGTGCCAGGCTCGCCGAGCGGCTGGTCGAGACCAGCAGCGCCGAGGGCGCGCACCGGACGCTGGCCGCGCTGCAACGCTTCGCGGACCGCAACGGCGGCACCAGGGCCGCCGGTTCGAAGGGGCACGAGGAGTCGGCGCGGTACATCGACGAACAGGCGCGGCGCGCCGGCCTCAAGGTGTCCGAGCAGGAGTTCGAGTACACCTTCTTCGAGGTGCGCTCGGAGCGCCTGGACGTCGTCTCCCCGCAGGCCGAGTCAGTCCCGGTGAGGGCCATGACCTACTCGGTGAGCGGTCCGGAGGCGGGCCTGACCGCCGACCTGGCCGTGGCGCCGGTCAGTGCGGCCACCGGCTGCACGCCCGCGGACTACCCCGCCGGCGCCTTCACCGGTCGGATCGCGCTGATCCGCCGCGGCGGCTGTGGTTTCGCCGAGAAGCAGGCGGCCGCGGCGGCGGCCGGTGCCCTCGGGGCGGTCATCTACAACAACACCGAGGGTGACCTCAACGGGACCCTGGGCGAGCCGACCTCCGGGAGGATCCCGACCGGCGGGATCGCCGCGGCAGCCGGGGAGGCGCTGGCCGCGCGGGCGGCCGCCGGGCCGGTACGGATCGAGCTCGACATCCGGGCCCTCATGGAGCCGCGCAGGACCTGGAACGTCATCGCCGAGACCCGCGGCGGTGACCCGGCGAACACCGTGATGGTCGGCGCCCACCTGGACTCCGTCCCCGCCGGGCCCGGCGTCAACGACAACGGCTCCGGCTCGGCGGGCATCCTGGAGGTCGCCAGGAACCTCGGCGTCCGCCCGGTGAAGAATAAGGTCCGCTTCGCCTGGTGGTCCGCCGAGGAGTTCGGTCTCAAGGGCTCCGAGGCGTACGTGAAGTCACTCTCCGCAGCCGACCGCGAGAAGATCCGGCTCTACCTCAACTTCGACATGATCGCCTCCCCCAACTACGCGCAGTTCGTCTACAACGGCTCCGGCAGCGCGGGCGGCGGCGCGGGCCCGGAGAGCTCGGCGCAGATCGAGCGGGACCTCACCGAGTACCTGGACGGCCGCGACCTCCCGCACGACCCGTCGGCCTTCAACGGCCGCTCCGACTACGGACCGTTCATCGACGCGGGCATCCCGGCGGGCGGCACCGACACCGGCGCCGAGGTGATCAAGTCCTCCGAGCAGCAGGCCCGTTACGGCGGCACGGCGGGCACCGCCTTCGATCCCTGCTACCACAAGGCCTGCGACGGCCTGGACAACATCGACATGGACGCCTTCGACCTCAACATCGACGTGATCGCCCACGCCGTCGGCACCTACGCCTGGGACCTCTCGTCGCTGCGGCGGCCCGCGCCCGCGCCCGCCCTCCGCCCCGCCGCTCAGGCGGCGCCCGGAACGGGTATCAGCGGTACGGGCGGCGCCTCCGGCGGCGGGGCGGACGCCCACCAGGTGGCTGCCTGACGCCCGGGTGGGCCCGCTGCCGTCCTCGGGCGGCGGGCCCACCCGCCTACCCTGCGCACACCATCCATCCGGGAACCTCCCCTCCGACATCGCCCCTGGTGGGGCCGGGTACGAGCCACCGTAGTGGGGACCACTGACAATCCGGCCCGGGCGCTGTACGGTGCCGCGCGGAGCGCATCCACCGAGACCCGGTGGGTGGGCCGGGTCCGGTCCTGACACCATGGGACCGAGATCACGACACCGTGACACCCTCGGAGGAGTCAGCAACATGAGCACGCACTACGACGTCGTCGTCCTCGGCGCGGGCCCCGGCGGCTACACCGCCGCCGTCCGCTCGGCCCAGTTGGGCCTGAAGGTGGCGGTCATCGAGGCCAAGTACTGGGGCGGCGTCTGCCTCAACGTCGGCTGCATCCCCTCCAAGGCCCTGCTGCGCAACGCCGAGCTCGCCCACATCTTCACCAAGGAGGCCAAGACCTTCGGCATCAAGGTCGACGGCCAGGTGACCTTCGACTTCGGCGAGGCCTTCCGCCGCAGCCGGTCGGTGGCCGACGGCCGGGTCAAGGGCGTCCACTACCTGATGAAGAAGAACGGCATCACCGAGTACGACGGTTGGGGCACCTTCGTCGACGACCACACCCTCCAGGTCGCGCTCAGTGGCGGCGGCTTCGACGTCGTCACCTTCGACCACTGCATCATCGCGGCCGGCGCCACCACCCGCCTGCTGCCCGGCACCAGCCTGAGCGAGCGGGTGGTCACCTACGAGGAGCAGATCCTCACCGAGCAGCTGCCGGAGAGCATCATCATCGCGGGCGCCGGCGCGATCGGCGTCGAGTTCGCCTACGTGCTGCACAACTACGGCGTGAAGGTCACCATCGTCGAGTTCCTGGACCGCATGGTCCCGCTCGAGGACGTCGAGGTCTCCACCGAACTCGCCAAGCAGTACCGAAAGCTGGGCATCGAGGTGCTCACCTCCACCCGGGTCGAGTCGATCGACGACAGCGACCCGGCCGCCAAGGTCCGCGTCACCGTCACCAAGGACGGTCAGCAGCAGGTGCTGGAGGCCGACAAGGTGCTCCAGGCGATCGGCTTCGCGCCGCGGGTCAACGGCTACGGCCTGGAGAACACCGGGGTCAAGCTCACCGACCGCAACGCCATCGCGGTGGACGGCCGCGGCCGCACCAGCGTCGACCACATCTTCGCGATCGGCGACGTCACCGCGAAGCTGATGCTCGCGCACGCCGCCGAGGCGATGGCCGTGATCGCCGCCGAGACCATCGGCGGGGCGGAGACCATGGAGGTGGACTTCGTCATGATCCCGCGCGCCACCTACTGCCAGCCGCAGATCGCCTCCTTCGGGTACACCGAGGCGCAGGCCCGCGAACTGGGCTACGACGTCAAGGTCGCCAAGTTCCCGTTCACCGCCAACGGCAAGGCCCACGGCCTCGGCCACCCGATCGGCTTCGTCAAGGTCATCAGCGACAACAAGTACGGCGAGCTGCTCGGCGCCCACCTGATCGGCCCGGAGGTCACCGAGCTGCTGCCCGAGCTGACCCTGGCCCAGCAGTGGGACCTCACCGTCCACGAGGTCGCCCGCAACGTGCACGCCCACCCGACGCTGGGCGAGGCGGTCAAGGAGGCCATCCACGGCCTGGCCGGTCACATGATCAACATGTGACGGACCCGGATCCGACACCGCGCCCCGCCGGGAAGTCCACCGGCGGGGCGCGTGTGTTTCCCACCCGGCCGCCATCAGGTCCACCCGGCCACCGAAGCGCAGGCAGGGCGTCAGCGAGGCGCCGGCCGAACCGGGCGGGACGCGGCGGATCGGTGCCGCGCGGCGGGTCGGTGACGGCCGGTCAGCGCAGCCGGGAGTGCAGCCAGTCGGTGACCTCCGGGGTGACCGGGTCGGCGAGATCGGCGAACTCGGCGTGCTTGGTGAGGAAATCGGCCACGTACGAGCAGACCGGCACGACTCGCCGGCCGGCGGCGCGGACGTCGGTCAGCGCCTCCTGGACAAGCCGGCCGGCCAGGCCCCGGCCGGAGAAGGCGTCGCCCACCACGGTGTGGTGGAAGACCCGCTGCCCGTCGCGGTCCAAGTACTCGGCGAATCCGGCGAGTTCGTCGTCGACCAGGATCTCGTAGCGGTGCAGGTCGTCCGCCCGCCGGACGACGGGAGTGCTGGGAGTGCTCACGGTCGAGACCTTTCGCTTCCGGGGCGCAGACGGGACACGGACGGGTCGCGGTGCGGGGCCGGGGCCGCCCCGGGCACTGTCCCGCCCGAGGACGGCCGGTGTCCTGGTCCCGTCCGGTTCCACGGCAGCCTACGGGTTGCCTGGCGGGGTCTGCGGTGAAGGCGCCCGGTGCTGGGCCGATCGTGCGACGGCCGGGGGCGCGAGGCCGTTGCGCGCGCCTCGACGGGCCGCGCCGCCTAACGTGGGGCGCGACGTCTCCGCCCGGAGCCACGCGCCCGGCGGGGATCCGGACGGCTTCCGGATGGGCGCGCGGACCGTCGAGAAGCCGTGAGCCGAGAAGCCGTGAGCCGAGAAGCTGTGAGCCGAGAAGTCGAGAAGCCGTAGGCCGTGGAGCGGGAGAGACGGCCGGCGGGAAGCCGTGACGTCGGATTGGGCGGATGAGTGGAGGGGCACTTGCCGGGACGGTCCGTGGAGGTGCAGCAGCAGCCGCTGCCGATGCTGGCCCGGTACGGCCACCGATCGTGGCTGGTGCCCGCCGCGCTGCTGGTGGCGGTCATCGCCGTGGACGCGCTGACGCCGCACTCCTTCGCCTCCGTCAGCTGGCTGGTCCTGGTCCCCGTGGTCGCCGCCGGGCTGTGCGGGCCGCTGCTCACCGTGGGCTTCTCCGGCCTGTCGATCGCCATCTACCCGGCGCTGGACAGCATCTGGGCCAAGTCCCAGGGGATCGATGACTTCCTGCTGGTGATCGCCGGGGCCGCCCTCGCGGTGCCGCTCAGTCTCGCCCGCGCCCGGGCCGCCGCCTACGTCCGGCACCTGCAGGGTGCCGCCGAGACCACCCGGCAGGTCATGCTGCGTCCGGTGCCGCACGGCTGGGGCGGAGTGGACTCGGCGGCCCGCTACCTGGCGGCGGACATCGAAGCCCGGGTGGGCGGCGACTTCTACGACGTCGTGGCCACCCCGTTCGGCGCCAGGGTCATCCTGGGGGACGTCCAGGGCAAGGGACTGCCGGCCGTCTCCACGGCGGCGGCCCTGGTCGGCTGCTTCCGGGAGGCCGCCTTCCAGCTGGAGGACCTGGCGGACGTCGCGTTCCGGCTGGAGGAACGGCTGCTCCGGCAGAACCGGATGTCGGCCCGGCTGGGGGAGCGGGAGGAACGGTTCGTCACCGCGGTCGTCCTCTGGTTCCCGGCCGACGCGACGGGGGAGGTCCGGCTGGTCAACTTCGGCCACGACAGCCCCCACGTCATCGGTCCGGCCGGCGTGCGGCAACTGCCCGCCGGCAACGGTGCGCCGATCGGCCTCGCCCAGCTGACCGGCGGACTTCCGGAGGTTCAGCGGCTGCTCCTGGCGGCGGACGAGACCGTGCTGATCGTCTCCGACGGGGTGACCGAGGCGCGCGACCGGCAGGGTGACTTCTTCGACCTCCGCGCGCACCTGGAGCACCTGGCCGGGCAGTCCGGTGCCGCCGACCCCGAACACCTGGTGGGCGACGTCGCCGCGGCCGTCATCCGGCACACGGGCGGTCGCCGCACTGACGACACGGCGCTGCTCGCCGTCCGGCGGTCCGCCGGGGTGTCGCCGGAGGAGGCGATGTGGGGCTGAGCGCCGCTGGCCGGCGCCTCCTCGGCGCTTCCTCGGAGACTTCCTCGGGGCGCCGCCGCGCGCGACCGCCGCTCAGGCCCGCAGCTGCGCCACCGCGAGCGAGGGGCGCGGGATCCGGCTGATCACCGCGCCGATCAGGGTGCCGATCGAGACCCCGAACACCGCGGACACGGCGGCCAGCACCGACTGCGCCCCGTTGCCGACCTCGATCTGCGCGGTGTTGAGCAGGCCGAACGAACCCGGCACCACGATCCAGAACGCCGGGAGGTACAGCACCTGCCAGAGCGGGCCGCCCGGCAGCCAGTGCACCACGGTGGCCGCGACGGCGGCGCTGACCGCGCCGGCCAGGCCGCCGATCGCCGCGCCGTGGACCGAGCCCACCACCACCTGCACGGTGACGCTGACCGCAATCACCGCGACGATCCACGGAGTGGCGGCCGGCGGGGTGTGGACGTTGATCACCACGCCGGCCACCGCGAGCGCCAGCCCCAGCCCGAGTACCCACCACGTCGGTTCGGCCACTTGTACGTTGGCGAGAGCGGAGGCCGGCATGCCGGTCGCGGTCGCGGCGGCGGCCACCCCGGCGAGGAAGAGCGCCAGCTGCACCGCGCCGGACACCAGCCGGGCCGACCCGGCGCTGGCGGCGCCCGCCGCGATCTCCGACAGTCCGGTGACCAGCAGCCCGCCCGGCAGCAGGATCGCCAGGGTGGCCACGATGGTGCGCAGCGGCCCGTCCAGCAGCGAGGCCCGGGCGAGCGCGAGGACGAGCAGTGCGACCAGGAGCCCGGCCGCGACGGGCAGCAGCGGACGCAGCCGGGGCAGCCGGCGGGCCAGCATGGTCAGCCCCACCACGACCAGCGAGCCGGCCCCGGCGGCCAGCACGTTCGCCGGCACCGGCTGGAGGAAGACGCAGACGCCCACGCCGACCGGCAGTGCCCCGAGGTCCGCCACCCAGGCGGGCCAGCGGGCCGGGGCCCGGCGTATCCGGTCCAGTTCGGCCAGCGCCTGCGGGCCGTCGGACTCGCCCGCGCAGGCGGTGGACGAGGTGCAGGACGTCCGCGGTCTGCTCGAACCGGAGCGCGGCGCGGACCGGCTGGAACCGGGTGGCCTCGTCCGCGTCCAGCGCGACGAACAGCCCGTTCGTCAGGGCGGCGACCCGCACCTCCGGAGCCCCCATCGCCCGCCCCAGGCCGTGGAGCTCCTCCTCGACGTCGTGGACGGGAAGGCCGCCGCCCAGCAGGGCTTCGCCCAGTTCGAGCAGCAGGCGGCGGAGCGGATCCGGTGGGACCTCGGGGCCCCGGACCGACGGAGACGTGCTAGACATGGCAGGTATCGTCCCATCCCGCCCGAATCAGTCCGACTCGGCCCTGGTCTGTTCGCGGCCGGGCGGTTTCCGGCCGAATCCTTACGCACGCCTGCAGGCGGGAGGGCGCCGGGCCTCGCGGGGCGGTGGGGGCCTCGGGGCCGTGGGGTCACGGGCCGTCAGCGACCGGCGCCCCGAGCGCCTCCCATTCCTCCGGGGTCAGCCGCAGGGCGGCCGCCGCGATGTTCTCGTCCAAGTGGGCCGGATCGGCCGTCCCGGGAATGGCCAGCACATGCGACCCGCGGTGGAGGGTCCAGGCGAGCCGCACCTGGGCCGGTGTGGCGGCGTGGGCGCGGGCGACCGCGCGAACCCGGTCGTCCCGCTCCTGCCCGGCGGCCGCCTCGCGGCGCCGCCCGGAGAGCGCGAAGAAGGGGACGAAGGCGATGCCGAGCTCGCCGCAGAGGTCGACCAGGCCGTTCTCGTCGGCCCGGCGCCAGTCGAGTCCGTAGGAGTTCTGCACGCAGACCACCGGGGCGATGGCCCGGGCCTCGGCGACGTGCTCGGGTCGGACGTTGGAGAGGCCCAGGTGCCGGATCAGGCCCGCTTCGCGCAGCTCGGCGAGCGCGCCGAAGTGCTCGGCGACGGAGGGCAGGCCAGGACCGCTGCCGCGCAGGTTCACCACGTCGAGGTGGTCCCGGCCCAGCTGCCGCAGGTTCTCCTCCACCTGGCCGCGCAGCTGGTCGGGGCGGGCCATGGGCTGCCACTCGCCGGACGGATCGCGGCCCGGTCCGACCTTGGTGACGACGACCACGTCGTCCCGGTAGGACGACAGCGCGCGGTTGATCAGCTCGTTGGCCGAGCGCAGCGGGGAGAAGTAGAAGGAGGCCGTGTCGATGTGGTTGACGCCCTGGTCGACCGCCCGGCGCAGCAGGCGGACGGCGAGGTCGCGGTCGATCGGCGGGCCGTCCGAGTTCCCGGCCATGCCGTTGCCGGTCAGCCGCATCGCCCCGTAGCCGATGCGGCTGACCTCCCGGTCACCCAGTTTCCATGTCCCCGCAGCCGTCGCCGTCACCGTGCCCCGATTCCCTTCATCTCGGCGGACAGCCATGTCGCCGTCCGGCCGGAGCCTGGAGTATGGGGCGGCTGCGGGGCGTTCCGACAGCGGTCGGCGATGCGCGGATCATCACGTCCGGTTCGGGAACCAACGGTCACCGCCCAGCCGTTGGACCTGCTGAGCTGCTCGACACGCCGAGCAGCCCAACACGTCTTCAGTGCACCGGTGCGGTCGAGCGAGCGCGTGTGGGCGGAGGACCTGCTGCGCAACACCGGGGCGACCGTCGCCGCCGTGGCCCGGGAGGTCGGCTACGACGACCCCTTCGCCTTCAGCGTGGCGTTCAAGCGCGCCCGGAGCGTCACCCCCTCCGCCTGGCGCCGGCAGGTGCACTGACGGTCGAACCGTCGGATCCGCAGGGGCGGCAGGCGGCCCCTGCGGATCCGCGCCGGCCGGGAGCGGAGGAGGGTCAGTTGACATAGACCGCCGGGGCGCCCGGCTGGGTGGTGTCGGTGACCGGGCCGTAGCTCGCGGAGAAGTAGCCGTCGGCGGGGCAGAGGCCGGAGCCGCCGCTCTTGGCGAAGTGTTCGTTGGTGAAGGTCAGGCTGTGGGCGGTGTTGTCGGCGGCGCCGGTGAAGGAGCCGCTGAGCTTGTAGGTGCAGGTGATGGCGCCGAACCAGGAGTTGAGGACGGCGGTGGCCTGGATCGGGCCGGCGGCGCCGCCGGTGAGGGTGACGGGCAGGCCGGTGCCGTCGGCGACGCTGACGCCGTAGGGGAGGGTGTCGACGGTCAGGCTCCGCACCGAGGTGACGCCGGTGACGTTGCTGGTGCAGGAGCCGAAGGTGAGTCCGGTGAGGGACTCGGTCGCGGTACCGGGGGCGGCCGGGTTGGTCAGGACGGTGGTGCCGAGCCGGGAGGTGGCACAGGTGACGCCCGTGGTGCTGGTCGCGGTCGAGTAGAAGGTCGCGGAGGTGTGCGCGGCGAGCGGCGCCGCCAGCGCGTCGCCCGCCGTGACGGCGGTGCCGCCCGCGCTGCCGGCGGTCAGTACGGCGCCGGCGGCGTGCGGCGCGGCGGAGGCGGGGACGGTGGCGGGGACGACCGCGGCCAGCGCGAGTGCGGCGACGGCGGCTGCGGACACGGTGAGGCGGGGGCGAATGCGCATGGGAAAGCCTCTTCCTCGATGAGGGGGCGAGAAGGCGGACGACCGCTGCTCCCGATGGTGGGGGATCGGGGCAGCTGTCTACGTTCTAGGACTGTGTCGGTGTGCCGTCAAGGTGATGCGCGCAAGTTGCTGACGTTTCGTCAACAAGGGCCGATGCGGAAAACGCCCCGCCCGGGCCGGAGTTGCTGGTCTCGGACGGGGCGTGTGACGGTGATTCAGTCCAGCGCGGCGAAGGCACCCGGCTCGAAGGCGCCGCCGAGGCTGTTGACGATCACGCTCATCCGGTTGGCCGCGTTGATCAGCGCGACCAGGCAGATCAGCGCGCCGACCTGGTCGTCGTCGTAGTGCTTGCGCACCTCGGCCCACGTCGCGTCGGAAACGCCCTCGGCGCCGTCGGCGATCCGGGTACCCTCCTCGGCGAGCGCCAGCGCGGCGCGCTCGGCCTCGGTGAACACGCTGCTGTGTCGCCAGCCCGCGACCAGGTTGATCCGCAGCGCGGTCTCCCCGCGGGCCGCGGCCTCCTTGGAGTGGATGTCGATGCAGAAGCCGCAGCCGTTGATCTGGCTGGCGCGCAACATGGCCAGGTCCTGCACGGGCTGGGAGAGCGTCGACTCCTGGAGGGCCAGCGAGGTGCTGTAGAAGCGCTTGGCGACCTTGGCGGCGGTCGGGCTGTCGAACAGGTTGAAGCGGGTTTCCATGGTGACGTCCTCACTCGTACTCGTCGTGCGCATCCGCGCCGGACGACCACAGGACACGGACGACGCGGCGCCCGTGACAGTGGGCGGCTGTGACGCACGCCACCGCCGGGCGATGTCACGGGCAGGCGTCCACCGGTGTCCCCTGTGCAGCGCACCCGAGCGCACCCGAGCGCACCCGAACGCACCCGAACGCACCGAGCGCACCCGAACGCGAGAGGCAGGAACGGACATGAACCAGGACCCCACGGCGGCCGAGCACCCGGTGAAGGCCGCGACCGAGGTCTTCCTCGCCCACCGCAACCTGCTGTTCACCGTCGCCTACGAGCTGCTCGGCTCGGCCGCCGATGCCGAGGACGTGCTGCAGGAGACCTGGCTGCGCTGGGTGGGCGTCGACCTGGCCGCCGTCCGCGAGCACCGTGCCTACCTTGTGCGGATCTGCACCCGCCAGGCGCTGAACCGGCTGCGGACGCTCGCCCGCCGCCGCGAGTCGTACGTCGGCCCGTGGCTGCCCGAGCCGCTGCTGACCACGCCCGACGTGGCCGAGGACGTCGAACTGGCGGAGAGCGTCTCGCTGGCGATGCTGCTGGTGCTGGAGACCCTCGCGCCGACCGAGCGCGCCGTGTTCGTGCTGCGCGAGGTGTTCGGGCTGGAGTACGGGGAGATCGCCGAGGCGGTCGACAAGTCCCAGGCCGCCGTCCGGCAGATCGCCCACCGGGCCCGCGCCCACGTCGCCGCGCGCCGACCGCGCGGGGCGGTCTCGGCGGTCGAGGCCCGGCGGGCGGTCGCGGCCTTCCAGCGGGCCGTCGAGACCGGTGATCTGCGCGCCCTGCTCGACCTCCTCGCGCCCGACGCCGTCCTGCTGGGCGACGGCGGAGGCGTGGTCCAGGCCGCGCCGGCCCCGGTGGTGGGCGCCGAGTCGGTGGCCGCGCTGCTGTGCCGGATCACCCGGCGAGCGGTCTCGCTGACGGCGGAGCAGGTCAACGGCCGTCCCGCGCTGGTGGTCCGCCTGGGCGGCGAGGTCGACACCGTGCTCGCGCTGCGCCTGGAGGACGGCCTGATCACCGGGCTGTACGCGGTGCGCAATCCGGAGAAGCTGTCCCGGATGACCCGGGAAACGGCGCTCGGCCGTTGACCGCCCGCCGGCCGGAAGACGGACACCGCCGGGCCCTCGGGTGAGGGTCCGGCGGTGTCGGGGGTGAGCGTCAGGTTCAGGCGCGGCGGCCGCGCTTGCGGCGGGCGAGGTAGACCGCGCCGCCGCCGAGGGCGAGCAGGGTGACGGCGGCGGCTGCGATGGGGCCGGTGTCGGAGTCGGCACCGGTGGCGGCCAGGGCGGGGCCGCCGGTGGTGGTGGCGCCCGCGACCGTGGCGGTGCCGGTGCCGGTGCCGGTGCCGGGGTTGCCGGTGGTGGTCGCGGGGCCGGCCGGGGTGGTGGCCGAGGAGCCGCCGGTGGGCTGGCCGGTCGGGGTCGAATCGCCGCCGGCGGGCTGGCCGGTGGTCGGGTCGAGGATCAGCGTGGCCGACTGGGCGTTCTTGAAGTCGAACATGCCCTCGATGGAGCCGGCGTGCTCGTCGAAGGAGTAGTCGCCGATCCGGCCGGTCTTCCAGTTCTCCTCGACGAAGCGCAGGATCGAGGTCTGGTCGGTCTGGGTGTGGTCGACGAAGTTGGACTTGGCGTACGGGGACGCCAGCAGCAGCGGCAGGCGCGGGCCGTAGCCGCAGCGGTCCGCGTAGCCGCCCCAGCCGGCGTCCTTGCCGCACTGGCCGGCGGCGCTCAGGCCGTCGTTGGCGCCGTCGCGCGAGCCGTTGACGGGCTCGGCGAACTTGTGGTCGTACCAGCCGTCCGAGTCGTCGTAGGCGATGACGACGGCGGTGGAGGCCCAGTCCTTGGACTTCTGCAGCTTGTTCAGGGTGTCGACGACGAAGTGCTGCTCGTCCAGCGGGTCGGAGTAACCGGCGTGCCCGTCCTGGTAGTTGGCGGCCTTCAGGTAGCTGACGGCGGGCAGGTCGCCGTGCTGGAGGGCGGCGTCGAAGTCGGTCAGGTCGTACTGGTGGTTCGCCTGGCCGTCGTGGCCGATCTCGTCGACGTCCTTCGGCGCCAGGTGCTTCGGGTTCGCGGTGGACTTGTAGTACTGGAAGGGCTCGTGGTGCGGGTTGTAGTCGGTCTGCGAGGCGCCGACGATGTTGTTGTGCGCGGCGCCGCAGACGGCCTTGCCGTTCGTGGTGCCGGTCGGCTTGAAGCCGCCCTGGAACCAGCCCCAGCTGACGCCCTTGTCGTTGAGCAGGTCGCCGATGTTCTTGCCGGTCATGACCAGTTGGTTGTGCTGCGGGTTGGAGCACTCGTCGTAGCCCGGGTCCGGGTCGTTGATGACGGTGCCCACGCCGTTGGCGTCGGGGGAGGCGACCACGTAGGCGTCGGTGGTCTTCTGCCCGGTCTTCGGGTCCACCGGGTAGCCGCCGTGGGTCTGGCCGGAGATCAGGTTGATCGCGCCGGGGGTGGAGGGTCCGTAGGTGGTGCCGAAGGAGTTGTCGCTCATCGCGAAGCGCTGGGCGTAGTTCCACATGCCGGTGACGGTGTTGCCGTCGTAGTAGTCCATCCCCAGGCCGGGCGCGGTGTACATCGGGGCCTTGCAGCTCTCGACGTCGGTGTGCTCGACGAACTTGTCCATCTTGCCGCCGTCGACGGCGAGCTGCTCGTCCTTGTAGGTGTGGTCCTGGTCGCAGGTGACGGCCTGGGCGGGCCCGAGGCGCTGCGGGTTGTTCCGGTTCGGGTTCTTGTGGAGCAGGTCGTCGCTGAGGCCGTCGACCTTGGGGGTGCCGGGCTTCGCGGTGAACTTGACCTTGTCGTCGGGGGTGTTGGCCGCGTTCGGGTAGGTGCCGAAGTAGTGGTCGAAGGAGACGTTCTCCTGGAATATCACCACCAGGTGCTTGATCGGCGTGGCGGTCTGCGGGCCGTCGGCCGCGAAGGCGGCGGGTGCGCCGGCGAAGGCGGTCAGTGAGGCCGCGCCGATCAGACCGGCACCGTAGCGGAGCCACCGCTTGCGGGTGGGAACTGCGTGCATGGTTGGTTCCTCGACGTCATCGTCATGTGTCAGAAGGTGGGGCCGTGACGCGCGTAGCTCTAGCGGCGCGGCGGCTAGAAACTAGAGGTACCAGATGAACGCGGTTGACGGGTCCATGTTAACGACGGGTTGACCAGGCCTGTACGGAACGGTGCGTCAGGGCTTCGGATCGGTGGGTCAAGTCCGCCATGTCTGCTGAATGTCCGGCGAATGCGACATTTGGCCGGAATTCCTGCCGCACCGTCAGCGGGAGGCCGGCGTCCCCCTGCCGCGCGTCGGGCCCCGGGGGGGGGGGGGGGGGGGGGGGGGGGGGGAGGGGGTCGGGGGGGGGGGGGGGGGGAGGAGGGGGGGGGAGGAAGAGAGCGCGGCAGCGCTGGGCAGTTGGG
>NZ_JBVHXY010000013.1:155565-167129 GCF_055569215.1 Kitasatospora sp. NPDC029312 | reverse complement strand
TGTCTTTCTGCGAACTTTCCCCCCGTCCGCCTTGGGCCGTTGGGGTCCTCCTGTGGTAACCCTGTGGCCCGCCGCCCCGGGTGCGTCTTTCGGGGGGGTGGGGGGGGGGGGGACCCCCCCCCCGCCCCCCCCCCCCCACCTGCGGTCGGTCGGGCCGCCGGTAGGGCGGGGCCCTGCCCGTCGGTCTTCGTGCCGGGCTCGTGGCCGCCCTGAGCGAGCTGCGACGCGGCGCCTGCCGTCCCGGCCTCGGGGTCTGCCCGGTTCACGGGCCTCGGGCCGGCGCGGCCCCCGGCTTCAGCCGTCCCCAGCGCCCTCCCCGCCGCCTTGCCCCGTGCGGCCGCGCTCCTCGCCTTCGCGTGGTGCTTGAGGGCCTGCCGGGTGGTGCGGGCGAGGGCGATGGGCTGCAGGAGGGGGAGGGCGGCGGCGATGGGCTCGGGGCCGAGGACGGTGGTGGCGGTGTGGACGGAGCGCGCGGCGCCGGTGCGCAGGGCGAGGGTGGTGAGGAGTTGGGCGGTGTCGCAGCGGAGGACGAGTTCGCTGGCCGCGATGTCGCCGTCGGCGAAGTCGACCAGGTGGACGGCTCCGGTGTCGTCGACCAGCAGGGAGGTGGGGACGAGGGCGCGGTGGGCGATCTCGCGGCGCTGGAGGAGGGCGAGTTGGCGCCAGGCGTCGGCGAGGAGGTCGTCGGTGATCTCCTCGTCGGCGAGCTGGTCCAGGGTGCGGCCGGCCTGGTGCTCGTACGCGATCAGGGCGGTGTCGTGGCCGAGGCCGACGGTGGCGGCGATGCGGCGGGTGCGGACGCCGGCGGCCAGGGCGGCGTACGTGACCAGGGCCTCGTGTTCCAGCCCGGTGCGCGGGGAGCGCAGTGCGCGGGGGTGCGGGGCGGTGCGCAGGCGCAGGCGGCGCCAGGCGCGCTGGACGGCGGCGGCGGTGACGGCCTGCCGGTCGAGGAGCTGGACGTCGAGTGCGGGCCACCCGTCGGCCTGCCGCACCCGGTAGTGGTCGGAGCCCACCGGCAGGGCCTCGACCGGCCGTTGCCCGCTGTCCCGCAGGGCCCGCAGCACCTCGCCGGGCCGGGGCCGGGGGTCCGGGGTGCCGACGGCGTACAGGGTGCCGTGGGCGCCGGTCCAGCCGATGAGCAGGCCGAGCAGCAGTGCGGTGGGGGTGGCGTAGCCGCCGGCGAGTCCGGCGAGTCCGGAGAGCGCGAGGACGGCCCGGGGCAGGCGCCGTTCGCGGCTGCCGGAGGCGGTCATGAAGGCGAGGACGGGCGCGAGGTAGCCGTAGACGGGCTCGGTGTGGTGGAGCAGGTCGGCGGGCAGCGGTTGGGTGAGTGCGGTGACCAGGGAGGTCGGGGCGAGGTCGTCGGCCCACAGGCCGAGGGCGAGGGTGGCGCCGTACGCGAGGACGGCGGCGAGGAGCCCGTCGGAGACCTGTTGCAGGGCGCGCCGCCGGTCGGGGCCGAGCACCCGGCGGGCGGCGAGTCCGACCGGCAGCAGCAGGACGGCGGCGGTGGTGAGCCCGCCGGCGAGGCTCGCGAGCGGTCGGGGCACGAGCGCGGCCGCCTCGGCGACGTCGGCGGCGATGCCCTCGGTGGTGGCCCGGGCGTAGTCGGCGAGCAGCAGGGTGACGGCGATCGCGAGCAGGCCGGTGAGCAGCCGGAGGAGGGCGACGGGCTGCCGGATCCGGCCGGTGTCGGTGAGCGGCCGCATCCGGGACTGCCGGGCGCCGGGCTCCGGCTGCTCACCGGAGGCCGCGGGTTCCCGGGTGGCCGGCTGCCGGGGTATGCCCCCGCCGGTGCCCGGCCGCTCGGGGACATCGGTGTCCGGCCGCCCGGGGACGCCGGTGCCCGGCCGCCCGGGGAAGGGGGCGCCGCCGCCCTCGCCGGTGTCGCCGTCTGTTCTCCCCGTCACGATCGCCACGGGTGGCATGCTCCCATGCCGCCCGGGGCCCCGGAGCGGGGATTCCGGTACGGCCGTCACGCCTGCCGGGTCGGCAGCACCACCTGGTGGCGCAGGTTGACGTGCCGGGGCCGGCTGACGGTGTAGGCGATCAGGTCGGCGATGTCCTCCGCGCCGAGCGCCGGGATCGCGTCGAACATGCCGCCCAGCTGCTCCCGCAGCACCGGGTTCTCGATGTGCCCGCCGAGCTCGGTGTCGGTCAGGCCGGGCTCGATCGCGCTGATCCGGACGTCGCGCGGGCCGAGTTCGGAGCGCAGCGCGGCGGACAGCTGGGTGAGCGCGGCCTTGGTGGCGCCGTACACGGCGTAGTCGGGGAAGATGACGTGCGAGGCGATGGAGGAGACGTTGACCAGGTCGGCGGTGCGGCCGTCGGCGGCGGCCGAGGTGAGGTCCTCGGTGAAGGCGCGGACGATCCGCAGTGCGCCGGTCAGGTTGGTGTCGATCATGCGGGTCCACTCGTCGATCCGGCCGTCGGCGAGCGGGTTGGGCAGCATCACCCCGGCGTTGTTGACCAGCAGGTCGACCCGGCCGTAGGCCTCGTGGACGGCCTTGGTGGCGGCGTCGACCGAGGCCTGGTCGGTGATGTCGGCGGTGACGGCGAGGGCCTGCCCGCCGGTGGCGCTGATCTCGGCGGCGAGCGCCTCGATCCGGTCGGTGCGGCGGGCGAGCAGGGCGACCCGGGCGCCGTCGGCGGCGAGCAGCCGGGCGGTGGCGGCGCCCATGCCGCTGGCGGCTCCGGTGACGACGGCGGTGCGGGTGGCGAGGGCGGGGTAGCTCATCGGGGTCTCCTCGGGAGGGTCGGGCGGACGACGACCACTCTGTGACCGCCGCGCATCCCGGCCCAGGGCTGTGCCCGTCCCTGGAACCGCCTTCCCGGGAACGGCCTTCCTGGGAACGGCAGTACCACCCTCACGGCGCCGCCCCGGAGCTACGCTGCCTGCCATGGAGAACACCCTGGGGGACTTCCTTCGATCGCGCCGGGCCCGGATCCAGCCGGAGGAGGTGGGCCTGTCCTCGCACGGTCGCCGCCGGGTGCAGGGCCTGCGCCGGGAGGAGGTGGCGCAGCTCGCCGGGGTCAGCGTGGACTACTACGTCCGGCTGGAGCAGGGCCGTGGCGGCAGCGCCTCGGACGCGGTGCTGGACGCGGTGGCCCGGGTGCTGCGGCTGGACGCGACGGAGGCGGCGCACCTGCGTTCGCTGACCCGCCCGCCCAAGGCCTCGGCGGCCCGGGTGCGGGGCCGCCAGGAGGTCAGCCCGGGGACCCGACTGCTGCTGGACCTGATGACCGGGGTGCCGGCCTTCGTCCTGGGCCGGCGGATGGACGTGCTGGCCTGGAACGTGCTGGGTGACGCGGTGAGCGGTTTCTCCTCCCGCCGGGACGTCGGGCCGCGCTCGGAGACCAGTCCGAACGCGGCGCCCAACCAGGCCCGGCATGTGTTCCTGGAGCCGGCCGCCCGCGACCACTACCGCCAGTGGGAGGCGGTCGCCGCGGAGACCGTCGCCTACCTGCGCCGGGACGCCGGGCTGCACCCGGCGGACCCGGCCCTGACCGCCCTGGTGGGCGAACTGTCGGTGCGCAGCGAGGAGTTCCGTCGGCTCTGGGCGGACCACCTGGTCCGGGACAAGAGCAGCGGCAGCAAGCTGCTCGGGCACCCGCTGGTCGGCGAACTCGACTTCGGCTACGAGACCCTGGCCGTCAACGGCTCGCCGGACCAGGTGCTGGTCGTCTACACCGCCCCGCCGGACTCGCCCACCGCCCAGAAGCTGGCCCTGCTGGCCAGTTGGACGGCCCCCGGCGCGACCCCCGACACAGTCCTCGACGCGCCCCACGGCCCAGGCCCCGGCCCCGGCCCCGGCCCCGGCCCCGGCCCGGGCGCCGGGGCACCGAGCGTCTCCTCCTGAGGCATCCCGGTCCCGGCCGTCGTAGCCTTCGAACATGAGCGCCTGCGAAGACCTCGCTCTGGCCCCCCGGGAGATCGAGCCCCTCCCGCCCACCGACGGCTGCGCCGAGTGCCTCGCCCAGGGCCGTCGGGACTGGGTGCACCTGCGGGTCTGCCTGGACTGCGGCCACATCGGCTGCTGCGACTTCTCGCCGCAGCGGCACGCCACCGCGCACTTCCACAACACCTCCCACCCGGTGATCCGCTCGTTCGAGGCGGGGGAGGACTGGCGCTGGTGCTTCGTCCACGAGGTCATGGGCTGACCGGAGCGGACGGATCTCCGCCGCACTGGCACCGGGCCGCAGCCCGGATAAAATCCGGACAAGACGCCCATGCGGCCCCTCCGGCCGGCATCCGTCCGGCCGCGGCCGCCTAAGGGAGGCCGACGATGACCAAGCGAACCCCGGGCAGCACCGCCAAGCTCCGCCAAGGCGCCCAGGAGCTGCTGGAACGCCGGGGCATGGCGAGCACGCCCAGCCGCCTCGGCCCGGAGCCGCGAGGCGGCGCGACGTCCTCCGCCGGCGCCGGGTTCCTCCCCGGCCAAGGCGGCGTCTTCCGCCACGGCGGGCGCGACGTGGCGGCCTCGACGGTGCACGCCGCCCCGTCGGTGCACGCGGAGCTCAAGGGGCACCGGCACCGCGGTGCGGAGAAGCACTCCGCCCACTGACCGCGCCGGAGCCCGCCGACGGGTGGTGCCCGATCCACGTCCGACGGTCCCGGCGGGGGCGGATGCCGGCGCTCCCGGATCCGCCCCTGACGACCGCTCAGCGGCCGTCGGCAGTGCCGTACCAGTGCCGTTGCCAGTGCCGCTGTCAGTCCCCGCTGTCAGTGACGTGCGCTACGTTCCTGTCCGTACACCTGGAAGCCACAGCACGACGGGGGTGACCATGGCCGAGGTGCTCGCGGAGGAGTCGGTCGAGCTCCAATTGGAGCGGTACCGCAGGGAGTTGACGGGCTACTGCTACCGCATGCTCGGCTCGGTCTTCGAGGCCGAGGACGCGGTGCAGGAGACCATGGTCCGTGCTTGGCGCGGGCACCGGGGCTTCGAGGGGCGGGCCGCGCTGCGCTCCTGGCTGTACCGAATCGCCACCAACGTCTGCCTGGACGCGCTGAACGGCCGCAAGGGCCGGGCCCGTCCGATGGATCTGGCCGGCCCGGTGACGGTGGCCACCGCGAGCGACGCCCGACTGCCCGAGGTGACGTGGATCGGCCCCGCGCCGGACGGCCGGGTGCTCCCGGAGACGGGCGATCCGGCCGAGGTGGCCGCCCAGCGCGAGTCGGTGAAGCTGGCCTTCGTCGCCGTGCTGCAGCGCCTCGCGCCCCGGCAGCGGGCGGTGTTGATCCTTCGTGAGGTGCTCGGCTGGAAGGCCGCCGAGGTGGCCGAGTTGCTCGGCGTCACGGTCGCCTCGGTCAACAGCGCACTGCAGCGCGCCCGGGCGGTCCTCGCCTCGGACGCCTCGGCGGCGCGACCGGCCCCCGCCCTGGACGAGGACCACCGCGCGCTGCTGGACCGGTACGTCCGCGCCTTCGAGGCGTACGACATGGACGGCTTGGCCGCGCTGCTGCACGAGGACGTCACGCTCAACATGCCGCCGTTCGCGATGTGGCTGCAGGGGCAGGACGAGCTCCGGGCCTGGATGCTGGGCCCGGGGCACGGCTGCCGCGGCTCCCGGCTGCTCCCGGTGACGGCCAACGGCGGCCCGGCCTTCGCCCAGTACCGGCCGGGCCCGGCGGGCGGGCACGAGCCCTGGGCGCTGATCGTGCTGGAGGTGTCAGCGGGCCGGATCACCGGCTTCACCAACTTCCTGGACACCGACGTGCTCTTCCCCCTGTTCGGCCTCCCGCCCCGTCTCGACGCCGAATAGCGCCGAGCGTCCGGCCGGCTCCACGGGGCTCTCGAGTCCCGCGACGTCCAGGGGACCGGCCGCTCCCGGCAGCAGCGCCGAGAGTCCGCTGAACGCGAGCAGTTCCCGCAGCGGACCGTCCGCGTTCAACAGCACCACGCCCACCCCGTGCCGGGCGGCGGCCAACCGCAGCCGGGCGAGCGCGTCGACGACGGCCAGGTCGGGGGCGGTCAGTGCGCCCAGGTCGCAGGTCAGTAGGGCGTCTCCCGAGGTGGTTCTCATGCCGGTTGGACCGCCCCCGGGGCGCCGACTCATCGGTCTGCCGGGGATGCACCGCCAGGAGCCCGGCGGCCGGGCCGGGTGGCAGAGTGGGCGCGACCGAACCCACCTGCCCCAGGAGGAGCGCGCCGTGACGGCTGAGCCCTTGAAGTCCCGCGAGGAATGGCTGGCCTCGCTGCCCCGGATCTACGCGGCGGCGGGCTGCCTGCTGCGCGACGAGTCCGGCCGGATCCTGATCGTGAAGGCCGGCTACCGCGAGCACTGGCAGTTCCCGGGCGGCACGATCGACCTGGGAGAGGGCCCCGTCCGGTGCGCGGAACGGGAGTTGGAGGAGGAGACCGGCATCGTACGGAAGGCCGGCGATCTGCTGGCCATCTCCTGGACCCACCCCTCGGGCGAACTCGACCACCCGGCCGAACACCTCATGTTCGATTTCGGCACCGTTCCGGACGACACCCCCGTGACCGTCCCGGCCGGTGAACTGGACACCCACCGCTGGGCGCCGCTCGCTGAGGCCCTGGAACTGCTCGGCCCGGCCCGTTCGGCCCGGCTGCGGGCCGCCCTGGAAGCAGCCGAGGATGGCCGGGTCCGGATCGTCACCACCCACGTCTCCGGCTTCTAGGACCGCGACCCGGCACCGGGTTCCGCGCCCCGGGCGGCGCTTCCACCCGGGGCGCGGCGGCTGACGCTCAACCTCGCTGCTCGTCCTGCCGCCCGTCCTACTGCTCGTCCTGCTGCGGGGACTCCGCGTTCCGGGTGGCGATCAGGGCGGCGATGGCCTCCGAGACGAAGGTCTCCACCTCGGCCTTGTCCACCTGCAGACCGGCGAGGACGCCCTCGCCGTTGTCCTGCTCCAGCAGGGCGAGCAGGATGTGCTCGGTGCCGACGTAGTTGTGCCCGAGCTTGAGCGCCTCGCGGAAGGTCAGCTCCACCACCTTCTTGCTCCCGGTGTCGAACGGGATCAGGGCGGGCAGCTCCTCGACGGAAGCCGGCAGGGCGGCGGTGGCCGCCGTCCGCAGGGCCTCCGGGCTGACGCCCTGGGCGGCGAGCGCCTTCATCGCGATGCCCTCGGGCTCGGCGAGCAGGCCGAGCAGCAGGTGTTCCGTGGTGATCTCGGGGTTCTGCGCCTTGCGGGCCTCCTCCTGGGAGGCCACCACGACGCTGCGGGCCCGGGGGGTGAACCGGCTGAACCCCTGGCTGGGGTCGAGGTCGTTCGGGGTGCCCGGGTCCTTGGGGACGAAGCGCTTCTGGGCGGCCTGCTTGCTGACGCCCATGCTGCGGCCGATGTCGGTCCAGGACGCGCCGGAACGGCGGGCCTGGTCGACGAAGTGGCCGATCAGGTGGTCGGCGAGGTCGCCGAGGTGGTCGGCGGCGATGACCGCGTCGGAGAGCTGGTCGAGCGCGTCGGTGTGGACCTTCTTGATCGCGGCGATCAGGTCGTCGAGGCGCAACGGAGTGGTGTTGGGAACAACGGGATTCTCCATGCGTCAACCGTAGGTTGTCGATACCGCATCGTCAACCATCGGTTGACGCTACCCGCGAGTAGCGTCCGGCGCCCCTACTCGACCGGCACCAGCCGGGCCCGGGCGGCGGCGATCCGGGCCGGGGTGACCCCGGCCGCCAGCAGGTAGCCCGCCGGGTCGAGCCCGTCGAGCGTGGACTCCAGCACGGCTTCGGCGGTCGTCCCCGCCTCGGCCAGCACCGCGTCGATCCGCCGGTAGGGGTCCGGCAGGCCGAGCATCCCGTAGAGCGGCCGGACGTTGGGGCCGCTCAGCAGGTAGTCCTCGGCGATCGCGGCCCGGTCGACACCGGCCAGGGCGAGCAGCAGCAGGGCGGCCAGGCCGGTGCGGTCGCGGCCGGCGCCGCAGTGCACCACCAGCCCGCCGGGGCGGGCCCCGGCGATCGCGGTGACCAGCGCGGCGGCGGCGTGCGGGCAGTGGTCCAGGTAGGGGCGCAGGGCCAGCGGGGTGCCGTCCAGTCGGCCGTAGGTCTGCCACCAGGCGGGGCCGGCCAGCGCGTCCAGCGGGACGCGGACCAGTTCGACGCCCTCGGGGAGCGGGAGGAGCGGCTGGTACTCCTCGGCGTTGCGCAGGTCGACCACGGTGCGGACGCCGTGGTCGAGGAGGGTCTCCCAGCCCTCGCGGGTGAGGCGGTCCAGGTTGTCCGCCCGGACCACCGCGCCGCAGGCGGTCAGCCGGCCGGAGGCGGTGGGCAGTCCGCCCAGGTCGCGGACGTTCAGGCAGCCGTCCCAGACGAGGGTGCGGTCCTCGATGGTGCTCGGCGCGTTCGTCCGCATGGTGGGGCTCCCCGGTTCGTCGTCGCGGGGGGCCCGTTACCCCCTCGTTATCAGGACTCCCGGGAGATCCCGATGGTTCCTGGCTGTTCGAACCCCCGCAACCGGTGGTTCAGGCGGCGGTCGGGCACTCGGCCTCGGCGCCGACCAGCTTCTCCATCGGCTCGACCGCGATCTGGCCGAGCATCGAGCCGGCCAGGATCGCACCGATCAGGAACACGGTGGACAGCCAGGCCATGGTCGAGACCGGCAGGACGAACGCGCCGACCACCCGGGCCGCGCACTCGGCCAGCAGGGCGGCACCCCAGATCCCGGCGAACACCCGCTCGTGCCGGCGGAAGGTCCGCGAGGCGGCCGCCCGGCCCTCGGCCAGCCGCTGCCAGGCGGCGGTGAGGTCCCGCTTGCCCTTGGTGACGAAGGGCATCAGCATCGGCGTCATCACCGGTCGGCCGACCAGGGCCGAGAACAGGATCGCCAGCGCCACGGTGCCGCTCAGCCCGCCGTCCTTGGCGATCATCAGCCGCGCGTCACCGGTGACGAAGGTGAGCGCCAGGCCCGCCAGGTTGACCACCAGCATCAGCGCGGCCCAGAGGTTCAGCCGGCGCTCGCTCAGCAGCCCGAGGACCGTCCGGGCGGCCGGGAAGGCGCTGCTCCAGGCCAGCGCGGCGAACTCGCTCAGACCGCAGGCCGAGTGCAGCACGTAGTAGCCGACCATCGGGGCGGCCACGTCGAGGGCCAGCGGGCGCAGACCGGAGAGCAGCGGGTTCGGCTCCTTGGCGTGGGCGGGGCCCTGCGCGGGAGCGGAAGTGGTGGCGGCGCTGATGCTCTGGCTGCTCATGGTGGGTTCCTCCCCGTCCGGTGCCGCGGGCCGCTGCCCGCGTCGTGCCGCCAGTCTTTCCGGCCGGCCCTGCCCCGGAGCAGTGCCGTCCGTTGCCGGATCCGCATGACAGTTGTCACGGCGCTCCCCGTGACACCGCCTCCGACCCGCACGGACGCGCTCCGGGCCACCGCGTGCGCCGACGGGACGGGGGCCCGGGCGGCCCGGACCCACGACCGGCGCCGACCTGTTCCCCCGGATGACGCATGATGGGGCGGGTGCAGAGTGCAGAACGCCCCGGAGCGGGCACCGGCAGCCCCCTCGGCCGGCCCGGACCAGTCCCCGCCGCCGGCCCACCGCCGGGCCCGGCCCCCGCTGCCGATCTGACCGAGGCGGTCCGCGCCGCCCAGGACGGCGACGAGGAGGCGTTCCGCCTGCTGTTCCGGAGCGTCCAGCCGGGCCTGTTGCGCTACCTCAGGGTGCTGGTCGGCGGACGGCCCGAGGACGCCCAGGACGCCGAGGACATCGCTTCCGAGGCCTGGCTGCAGATCGCCCGCGACCTGCGCGACTTCTCCGGCGACGGGGACGGCTTCCGCGGCTGGGCCGCCACCATCGCCCGCAACCGCGCCCTGGACCACCTGCGCGCCCGGCGCCGCCGCCCGGTCGCCGACCTGCCCGTCGAGTACCTGGCCGAGCTCGCGGCCGGGGACGACACCGCGGGCGCCGCGCTCACCACCGTCGGCACCGCCGACGCACTGGCGCTGATCTCCCGGCTGCCGCGCGACCAGGCCGAGGCGGTGCTGCTCAGAGTGGTCATGGAACTCGACGCCGAGAGTGCCGCCCGGGTGCTCGGCAAGCGGGCCGGCAGCGTCCGGATGGCCGCCCACCGGGGACTGCGGCGACTGGCAAAGCTGCTGGAGCAGCCCTACGCCTCCGGGGCCGGGATCCCCGCCACCCGCAGCGCCGAACCGGGGGCCGGGAACCGGCCGCCGGGCCCGGCGAAGGAACCCGCGAAAAAAAATCCTCCGCAGGGTGTGACAGAACGCCGGGCCGCGACGCTGAAGGACATGAGATGAGCACCAACCGATCCCGCCGGATCGACCGTGATACTGCCGAGCAACTGCTCGGCGGTGCCGTGGGCGGCCCGTCGGCCGGGCAGGAGGCCTCGCTCACCGGACCGGACGGTCCCGGGCACGTCGCCCGGGTGCTGGCCGCGGCCGCCGCCCCGGCGACGGCGGCGGAACTGGCCGGGGAGGAGGCCGCACTGGCCGCGTTCCGGGAGGCGAGTCTCAAGCCCGACCCCGTAGTGACCCCCGTCCGGAGACGATCCATGGCAACCGCAGCGCTGGCCAGGGCCTTCAGCACGAAGGCCGCTGCCGCCGTGCTCGGAGCCACCGCGCTGTGCGGGGTCGCGGTCGCCGCCGGCACCGGCAACCTGCCGTCCCCCCTGGGCGGCGGCCCGTCCGAACCGGAGCACACGCTGGCCGTCCCGGGCGCCTCCACCGGAGCCTCCTCGGGCGCGTCCCACTCCGTCACGGCCGGCACCCGCCCCGCAACCCCGTCCGAGTCCGCTCGTCCGTCCGGCACCGCCTCCGGCGGACCGCAAGCGGCCGTCCCGGCCACGCCCGGCACGCCCACCACCGCCGAGCACGGCGCCCGGCCCGCCCTGCCGCCCGCGCTGGTCCCGCTCTGTCAGGGCTTCGCGGACCGTACGGGCAAGGGCGAGCACCCGCGCCAGCTGGCCGCCGACCCGCTCTTCGCCCCGCTCGTCGCGGCGGCCGGCGGAGCGGACAGCGTGCCCGACTACTGCGACGGCACGCCCGACCACCAGGGCGCCACCGCACAGCCGAGCACCCCCGCCCGGACCGCCCCCGGAACGGACGGCGGCAAGAACGGCGGGGACAACGGCAAGTCGAACGCCAACGGCGGCTCGAACGGGAACGCCAACGGCGGCGGGACCACCGGCCAGGACGGCGGCGGTGGCCGCACGAAACCCGACAAGGGCGGCGCGACCGCGCCCACCCCGCCGGCCCCACCGGACGTCCGTCCGAGCAAATCCGTCTCCTCCGAGGACGAGCAGTCGACCCGGAGATGACCCCCAGAACTCCGGGTGGGCGGCGAGCGACTCCCCCCGGGCTCGCCGCCCACCCGGATCGAACCACCCGCACCACCCGCACCACCCGCAGGACGCACAACCACCCGAAGACCCCGGGTGGCCGGTCGGCTCCCCCGTGCCCACCGTCCACCCGGCCGGCCCGACCGGACCGACCGGCGCCCACCCCGGACGCGCCGCCGGCCCGACCGGCCCGGAACGGTGCGGCCCGCCCGCCCGCAGTCAGGGCGGGCCGCACCCCCACGCCGGGGGGCGGGGGGACAACGGCCGGTTCCCCTAACGACCCCCAACCTGAAAAAACTGTGGCCTCCGGAGGGGGA
>NZ_JBVHXY010000013.1:31796-155555 GCF_055569215.1 Kitasatospora sp. NPDC029312 | reverse complement strand
CCCAAACGTTCAGGGGGGGGGCCCCCCTGCTCGCAGATGGGGAGCCCCCCCCCCACCCCCACGCCGGCGGCCGGGGGACCGCTGCCCGGTCCCCCGACCGCCACCGGCCCGAAACAACCTGCACCCCCAGCAGCCCCCACCCCCCGACCCGCACCCACCCACCCCCAGTAACCCCCACCCACCCCTCCCACGCTCTGGCGAGAGGGATGTGCTGCGGGAGGGGGCGGCGCAGGGGGTGGCCCGGAGAGGGGCGTGACGGGTGATTTTCAGACTGCCAACGGCCTCAACGCCCCACCGCCGGAATGGGCAGTCTGAAAATCGCCCAGCCCCCGGAGCGGCCACCCCCGGAGCCGCCCCCGCACCCACCCTCCCGAGAGCCACCCCCCCCGCCCCCCACACCCCCACGGCCCCCCAGCCGGACGGCTATCGTGCACAGGTGCACCCGGCGCCCCGGACCCCCGGCCGCCGCACACGAGGGGAGCTGCAGGTGATCGGACGGGCGCTGAACGGGCGTTACGAACTGCTCGGGATACTCGGCGTCGGCGGCATGGCCACCGTCTGGCGCGGCGTCGACCACGTGCTGGGCCGTCAGGTGGCCGTCAAGGTCCTCAACGGGGGCCTCGCCGACGATCCCCGCTTCGCCGAGCGCTTCAGCCGGGAGGCGCAGCACGCCGCGATGCTGGTGCACCCGAGGATCGTGATGGTCTTCGACTCCGGCGTGGACCAGGGCACCCCGTTCATCGTCATGGAGCTGGTCCAGGGCCGTTCGCTGGCCGCCGTCCTGGCCGATCAGCCGCGGCTGCCGGTGGAGCGCGCGGTCGGCATCGCGGCGGCCGTCTGCGAGGCGTTGGCGGTCGCGCACGCCGCCGGGCTGGTGCACCGGGACATCAAGCCCGGGAACATCATGATCACCGGCGACGGCGGGGTGAAGGTCGTCGACTTCGGCATCGCCCGCGCGGGCTCGTCCAGCAACCTGACCCAGACCGCGAGCGTGCTCGGTACGGCCGCCTACCTCTCGCCCGAGCAGGCCACCGCCTCCGCCCTGGACGGTCGCACCGACCTGTACGCCGTCGGCTGCGTGCTGACCGAGATGCTGACCGGCGAGACCCCGTTCACCGCCGAGACCCCGGTGGCGATCGCCTTCAAGCACGTCAGCGAGCAGGCCCCGCCCCCGTCCGTACGGCGGCCCGGTCTGCCGCCGGCCGTGGACGCGGCCGTGCTGCGCCTGCTCGCCAAGAACCCGGCGGACCGCCCCGCCGACGCCGCTGCGGCGCGCGCCGAACTGCTGGCCACCGTCCCGGGCCTGGCCGTCGGAGACCCGACGGCGGAGCTCCTCGCCACCTCCGCGTCCGCTGCCACCTCCACCCAGGTGCTCCCACCGGTCGCTCCGGCCGACGCACACCCGCGCCCGGACCAGCAGCACACCACCCTCCTCCCGCCCCAGCCGCCCCGCCCGGCAGCCGCCGCCACGTCCGTGATGGCCCCCGTCCCTCCCGGCCCGACCCGTCCCGGCCCCGCCGCCCCGTACCCGTCCAGCGCCCGGTCCGCGCCCGCCCGGGACCGCCGCAGGAAGCCCCTGGTCATCGGTGCCCTCGGCATCGCCGGGCTGGCCGGGATCACCGCCGTGGCCCTCACCGCCTTCGACGAGCCGGCCGGCAACGCCGCCGCCCCCAAGGCGCCGCCCGCCGCGACCGCCCCCAGGACGGCCGCGCCCGCCGCCCCGTCGACCGCCGCCTCCGCCACGGCCCCCGCTTCGAACGCCCCCAGCACCCCCGCGCCGCCGAACCCGTCCCAGGCCGTCCCCCGCAACCAGCCCGCGGAACTGCAGCTCCAGGCCTTCCGGCAGGCGGTCGCCCAGGCGCAGATCACCAAGGAGCGGGACCGCCAGGCGGAGTTGCTGCGGATCCTCGACGACGCCGCCGCCCGCCTCAACGAGGGCAACCCCGACGAGGCCGCCCAGCAGCTCAAGGGCGCCCAGAAGGTGATCAGGGACATGGGGAAGAAGCACGTCGTCGACGCTCTCACCTACGCCAACTGGAACGCCCGCCTCTCCGCCTTGTTCGCCACCCTCCACACCGCCGCGAACCTCCAGGATGACTGAGCCCGCTGACGTCGGGCCAGAATGTCCCCATGCTGACGATCGGTTCCCTCGTCCTGGGCGTCTCCGACATGCCGCGCGCCGTCGCCTTCTGGACGGCCGCCCTCGGCCTCGTCCCGCGCGGCGGGCTGGTGGAGGAGCGCTGGACGGTCCTGGTGCCCGCGGCGGGCGGCCACGGGGTGCAACTGGCCCTCGGTCTCAGCGAGTCGCCCGTCCAGGCGCATCCGCGGGTGCACCTCGACCTCTACGCCGACGACGCCGCCGACCAGGCCGCCGAGGTCGAGCGCCTGGTCGCCCTGGGCGCCGAGCGGGTCGTCTGGGACCGCTACCCCGAGGACCCGGACTTCGTGGTCCTCGCCGATCCCGAGGGCAACCGCTTCTGCGTGATCGACCCCAGCCGCTCCTGAGTCGTCGTCCACAGCCTGTGGACAACTCCCGGTCGTGGCCCCGCAGCCCCCGGGCCCCCAACCCTCACGGCTTCCGCCGCACCCGGCTCTCCACACCCGCCCGGATCGTCCGCGACAGCGTCCCGGCCGCCGCCGCGAGGAAGACGAAGTTGTAGCCGATCTGCAGGATCACCACCAGCCGCGGCGCCTGCCCGGACGGCGTGATGTCGCCGTAGCCGACGGTGGCCATGGTGACGATGGTGAAGTAGAGCGCGTCGAGCCGCGTGTTCATCCCCGCGAAGTCGCCCGGCCGGCCGGCGAGCACGTAGTAGGCGGCGGAGAAGACGGCCATCGCCAGGAAGATCAGGAAGGTCAGCCAGGCGACCGGCCGTCTCGCCCGCCCCTGCAGCACGGCCGTGATCTTCGCGAGCAGCAGGCAGCTCAGCCCGGTCAGGGCGGCGCCGAACACCGCCCAGCTGAGCACCGGCCGCTGGTGGCCGAGGGACCGCAGCGGCAGCGTGAAGTACGCGACCATCAGGACGGTGCAGGCGGCCAGCAGCCAGAGGGCTGCCCGCAGGTCGGCGCGTGGCGGGTTCTCGGACATCCCGCCCAGCCTGCCGCCGCGACGCCCCGGGCGCCCGTCGGTGCCCCCGAACGGGTCAGGCCCCCCGCTGCCGGGTCGTCAGCCGCCCCGGCCGGACGGCTCCGGACATGCGGAGAGCCCCTGGTGGGGGTCCACCGGGGGCTCTCCAGGAACTCGTGCGGCTCAGGCGGTCGTCTCGGGCCGCTTCGCCTCGGTGGCCTCGGTGGCCTTGGTCACGTTGGTCGGCGTGACGGCGGGGCGGTCGGCGGGCTGGGCGGCGGTGCTCTGCGCGGTGCCGGCCTCCGTCGTGGGGTCGTCCTCCCGCATCGCCTTGGTCTCCGCCTTCAGAATGCGCATCGACTTGCCGAGGCCGCGGGCCATCTCCGGCAGCTTCTTCGACCCGAACAGCAGGATGACGACCGCCAGCACCACGAAGATGTGCCAGGGCTCAAGACCGTTCCGCAGCATCCCTGGCCACCGGTCCCTTCTTGTCTAGAGTCACGGGGGGCGCTAGCGCCCATGCTCGCCAGTATGCCTGGCCCTGACGGCGAACGGATACACCGGCCGGGAAACGCTGGCCGAAAACCGGGTGCCGTCCGAGCGGACCGGGGGTGCGGACGGCCGCGTTCCCGGGCGTCCGGTGTACTGCCTCACATCCGCACGTCACACCCGTACCGGTTCCGGTGTGATCAGTAGACGAACGGCACCAGCCGCTTGGACACCGCGCGGTACTGCGCGTAGGCGGGCCCGAAGGCCGCCAGCAGCAGCCGCTCCTCGGCGGCGATGCGCCAGCCGTACGCGCCGAGCAGCAGGGCGGTCACCACCAGGGCGGCCGCCCAGCCCGCCGTCCCGAGCGCGTAGCCGCCCCAGACAAGCAGGCTGCCGGCGTAGCCGGGGTGGCGGATCAGCCGGTACGGGCCGGTGCGGACGACGTGCTGGGCGTCCACGGTGCGCAGGGTGCGGGTGTAGTAGCGGCCCAGGGTCCGCATGCCCCAGGCCCGCAGCGCCAGCCCGGCGGCGACCAGGACGACCCCGAACCACTGGGCCCAGGTGGGCAGTCCGCCGATCGAGGCGCGGTCGAACACCACCACCACGACCAGGACCGACACGAGGTAGCAGCCGATCAGCACCCGGGTCGAGCCGCGGTCGCGGTCGTCCCCGTGCCAGCTGCCGACGGCGGCGTCCTCACGACGGCGCAGCAGCAGCTCGTAGCCGATCCAGCAGGCGAGGCCGAGCAGCGAGAAGAGGGACGGCAGGGACATGGCGGCTCCTGACGGTCGTGGTCACCCCTCCACGGTCTCCCCGCCCGGCCGCCGGGACACGCACCCGGAGGTGGAGCGCCTGCCGTCCACCCCGGGGTGGACGGCAGGCCGGCGGCGCCTCAGCCCGAGCGCCGCGCCAGCAGGTACCCCCGCCGGGTGGGCGCCTCCTCGGGCAGGCCCTCCCGCTCCAGCCGCGCCTCGACCGCGAACCCGGCCTCGACCAGGCGGGCGGCGACGGCGCCGGTGTCCAGGAAGTGGAAGTCCACGTCGACCCGGTGGCCCCACCACTCCTCCATCCGCCGCACTTCGTCGCCCAGGTGGAAGGAGACCAGCAGCACCCCGCCGGGCCGCAGCACCCGCCGCATCTCGACGAAGGCGGGCAGCAGCTCCGCCGGCTCCAGGTGGATCACCGAGTACAGCGCCACCGCCGCCGCGAACTCTCGGTCGGCGGCGGGGCAGCGCCAGCAGGTCACCGGTCCGGAACCCCCAGGCCGCGTCGGGGACGGCGGAGAGCCCCCGCCCGGGGTGGGCGGGGGCTCTCGATGACTCGCGGGGACCGGCGCCGTCCGGGGCCGTCGGGGCGGCTCAGACGGTCGCGGCCTGCGGCTCGGCCTCGGGGGCCTGGGCCTGGGCCGGGGCCGTCTGGGCGGCCGGGAGGTGGCGGAGGAGCCGGTAGGCGAGCAGCGCGGCGCCGAGGGCGGTGACCAGGCCGACGACGGCGGCGACGTGGAGGCCGTCGGTGAAGGCGGTGCGGGCGGCCTCCAGCAGGTCCGTGCCCAGCCGTCCGGGCAGGTGGGCCGCGACGGAGACGGCGCCGCCGAGGGTGTCCCGGGCCGCGCCGGCGGCCTGGCCGTCCACGCCCGCCGGGAGGGCGCCGTCCAGCTGGTGGCGGTAGACGGCGGCGCCGGCCGCGCCGAGCAGGGCGATGCCGAACGAGCTGCCGAGCTCGACGGCCGTCTCGGAGATGGCGGAGGCGGTGCCGGCCTGCTCGGCCGGGGCGGCGGAGACGACCATCTCGGCGGTCATCGTCATGGTCCCGACCGTCCCGGCGGCCAGGATGCCGGCCGCTGTGAGGATGAGCGCCAGCGGGGAGTGCGCGCCGACCCGGGTCATCATCGCGAAGCCCGCCGCGCCGACCAGGAAGCCGCCGCCCATCAGCACCGCCGGGCGGACCTTGCCGGCCAGCGCCGCGCCGAGCCCGACGGCCGCGCCGACGCCGACGCTCGGCACCAGCGACCAGAGCGAGGCGGTGAACGGGCTCATGCCCTTGACCAGTTGCAGGTACTGCGAGGTGAAGAGGGCGAATCCCATCATGGCGAACATCGCCACGGTGTTGACGCTGATCGCCCCGCTGAAGGTGCGGATCCGGAACAGGCCGAGGTCGATCAGCGGGCTGGCGGCGGTGCGCTGGCGCCACACGAACGCGCCGGCCAGCAGCAGACCGGCGGCGGCGACGAGGGCGGGCGGCGTGCTCCAGCCGTCCACGGCGAGGGTCTTGATGCCGTAGACCAGCGGCAGGGTCGCGGCGAGCGACAGCGCGGCGCCGGGCAGGTCGAAGCGGCCGGTGGGGGTGGTGGTGCGGTACTCGGGCAGCAGGACGGGGGCGGCCACCAGGAGCAGGAGCATCACCGGGACGGCGACCAGGAAGGCCGAGCCCCACCAGAAGTGGTCGAGCAGCAGACCGCCCGCGACCGGGCCGAGGGTGGCCCCGGCGGTGAGCACGCCGCCCCAGGCGCCGAGGGCGGCCTGCCGCTGCTTGGGGTCGTGGAAGGTGTTGCGGATCAGCGCGAGGGTCGAGGGCATCACGGTGGCCCCGGCGGCGCCGAGCAGGGCGCGCGCGGCGATCAGCTGTTCGGCGCTGCCGGACCAGGCGGCCAGGAGCGAGGCGCCGGTGAAGCCGGCCGCGCCGATCATCAGCAGCCGGCGGCGGCCGATCCGGTCGCCCAGCGCGCCCATCGTGATGAGCAGTCCTGCCAGCAGGAAGGAGTACATGTCCATGATCCACAGCTGCTGGGTGCCGGTCGGCGCCAGCGTGGTGGAGATGTAGGGGACGGCGAAGAACAGCACGCCCATGTCCATGGCGAGGACGAGGGTCGGGAGCAGGAGGACGGCCAGGCCGATCCATTCGCGACGGCCTGCGCGGCCGGTGGTTGCGGTCATGGGGAAGACGGTACGAGCGTGTCAGACGATTGTCTAGTACGAACGTGTAAATCGTTCGTCCGAGACGACCGTGCAAGACATCTGTGCAGTCCTTCCGTAGGATCGAGGGCATGGGAAACCGCGAAGACCTGATGGCCGGCGCCAAGCGCTGCCTGTACGAGAAGGGCTACGGGCGCACCACCGCCCGGGACATCGCCACCGCCTCCGGCGTCAGCCTGGCCGCCATCGGCTACCACTTCGGCTCGAAGGACGCCCTGCTCAACGCCGCAATGATCGAGGCGATCGGCGAGCTGGGGCAGGGCCTGGGCGCGGTGGTCGCCGCCGCCAACCAGAGCTCCGACGACCCGGAGGAGCGCTTCGCCGCCGCCTGGGAGGGCCTCAAGGGCGTCTTCGCCGAGCACCGGGGCCTCTGGGCCGCGCAGTTCGAGGCACTCGCCCAGGCCGGTCGCGAGCCCGAACTGGCGCAGGCCTTCGCGGAGGCGCAGAAGGACGGCCGGCTCGGGCTCGCCGCCCTGTTCCAGGGGGTGCCCGAGGTGCCGGACACCGAGGAGGAACTCGCCCGCGGCACCTTCTACCAGATCCTGCTGGCCGGGTACGTCGCCCAGTGGCTCGCCGCACCCGAACTGGTCCCCAGCGGCCAGGAGTTCCTGCGTGGACTCCGGCTGGTCAGCGGCAGCGTGCTGGGTACCGCCGCGCCCTGACGTCCGCCGCCGCTGTGCCCGGCCGCCGCCGCGCCCTGACGTCCGACCGTCGCCGCGCGCCGGTGGCGGCCGCCGTCACGCCGTGACGGCCGTCAGCAGCACCACCGAGTCGACGTGGGCGAGCAGCCCGTGCCGCTCCTGCGGGACGGGCTCCAGCTCTCCGACGGACAACTCGGTCCGCCGCCCCGCGATCGTCAGCGAGACCCTGCCGCGCAACACCTGGATGCTGCCGGCGGTGGGCGGGGTGTGCTCGTCCAACGCGGTCCCGGCCGTCATCGCGATCACCGTCTGCCGCAGCACGCCGTCGTGCAGCACCAGGTGGGCGCTGCGCCCGTGCGGGCTCTCGGCCGCCAGGGCGGCGTGCTCCGCGGTGAGCTGTTCGAGATCGGGCATCGCTCCTCCTCGCCTGTGCCCAGGGTCGCGGACGCGCCGGTGAACCGCACCCGGAGGGACCCGCGGTGGCGCACCCGAGGTGCAGCAGCAGCCGACTGCCGCCATGGTGGAGGGCATGGTGATCAACCGGAAAATCCTCAGTGAGGTGCGGGTCAACCGCTCGATGCTGGCCGGCGGCATGGTGCTCGCCGGCATCGGCTCGGTGCTCGGCGCGGCCGGGGCGGCCCTGGTGTGCGCGGCGCTGCTCACGGCCGGCCGCAACTGGCTGCGCAGCCTGGAGACCCCGCCGACCGCGCTCGCCCAGCGGGCCCTGCGCGAGGCCAAGGTGGCCTCCTCGGCGGGCTGGGAGGCCTGGCGCGCGGAGCACGGCTCACCCAACTGAGGGCGCCCGGCCGCCGACGACCGAGCCCGGCGGCGAGCCCGCCGCGGCTGACGGCCGCCCCGGAACGCTTCCCGGGGCGGCCGCCACGCGCCTACAGGCCGAGTGACTTGGCGACGATGCTGCGCATCACCTCGCTGGTGCCGCCGTAGATCCGGAACACCCGGTTGTCGGTGTAGAGCCGGGCGATCGGGTACTCCAGGATGTAGCCGTAACCGCCGTGCAACTGAAGGCACTTGTCGATGACCACGGAAGCCGACTCGGTGCAGAACAGCTTCGCGGCGGCCGCGTCCGCGACGCTCAACTCGCCGTTCTGGTAGAGCTCCAGCGCGCGGTCCACCATCGACTGCTGCGCCATCACCTGCGACTCGCAGTCGGCCAGGGTGAACTTGGTGTTCTGGAACTCGGCCACCGCCTTGCCGAACACCTTGCGGTCCTTGACGTACTGCACCGCGAACCGCACCGCCGCCGCGGCCGCCGCGTACGCGCCGACGGCGATCGCGAGGCGCTCCTGCACCAGGTTGTGGGTCAGGTAGGAGAAGGCCTTGCCCTCCTCGCCGAGCAGGTTCTCCACCGGCACCCTGACGTCGCTGAACGCCAGCTCGGCGGTGTCCGAGGTGCGCAGGCCGATTTTCTGCAGTTTGCGGCCGACGGTGTAGCCGGGCGAGGTGGTGTCCACGCACAGGATGGACAGGCCGGCCCGGCGGTTCTGCGGGTCGTACGGGGAGGTACGGCAGACCACCAGGACCAGGTCGGCCAGCACGCCCCCGGTGATGAAGGTCTTGGCGCCGTTCAGGACGTAGTGGGTGCCGTCCTCGGAGAGCCGGGCGGTGGTGGCGATGCCCGCGAGGTCGGAGCCGGCGCCCGGCTCGGTCATCGCGATCGCGGTCATGATGTCGCCGGAGACGAAGCCGGGCAGCCAGCGCCGCTTCTGCTCCTCGTTCGCGTACTCCAGCAGGTAGGGCAGCACCAGCCCGGTGTGCACCCCGGACGAGCCGAAGCTCACGCCCGCCCGGGCGGTCTCCTCGGCGATCACCGCCTGGTACTTGAAGCCGCTCTCGCCCGCGCCGCCGTACTCCTCCGGCACCTCGATGCCGTACACGCCGAGTTCGCCGAGCTTGCGGTAGAAGTCCCGCGGCGGGTGGCCGTCGGCCTCCCAGCTCTCGTAGACCGGGACGACCTCGCGGGCGATGAAGTCCCTGATGGTCTCCCGGAAGGCCTCGTGGTCCTCGTTGAACACGGTGCGGCGCACGGCGGCGCTCCCTTCGACGACGCCGGCCGGCGTACCGGCCACGGCGGAACGGCCCAGGTGGTGGCCCGACAAGTTAATCCCGGGTAGCTTCCGCTGTCCAGAGCCGGCGGGCCCGGGATCGCGGGCGCCCGGCAGCATCAAGTGAATCCTTGCTAGCCTTCGGACGGCGTTCGAAGCGGCCCGAGGGAGGTGCGCCATGGTGGTCCGACGGCCGCCCGGTCGGCGCGCCCAGATCCTCGCCGTGGCCGCCGACCGCTTCCACCGCAGCGGGTACCACCAGGTCTCGATGACCGAGGTCGCCGCCGGGGTCGGCATCACCGCGCCCGCGCTCTACCGGCACTTCCGCGGCAAACCCGAACTGCTGGACCGCACCCTCCGGTTGGGTTTGGACGCGCTCGCCGGTGGCCTGCGGGCGGCCGGCACCACCGCCGAACTCGGCGAAGTGCTGGCCGCCGTGGCGGTCGACCACCGCCCGCTCGGCACCCTGGTGCAGCGCGACGCCCGGCTGCTGCCGCCGGCCCGCCGGGCGGCGCTGCGGCGCGAACTGCGCGCCGACGTCGCCCTGATGGCCGCGGTGCTGCGCGCCGAGCGGCCCCGACTGGGCGGGGCCGACGCCGAACTGCTCTGCTGGGCTGCGCTCTCGGCCTGCTCGGGGCTCTCCTACCAGAGCGCCGCTCCGCAGCCCCGGCGGGCCGAGGCGGTGCTGCGCGAAGTCGTCGCGGCCGTCCTCGCGGTGTCCCTGGACGGCACGGACGTCCGCCCCGGGGTCGTACCCGCGCCGGAACCCCGGTCCCGCGCCCGCCGGGAGGAACTGCTCGCGGCGGCCGTCCGGCTGTTCCACCAGCGCGGCTTCGACAACGTCAGCACCGACCAACTCGGCGCCGCCGTCGGGATCTCCGGCCCGAGCGTCTACCGGCACTTCGACAGCAAGGCCCAGCTGCTCGCCGCCTCCCTGGTGCGCAGCCGCGAGCGGCTCCGGTGCGAGGTGGAGGGCGCGATCGCGGCCGCCGCCGGGCCGCAGGCGGCGCTGACGGCCGGGCTCGGCGCGTACGTGGACTTCGCGCTGCGCAACGGGGACTACCTGGGCGCGATGCTCAGCGAGACCGAGCGGCTGGCCCCGCCGGACCGCCGGGCCGCGGTGGAGTTCCGCCGGGACTTCCTGCGCACCTGGGTCGGGCTGCTGCGGCAGGTGCGTCCGGACTGCGACGCGGTGAGTGCCCGGATCCGGGTGCACGCGCTGTTCGCGGTGGTCAACGACGGGGTGCGGAACCGGCCGCACAGCACCCGGCCGGACCTCGGGGACTGCCTGGTGCGCCTCGGCCGGGCGGTGCTGGGGCTGTCCTGACGCGCGGGCGGGGCCCGGTGCCCGGCCTGCTTCGGTGGGGGCGTCGTACCCGTCCCGTTCGGTGGGCCGCACCCGGCCCGTTCGAGCGCCGTGCGGCTAAGCGCCGTGCGGCTAGTGGACCTGGGTGCCCTGGGCGGCGAGGTTCCCGTTGCCCTGGAGGGCGCCGATGGTCCCGCCGTTGCCGGTCACCGCGAGGCCGTTGTTCTGGTTGCTCGCACCCGAACCGGTGGCCGTCTGCTGGGTGTTGACCACGTTGCCGTGGACGGTGCCGATCACGTTGCCGGAGCCGACGTTGCTCACGACACTGCTGTTGGAGTGGTCGGCCGCGCCGGTACCGCTGTCGGCGTGCGCGGTGGCGGCGCCGACGCCGACGAGGAGGAAGGCCCCGAGGGCGGTCACGGCGGCGGCTGCGCGGATACGGGACACGATGGTCTCCCTGGAGTGGAACTGCGGAAGTGGCGCGCTTCGGAGTGGCCGCTCCGTGGCGCCGGTTGCCTGACGTCGCATGATCAGCATTCACCAGCGGCGTGGACGAACTCCACCGAACGGGTGGCTGTTCCCTCGATGGAGGGTCTGGTCGAATTCGGGGTTGACCGTGCGGTGCCGTCGGCCGGCTGTCGCGAGCCGCCCGTCGCGCGGCCTCGCGCCAAGAAAGAAATGGTCGCCGGATTGTCGCACTGGCACACTGAGGACCCATGTCTGAAGGTGCCCCGACCGAGCCCACCCCCGCCGAGGACCTGCGCACCACCGAGGTCGATCTCGGCGGCCTGGTGAACGTCCTCGCCACCCACCTGTACTCCACCCCGCTGGTCGCCCTGCGCGAGCTCGTCCAGAACGCCCACGACTCGCACACCCGCCGGCTCCTGGAGGACCCGCAGGGCGAACACCGCCCGATGATCAGGGTGCGCGCCGACGCCGTACGGCGGACCGTCGCCGTCGAGGACACCGGGGCCGGCCTCACCGAACCCGAGATCCACTCCTACCTCGCCACCGTCGGCACCGGCTACACCCGGATGCTGCGCGAACTGACCGGCAACCAGGAGCTGATCGGCGCCTTCGGCCTGGGCTTCCTGTCCGCCTTCTCGGTCGCCGACGAGGTCACCGTCACCACCACCTCGCACCGCGAGCCGGGGCTCGGACACCGCTACCGCAGCCGCGGCGGCGAGCAGTACCGGGTCGAGCGGATCGCCGCCCGGCCGAGGCCCGGCACCGTGGTCGAACTGGCCCTCAAGACCGAGCACGCCCACCTCGCCGACGAGCAGGCACTGCGCGAAGTCCTGGGCCGCTACTGCGTGCTGTTGCCCATCCCGGTCTACGTGGGCGAGGACACCGAGCCCGTCAACGCGGTCCGGGTGCCCTGGCGCCAGCCGGTCGACGGCGACCAGCACGCCGCCCGGATGCGCTTCGCCACCGCCTTCGGCCGCCGCTTCGAGCCGCTCACCGCCTTCCCCGTCCACCCCGTCGACGGCGCCGCCGACGCCGTCGGCCTGCTCTGGGTCCAGGACGGCGGCACCTACGGCAGCAGCGACAACCGCGACCTCGCCGTGTACCTGCGCGGCATGCTGCTCGCCGAGGACGCCCGCGACCTCCTGCCCAGCTGGGCCGGGTTCATCGGCGGCGTGGTCGAGTCCAACCGGCTCACCCCCACCGCCAGCCGCGAGGACCTCCAGCGCGACGAGCACTACCGCGCCCTGCAGAAGGTCCTCGCCGACGCCGTCGTCGACGGCCTGTACGAGACGGCCCGGCTGCGGCCCGCCGTCTGGCGGCGCATCCTCACCCGGCACGGCCAGGACCTGCTCGGCGCCGCGCTCTGCGACGAGCGGCTGTTCACCCTGCTCGCCGACGACGTCCCCGTGCCCACCTCGCAGGGCGACCTCACCGCGGGCGGCCTGCGCGCGGCCGGCGGAGGAGCGGTGCACGTCGCGCTCGGCAGCGGCGGCGGCTTCGAGGAGATGCTCTACCGGGCGATGCGGGTGCCGATCGCCCGCGGCGACCGCTACGCCGTCCTGCCGTTCCTGCGCCGCTACGCCCGGCTGCGCGGCTGCCGGCTGGTCGAGCTGGGCAGCGAGCAGGGCAACCGCGAGCTGTTCCGCGACCCGGAGCGCCCGCTGCCGCCGGAGGAGTCGGCCTGGCTGGCCGGCGCCCTCGCCGACCCGGGCGAGCAGCTCGTCCCGGCCCGCTTCGACCCGCCCGGCCTGCCGCTGGTCCTGGTGCCGGACCGCGAGGCCGAGCTGAAGGCCCGGATCGAGGACGACCAGGCCGACGCCCGGATCCCGTCCGCCGCGCTGCGGCTGGCCCGCGCGTTCACCGCCCGCACCGGCGGCGACGCCAAGGCGCGGCTCTACCTCAACCTGGCCTGCCCGGCCGTCCAGGACCTGCTCGCCGCCTACCGCGCCGGGCACACCGGCAGCGCCACCGCGGCCGGGCTGCTCCGCTCGCTCAAGGTGATCATGGCCTCCGCCTCGGCCGGCCCCGCCGAGGGGGACCTCGGCGCCGCGCTGGCCGGCATCGGCACCGCGGTCTCCGCGCTGACCGCCGCCGTCCCGACCGGCCTGCCGGCCGTCCCGGACAGCCCCGGGGCGCTGCCGGAGCAGGCGTGACGGCCCGGCCGACGGATTGTCAGTGGCACGCGGTAGACAACTCATGAGCACGACGCAGGGGGAGATCGCATGACGACCGACATCTGGGCCTGGGTGCACGACACCCACCGTCAGCTGGCCGAGGCCGGCCACGGGCGGCTGGCCGACGCCATCTACGAGCTCCCCGGCCACGCCAACGAGGGCCGCAACGACCAGCTCGACGCGGTCTACCCGGAGGCGGTGGCCTCCGCCCGGGCACTCGGCCTGCCCTGGGTCGAGGTGTACCTGCGGCACTGGCGGATGCAGAACCTGCTGAACAAGCGCCACCAGGGCGAGCAGGCCCTGCCCGAGGCGGTGGACCTGCTGGAGTTCGCCCACCGGGAGGAGACCGCGGGCTGCCCCCAGTCGGTGTGCGTGGTGCAGGACTTCGCGATCTGCCACGCCCGGGTCGACGGCCCCGGCTACGTGCCGCAGCGGCTGGAGGTGCTCGGCGAGACCCTGGCCAGGATCGAGCCCGCCCGCGCCTGCTTCGACTGCCTCTCCCGGGAGTACGCCGACGCGCTGGAGGACGACGGCCGCCCCGCCGAGGCGCTCAGCCACCTGGACACCGCGGCCGCCCGAATACAGGCGGCCGGCGAGCGGCTCTCGCTGCACTTCCACCACTCCCGGGCCGGCACCCTGCACCGCCTGGGCCGGCACGAGGAGGTGCTCGCCCTGATCGACACCGCCGAGCAGGCCGAGCGCGCCCGGGGCCGCGAGCTCGACGAGAGCGACCGGCTCTGGGGCGGCCTGCTGCGGGCCCGCGCGCTGGCCTCGCTCGGCCGGACGGAGGAGGCGCTCCCGCTGCTGCCCTCCCGCGACGCCGCCGAGCGCCACCCCGACCTGCGCCACGCCTGGACGGAGACGGTCGCCCTCCTGGTCGCGGCCGGCGCCTGGGAGAACGACGCCGAGCTCGGCGCCGTGCTGGCCGGCTGGGTCGGCTACCTGGACGGCACCGGCTCGCACCGCCCGTGCGTGGACCTGGCGCTCGCGGCCGGTCGGCTGGCCGTCGCCCGCGGCGCCCGTACGGTCGCCCTCACGCTCGCCGCGACCGGGGAGCGCAAGCTCACCAGCTTGCTCCGCACCGACGGCGTGGCCCAGGACGTCGCGGCCCTGCGCGCGGCCGCCGAAGCGCTCCCGGTGCCCGAGCTGCCGGTGCCGCCCGGCGAACTGACGGCGCACCTGGCCGAGACCGGGGTGCCCTACGAGACCGGCGCCGACCTGCTCTCCGTCGCCCTGGACCGGTACCGGGGCGAGCGGGCCGGCGCCACCGGGCTGGCCCTCCTGCTGGCCAACGTGCTGGGCGGCCTCGGCCACGCCCGGGCCGCCGCCGACCTGCTGTGGCGGCAACTGGACGCCGACCCGGGCCACCAGGAGCTGATCGGTACCCTCGGCCACGCCCTGATCCTGGCCACCGACGCCGAGGGGGTGCGCCGCCTCGGCGACCGGCTGGCCGCCACCAGCCCGGCCGACGCGCACTGGGTCCGCGCCCGCTGGGCCGCCGCCGAGGACCGCTGGCCCGAGGTGCTGGAGCAGTGCGAGGCGATCCTCGCGCTGGACGCGAGCCGGATCAACACCCGCCGGCTGGCCGCTGCCGCCGCCACCCGGCTGGGCGACCACGCCACCGCGCAGCGGCTCTACCAGGAGCTGCTGGAGCACGCCCTGCCGGCCGAGGAGGCCACCGAGGAGGAGCTGCACCGCACGGTCCAGGAGCCCGACCTCTGGCACCTGATCACCGCGGCCACCGCCAACCGGGACTGGGCCGTGGTCCGCGCCACCGGTGCGCGGCTCGGCATCGAGTTCGACGAGCCCGAGGGCCCGGTGGACGAGGAGTGGCAGCTCGTCACCGTCCGGGCCACCCGCACCAACGGCGCGACGGCCGACCTGCCCGCGGTCCGGACCGGCCCGGCCACCGCCCGGATCCTGCCGGTGCTGGGCGACGACGTGACCCTCAACCACGGCGACGTGGTGGTGTTCGCCCCGGCCCTTCTGGAAGAGCCGCCGGACGAGGGGGTTCCGGAGGCGGAGCGGGTGCGCTGGCGCCCGGTGTTCGAGCTGCTGACGCTGCTCGACCCGGCCGGCTACACCACCTACTGGATCGACGGGGCCTGGCCCGGCGACGAGGCCTGGGCCGCGCTGCGCGACGCCCTGCGGGAGGCCGGCCACGCGGTCTGGGCGTACAGCGGGGAGCAGTACCACGTCCACGACCCGGCGGACGAGGACGAGGAGGCGATGACGCTGCCCGGCGTCTACGCCGCGCTGGGGGTGCCGCCGACCGCTTCGGCCGCCGAGGCCGACGCCCTGATGCACCGGCTCACCGCAGGCTGGGAGCACCCGCTCGCCTGGCTCGACCTGGCCAAGGCGGCGGGCGCGGACCTCGGCCCGCACACGGAGATCATCGAGCGCTACGGGCTCTGAGCCGCTGGCCGCCCCGCTCCCCGCCCGTCAGGGCCCAGGCGCGGGTGCCTCCGCCCGCCCACCGCGCCGGGTAGGCGCTCGCGCCGCAGGCCACCGGACGTCTCGTACATGTGCGTCACGCTGTTCGATCAGGCAAGGTGTAACCCGAGATCGAAGAGGTGGCAGGCGGCCACCAGGGGCGAGGAGCGCAAGTGCCGAAGCGGGGCCGACCGGGTGCGGGCAAGCGGACGAGGGGAGGCCGGGCGGTACGTCAGACACGGCAGGCGCCGCCGCGGCCGGTGCACCCCGCGGACGCACCGCCCACCGAGGGCCTGCTCGGCCACCCCGCCCCGCCCGTCGAGCCCACCACCGTCGTCCCGCTCGTCCCGCCCGTCCCGGAGACCAAGGGCCTGCTGGCGCCGGAACCGGTCCCCGCACCTCCGGAGCCGGCCGCCGAACCGCCGGCGCCGGTGCCGGCCCCGGAGCCGGCACCTCGGTCCCCGGTCCGGGACGCCGAACCCGGGCTCGAGCCGCACCCCGAGCTCACCGTCGACCTGCGCCCCCGGGACGCCCGCCCCGGGGCGGGGCGCCCGCCCCGTCGCCGCTCCGTCGCCGAGGACACCCTCACCCCCGAGGAGTGGCGCGCGGCCGGCTACACCCCGCCCACCGGCATCCCGATCCCCGAGCTCACTCCCGGTGCCCCCGGCGAGGCGCCCTGGCCGGACCGGATGCGCACCCTGCTGCGGACCCCGATGTCCGAGCGCCCCGCCTTCGAACGGACCGCCCGCGAGCTGCACCCCTCGGCCGGCGCCGCCCGCAACGTCCCCCGCATCCTCGACCTCACCCTCCGCATCGGCGAGCTGATGCTGGCCAGCGGCGAGGCCGCCGAGGACGTCGAGGCGGCGATGCTCGGCATCGCCCACGCCTACCGGCTGGACCACTGCGAGCCGCAGGTGACCTTCACCCTGATCGGCATCTCCCACCAGCCCTCGCTGGTGGAGCCGCCGGTCACCGCCGACCGCGTGGTGCGCCGCCGCACCTCCGACTACACCCGGCTGAACGCGGTGTACGAGCTGGTCGCGGACATCACCGCGGAGAAGGTGACGGTCAACGACGCCTACCGTCGGCTGGCCCTGATCCGCCGCAACCGGCACCCGTACCCGGCCTGGCTGCTCGCCCTGACCACCGGGCTGCTGGCCGGCGCGGCGACCTTCCTGGTCGGCGGGCGGGCCGACGACAAGGCCTGGCTCGTGTTCGCCAGCGCCTTCATCGCGGCCGTCCTCGGCGACCGGCTGGCCTCCGCGCTGGCCCGGCGCCGGCTGCCGGAGTTCTACCAGTTCGTGGCGGCCGCGATGCCGGCCGCCGCCTCCGGGATCATCCTGTCCTTCAACGACTGGGGCCTGCGCGGCTCGGTCGTGATCACCGGTGGCCTGTTCGCCCTGCTGCCGGGGCGCGCCTTGGTCGCCGCCGTCCAGGACGGCCTGACCGGCTTCTACATCACCGCCGCGGCCCGTCTGCTGGAAGTGATCTACCTGGTCGCGGGCATCGTGATAGGCGTGATGGTGATCCTCTACCTGGGCGTCGGCTTCGAGGCGAAGCTGCGTCCGGACGAGAGCCTGGCGGGGGTCAGCTCCCCGCCGATCCAGATGGTCGCCGCGATGCTGCTCACGCTGGCCTTCGCGATGCTGCTGCAGACCGACCGCCGCACCCTCGCCCTGGTCACGGCGAACAGCGGCATCGGCTGGGCCAGCTACGGCGCACTGGTCTACAACGCGGGCGTCAACCCGATCGCGGCCACCGGCCTGGCGGCCGGCCTGGTCGGCCTCTTCGGCCAGTTGATGGCGCGCTACCGCAACGGTTCGGCGCTGCCGTACGTGACCGCCGCGATCGGCCCGCTGATGCCGGGTTCGGCGCTCTACCTCGGGATGCTCGCCTTCGCCCAGGGGCACTCCAGCACCGGTCTGGTGTCGGTGTTCCGGGCGGCGGCGATCGCGATGGCGCTGGCGGTCGGGGTGAACCTCGGTGGGGAGATCGCCCGGCTGTTCCTGAAGCTGCCGGTCGGCGCCGAGCTGCCGCCGCTCCCCCCGGTGGTGCCCCGCCGGGCGGCCAAGCGCACCCGGGGCTTCTGACCGCGCGTTGACCCGTGTTGGAGCGCTGTTGGGCTCCGGGCCATGTCACGGCAGGCAGGACGCAGGACCAGGAACGAAGGTAAGACCCATGACCACACTGCTGGACGGCTACCGCGAGCACATCGTCGACGCCCACAAGCAACCGCTGTTCCTGCTGCTGGTCGGTTTCATCGTCTCCTTCGTCTTCATCCGGTTCAGCGTCCGGATGATCCGCGCTCAGGTGCGCTGGTGGCCGGGCAACGTCACCCCGGGCGGGCTGCACATCCACCACATGGTGTTCGGCCTGGGCTTCCTGTTGGTCGGCGGCATCGGCGTGTTCGCCACCTACGGCGGGACTCCGTGGATCGACTGGTTCGGCCTCGTCTTCGGCATCGGCTGCGGTCTGGTGCTGGACGAGTTCGCGCTGATCCTGCACCTGAACGACGTGTACTGGAGCGAGCAGGGCCGCAAGTCGGTGGACGCGGTGATCTTCGGGATCCTGTTCACCGCCCTGCTCCTGATCGGGTACGTGCCGTTCGGCGCCCTGCCCGGGGAGGACACCAGGTGGGGCCTGATCACGGTGATCTCGGTGAACGCACTGGCCTCGGTGATCACTCTGCTGAAGGGCAAGGTGTGGACCGGTCTGCTCGGGATCATGGTCCCCGGCCTCTCCTGGATCGGCGCGATCCGGCTGGCCCGCCCGAGCAGCCCGTGGGCCCGCTGGCGGTACAAGCCGCACTCCCGGCGCCGGGCGCGCGCGCTCCGGCGTGAGCGCCTGCTGCACCGGCGTGCCGACCGGGCCCGCACCTGGCTCTTCGACCTGATCGCCGGGGCCCCCGACAAGGTGCCCGCCAACCACCCGGCCGCCCACCGGGTCGCCGAGCGGATGTCCGCCCGGGCCACCGCCCACCTCGACGCGCACGCCGCCCGCTCGCTGGCCCGCCGCCAGGCCCGCCTGGCCGACCGGCGTTCGGCCGCCGCCGGGGCGGCGCGTCCGGCCCCGGCGGCCCTGGCCCCGGCGGCCGAGGCCGTCCCCGGCAGCGGCCCGAGCCGCACCCGCGGGGCGCAGCAGCGCCGCCGTACGGTCCGGGCCGGGCGCAACCGGACGTACGCGCTCGGTACGGCGGGGCAGGAGCGGCGGCCCGAGCGCCACCCCCACCTGCGGCCGCGCACCCGCCGGATCCGGCGGTAGTCCGCGTCCCTGGTGCGCCGGTCAGCGGACGTGACGACCGATCAGATCATCCGATGGTCACCCGGCCGGCGGAGCGCGTTCGAGGCATGGAATCCGCCGGACTTGAGAACATGGTCCGCATATGACCGTTCTGTCACATGATGGGATGATCCGTCGGACCTTTCGCCGCCCGCGCCGCCGTCCGTACGCGCGCCGCTCGGCGTCCGCCGCCATCCCCTCCGGACCCGTGAGAAGGGATGTCCCGTGGCGCGCAGGCTCCTGCCGACCCTGCTGTTGTCCCTCACCGCCCTGCTCGGGCTGCTCCCCGCCGCCCAGGCCGCCCCCGCGGACCCCGAACCGCCGACCGGGCAGGCCCGGGACGCGACCGCCGGAGTGGACCCGTACCCGACCCCCGAGGAGATCGACCGGGCCCGCGCCGAGGCCGACGGCAAGGCCGCCTCGGTCGCCGCCCTGGAGGCCGCGCTCACCACCGCCCGGACCGAACTCGACCGGGCCGGGCGCGGCGCCGAACAGGCCGTCGAGGCCTACAACGGCGCGCAACTCACCCTCACCCGGGCCCGCGCCCGGGAGACCGCCGCCGCCCAGCGCGCGGCCGCCGCCGAGAACGCCCGCTCCGAGGCCGCCGAGGACGCGGCCCGGCTGGCCGCGGAGACGTACCGCCAGGGCGCGGGCGCCGAACTGTCCGCGCTCAACGCCCTGCTCGGCGCCAACGGCGCGCGCGAGGCAGGCGACCGCGCCGCCGTGGTCGGCGTGGTCAGCGCCCGTACCCGGCAGATCCTGGACGCCGCCACCTCCACGGCCGCCGCCGCCAAGGCCGCCTCCACCGCCGCCCGCACCGCCACCGTGGCCGCCGAGAAGGCCGCGACCGAGGTCGGCGCCGCCAAGGCACGGGCCGAGCAGCGGCTCGCCGCCCAGCAGGGCGAGGTGGCCGCCGCCACCCGGCGCCGCGAACACCTGCTCGCCGAACTGGCCGCCGCCCGGCACACCACCGTCGAGCTGGAACGCAGACGCCGCGACGCCCTCGACGCGATCGCCGCCCGCGAGGCGGAGGCGGCCGCCCGCGCCGCGGCCGAACAGGCCGCCCGCGAGGCCGAAGCGGCCGCCGCCGCTGCCGCCGCCACCCCGGCGGCCCCGCCGCAGACCCGCCCCTGGTCCGAGGAGGGCGCTGCCGCCGCCGTGGCCTTCGCCCGCTCCACGATCGGCCTGCCCTACGTCTGGGGCGGCGAGGGCCCGGACGGCTACGACTGCTCGGGGCTGACCATGATGGCCTGGCGCACCGGCGGCAGACAGCTCAACCACTTCGCCGCCGACCAGTACGCCCAGTCCACCCCGATCACCTACCGCGACCTGCGCCCCGGCGACCTGGTGTTCTGGACGGACACCGGCCGCGCCGCCGACATCCATCACGTCGGCCTCTACATCGGCGACGACCAGATGATCGAGGCCCCCAGGGTCGGCATGCCGGTCAAACAGGCCAGCCTCTGGATCATGGGCACCCCGGACTTCTACGCCCGCCCCTGAGCACCGTCCGGCGCCCCGGACCGGCGCCCGCCGCGGATGTCAGCGGCCGGCGCTAGCGTGGCCGTTCCGATCTCTCCTGAGGAGGCACCATGCGGCTGCGGAACGTGGAAGCGGGCGATGTCGAGGCGTACGTCCGGATGCGGTGCGACGCCGGGATGATGGCAGAGCTGGGCGGGCCGCTGCCGCGGGAGATGGTGGAGGCGCGGCTGCGCAAGGACCTCGACCTGGTGGCGGCGGGCCGTGCCTGGGCCAAGATGATCGTTCCGGACGGTGCCGCCGACGGCGAGGTGGCCGGCGCGGTCATGCTCTGGCAGGACGAGGAGGACGGCGCCGCCGTCTCCGAGATCGGCTGGATGGTGCTGCCCGAGTACCAGGGCCGCGGCTTCGCCAAGGCGGCGACGCGGGCGGTCCTGGACGCCGCCGCGGAGGACGGCCGCTGGGGCGAGGTGCAGGCCAACCCGGGGGTCACCAACGGTGCCTCCAACGGCATCTGCCGGGCTCTCGGCTTCCGGCTGCTCGGCGAGCGGGAGCTCGACTTCGCGGGTCGGATCCTGCGCACCAACCACTGGGTCGTCACACCGGGGGAGCACACCGGATCGGGCACGGAATAATTCGGATGCCGCTCCCGGGGCGCCGCCGTACGGTGGCCCAATGGGCAACAGCATCGATGACGCGGCCGTTGACACCGTGAACGGGCTCCAGGTCCGTGCCGTCTCCGTGGACGAGGTCGAGGCCTGGAACCGGGCGCTCAACTTCGGGTTCCTGCGCCCCCACGCGGGCGTCGCGCCGGATCTGCGCCGCAGGCAGTGGCAGCCCGGCCGGATGCTGGCCGGGCTCGACGGCGACCGCCAGGTCGCCACCTTCCGCAGCTTCGACGTGGAGCTGACCGTCCCGGGCGGAGCCGTCGTCCAGGCGGACGCGATCACCAACGTGACGGTCAGCTCGACGCACCGCCGCCGGGGCCTGCTCAGCGCGATGATGCGGCGGGACCTCGCCTCCGCCGCCGAGCGCGGCTGCGCGGTCGCCATCCTGATCGCCGCCGAGTACAACATCTACGGCCGGTTCGGCTTCGGCCCGGCCACCCGGGGCAGCGGCTGGCACATCGACCTGGGCCGGGCCCGCGGCCTGCGCGAGGGACTGCCGGGTGTGCCCGGCGGCCGGATCGACTTCGCGACCCTCCCGGAGCTGCGCGACCTCGGCGCCGCGCTGTACGACCGGTGGCGGCTCACCCAGCCCGGCGCGATCGCCCGGAACGACATCTGGTGGCAGCGCCACACCAACGAGATCCAGGTACCGGGCGACGACTTCAAGGAGCCGTTCACCGCCGTCCACCGGGACGCCGACGGCGAGGTCACCGGCCTGGTGGTCTACCGGGTCGACGACAAGTGGGACGGCTCCTACCCCGCCTGCACGCTCACGGTGGACGAGTTCCTCGCCCTCGACCTGCCCACGGCGGTCGAGTTGTGGCGACTGGTCCTGTCCGTCGACTGGGTGCGCAAGGTCGTGGTGGAGAACCTCTCCCCGGACGACCCGCTGCCGCTGCTCCTCCAGGACCCGCGCGCGGCCACCCCGCACGAGGAGAATTCCGACTTCATGTGGCTGCGGCTGCTGGACGTCGAGGCCGCCTTCAACGCCCGTACGTACGGTGCCCCCGGCCGGGTGGTGCTGGAGGTCGAGGACCGGCTCGGCTACGCCTCGGGCCGCTTCGCGATCGAGGTCGCCGAGGACGGCACCGGCCGCTGTACCCGGACCACCGACGACGCCGATCTCGCCCTCGCTGCCTCCGAGTTGGGGTCGCTCTACCTCGGCTCCGAGACGGCCCCGAGGCTGGCCGCGGCCGCCCTGCTCACCGAGCTGCGCCCGGGTGCGGCCGCCGCCGCGGACCTGCTGCTGCGCGCCCCGCTGCAGGCCTGGACGCCGACCGACTTCTGACCGCCCGGACGCCCCTGTGGCCGGCCCGCGCACCGCGGGCCGGCCACCGGCGTTTCCCGAGGCCCTCGGCCCCGGCGTTCCGGCCCCGACGGGCCCCGCCGCTGCAGGCCCCCCAATGCCTCCGGCTGCGGCGCTACTTGACGGCCGTCCTGCCGATCGTGGGCAGGATGAAGTCCTGGATCAGCCCCTTGGCGTCACGCACGATCGGCCGGAACACCCGGTAGCGCGAGAGGTTGATCACCCGGGCCGCCATGGGGGTGGACCGGCGGACGAACTCCCGTGTCCGCTCGGTGCCTTCCGTCCGGTCGAAGACCCAGTAGAGGACCACGACCATCAGGTTCAGCCAGAGTACGTCGGGCAGCAGCTCCACCAGTTCGGCGTCGAGCTTCGGTGCCAGGTCCGAGCCCTGGAGGACCTCGCGGAACAGCCCGACCGCCGTCGCCCGGGCCGGATGGGACTCGTCGGAGAACGGGCTCAGCGAACTGGTCGGGTCGGCCGCGGTCCGGAAGAACTGCGCGGCGAACTCGTGGTACGGGGCGGCCGTGTCCAGCCAGGACGTCAGCGCGATCTCCAACCGCTCGGCGAAGTCCCGGGTGTGGGCCATGCGGCGCCTGGCGTCGGCCGCGTGGTCGTAGGTCATCCGGTCGTAGAACCCCTGGATCAGGAATTCCTTCGCCGAGAAGTAGTAGTAGGCGTTGCCGACCGAGACGCCCGCCTCGCCGGCGATCGCGCGCATCGTGGTCTTCTCGTAGCCCCGCTCCTGGAACAGCCGCATGGCCGTCTCCAGGATCAGCGCCCGGGTCGCCTCGCTCTTGTCCGTCTTCGGCTGGGCCCGGCCGCCGGGCAGGGGCCCGGTCTCCGTGCCGGGTGCGGCCGAAGGTTCGGCCGCACCCTTCTCGCCGTCCGTTCGGTTCCTCGCTGCCAGGTCGTCCACGGGGACGAGCCTAGCGGGACACGACGTTCCACCCGGTGTCGGTGTTGTCGGTGTTCGCGGGACCGGAGGCCCCCTCCGCATCCGGTACCGCGAACACCGGCCCCGTGATTTCGAACGCGTTCAAAAACACAGGCGAAATGTATCCGGTTCGATTGAACATGTTCAACTCCATCTGTGTGGGAGGCTCGTCACATGACCACTTCGGGCCAGACCTCGATCCGGTACGGCGGAGCACCGGACGCGGCGAGCGTCGCGGAGCTGCACGCCGAGAGCCGGCGCACCACGTACCGGGGGATCGTCCCCGACGAGGCGCTCGGGGACGGGTTGGCAGCCCAGCGGCGCGAGCTGTGGGAGCTGCGCCTCCAGGCCGATTACGGTGAGCCGGAGAACACTCCGGTCCTCTTGATCGCCGAACAGATCGGCGCCATGGTCGGGTTCGTCTACTTGGTGCCCCAGCCCGACGGCCGGGTGCTGGTGGACAACCTGCACGTCCGCCCCGGCCGCACCGGTGGCGGCGTCGGCCGCGACCTGCTGGCCGCCGCCCGTGCCGAGGTCGCCGAACGGCACCCCGGAGCGGAGCTGTACCTGGAGGTGCTGAGCGGCAACACCCGTGCCGTCGCCTTCTACGAGCGCGAGGGCGGAGTGCGGATCGGGGCGCAGGAGGCCGTCTTCCCGGGCGGCTACCTGCTACCCGAGTACGTGTACGCCTGGCCGGCCGCGCCCGGTCCGGCCATCGCCCGGTTGTCGACCGGAGACCGGCCGTCGACGGAAAGGTCAGCCGCGAAGGTCAGCCGCGAAGGCCAGCCGGCGACCAAGGTTCAGTCGACGTCGTAGACCGTCACCGGCACGCCGCGCGCCGTCAGCCGGGCCGCCACCAGCGGCTCGACCTTCGCCCAGCGCCCGCCCGCCAGTCCGCAGCCGATCCGCGGCAGGTGGACGGAGGCGCCGAGTTCGAGCGCGCGCTCGCCGAGGGCGGCCAGCGCGGAGTCGATGGCCTCGTACCGCACCGGCGCTCCGGTGGAGCGTCCGGTCCGGATGCCGCGCTGGCCGACCATGTTGGCCACCCAGACGTACGGCTCGACCTGCACCAGTTGCAGGCCGCCGAGACCGAAGTCGTTCGTCGCCCGCTCCCGGTGCCAGCGCCGGAACGCCTTCTCGGGCTCGGGCCAGCGTCTGGAGAGCGCGAGCACGAAGCCCTTGCCCCAGCCGCCGAGATCGTTGCAGACGTGCGCGATCACCTTCACGCCCTTGCCCTGGGGCGTGGTGGCATCGCCTCGGACGTAGGTGATTTCCGCCATGCCTCGAAGTTAGACGGAGGCACTGACAGCCCGCTCGGAATTTTCCGGCGCCCGGTCCTTTCGCGCCCCGGCCGGCCGCTTCCGCGCCATCAGGTGGCGGCGCCCGGCCAGGGCGGTCAGCAGCGCGAGCGCGGCGGCGGAGGCCGGCAGGGCGTAGCCGGTGCCGGGGGCGGCGTGCTCGGCGACCGTTCCGGCGAGGGCCGCGCCGGCCGAGATGCCGACCACGATGCCGGACACGGCGACCGCCATCCCCTCGTTGAACTGCCGCTGCGGCAACAGCTCCTGGACCAGCGTCATGCCGGTCACCATGGTCGGCGCGGTGGCCGTGCCGGCCGCGAACAGCACCGCGCCGAGCACCCCGAGCCCCGCGCCGCCGAGCCCGGCCGCGAGCGGCAGCAGCAGGACGCCGGCCATCGCGGCCACCCCGGCGAGGAAGCGCACGCCGGGGGCCCGGCGTGGCGTCAGCAGCCCGAACAGCAGCCCGGCCACGCAGGAACCGCCCGCGACCAGGGCCAGCAGCCCGCCGGCCGCCGCCTTGTGGCCGAGCGCGTCGGCGTACGCCACGGTGGTGATCTCGGTCGCGCCGAAGACCATGCCGGTGGCCAGGAAGGTCAGCACCAGCACCCGCAGCCCGGGCGCCCGCAGCGGGGAACCGGGCGCCCGCTCCCGCGCGGTGTCCCGGGCGGGCGGCAGCGGCGGTTCGGTGCGGCGCTGGGCGGCGAACAGCAGGGCCCCGGCGGCGCCGAGGGTGCCGGCGGCGAGCAGCCCGGCCTCGGGGGCGAGCGTCGTGCAGAGCAGCATCGCGAGCACCGGCCCGGCCATGAAGCAGAGTTCGTCCAGCGCCTGTTCGAAGGAGTTGGCCAGGTGCCGGGCGGCCGGGTCGCCCCGGTACAGGTACGCCCAGCGGGCCCGGGCCATGCCGCCGAGATTGGGCGCGGCGGCGCCGGCCGCCCAGCAGAGGTACAGCGTCCAGTCGGGCGCGTCGAGCCGGACGCAGAGCAGCAGGGCGAGCAGGGGGACGACGTTGTACAGCGCGGCCGGCACGGCCACCCGCGCCTGCCCGTAGCGGTCCACCAGCCGTCCGAGCAGCGGCATTCCGATCGCGCCGGTGACCAGCCCGGCCGCCGAGACCGTCCCGGCCAGGGCGTAGGAGCCGCGCCGTTCGGCGAGCAGGACGACCAGCGAGACGCCGTTCATCGACAGCGCGATCCGTCCCAGCAGCCCGGCCAGGGTGAAGGCGGCGGCGCCGGGGGCGGAGAACAGCCGGCGGTAGGAGGCGGGGCGGGCGGGCGAGGGCAAGCGGGCTCCTGGGCAGGACGTCGGGGGTTGCCCCCACCTTGGCGGCGGGGGCGGCCGGGCGTCCAACACCTGTTTCGCCGCAGTCACAACAGGATGTTGTTAATCTGCCCTGCGTGCCCCGTGATCTGCACCCCCGTCTGCTCCGCGGCTTCCTCGCGACCGCCGAGACTCTGCACTTCGGCCGGGCCGCCGAGCGGCTGCACGTCGCCCAGCAGGCGCTCAGCCGGGACGTCCGCTCGCTGGAAGGGCTGCTCGGCGAGCCGCTGTTCACCCGCACCACCCGCAGTGTGGAACTCACCCCGGCGGGGCGGCGGTTGCTGCCCCGGGTGCGCCGGCTCCTCGCCCTGCACGACGAGATCCTCGCCGAGGCCGGAGCCGGGGCGGCAGCCCGGCCGCTGCTGCTCGACCTCAACAGCGATGTCACCGGCCCGGACCTGACCGCCGACCGGGTGCTCGAACGGGCCCGCGCCGCCTGGCCGGAGGGGGAACTGCTGGCCCGCTTCCACGGCGGCCTGGCCGCGGCCGCCGCCGAGCTGCTGGCGCACCGGCTGGACGCCTCGTTCGGCCGCTTCGCCGGGCTGCCGGCCCCGGTGCGCGGCCAACTCGCCCAACTGCCAGTGCGGTTGGAGCGGGTCTCGGTGATGATGGCGGACACCCACCCGCTGGCCGGCCGTCCGGTACTGCGGCTGGCCGAGCTCGCCGGGCACCCGGTCGACATCTGCGCGGGCAACCCGGCCACCACCGAGTGGACCGACCTCGGCGACCGGCTGCTGCGCGAGCACGGCCTGACCGCGGCCGCGCCGTACGTCCCGCCGGTGGGCTTGGACGAGACGGCCCGCTATCTGGCCCGGCACGGCGACCCGATGCTGACCACGGTCGGCGGCCCGCGGATCCCGGGCGCGGCCAACGTGCCGCTGGTGGATCCGGTGCCGCTGAGCCTGGTCAGCCTGGTGCACCGGCCCGGCGAACGCCATCCGGGGCTGCGGGCGCTGGCCGCCGCGACGGCCGAACTCGGCGCGGCCGAGGGCTGGTTGAGCCGCCCGCCGGGCAGCTGGCTGCCGTCGGCGGACGCCGCGCTCGTGCCGCGGTGAGAACACCGCCCCTGCCTCGGGGGGAGGGGCAGGGGCGGTGGCTCGGGGGCGGCGACAGGGGCCGGCGGGGCCGTGGTCGGCCGGGTCAGGCCGCCTTGACGGCCGAGATGTCGAAGTTCAGCTTGACCTTCTCGCCGATCAGTACGCCGCCGGTCTCCAGGGCCGCGTTGTAGGTCAGCCCGAAGTCGGTGCGGTCCACGATCGCCTTGCCCTCGAAGCCGATCCGCTCGGCGCCGTAGGCGTCGGTGGCGCTGCCGGTGTACTCCAGGTCCAGGACCACCGGGCGGGTGACGCCCTTGATCGTGAGCTCGCCCGTCATCCGGTAGGAGTCGTCGCCGAGCGGCTCGGCGGAGGTGCTGCGGAAGCGGATCTCCGGGTGGGTCTCCGCGGCGAAGAAGTCGCCGGTGCGCAGGTGCTCGTCGCGCTGGGCCTGGTTGGTGTCGACGCTGGCGACCTTGATCACCAGATCGGCCGAGGAGTTGGCCGGCGTGGCGCCGTCCAGGTGCAGCTTGCCGTCGTACTCGGTGAAGCGGCCCTTGACGTTGGTGACCATCGCGTGGCGGACCGAGAAGCCGATCTCGCTGTGCGTGGCGTCGACGGTCCAGTCGCCGCTGAGGTGCGACAGGTCGGGGCCGGCCGGGGTCTGGACGGCGACGGGGGTGGCGGTCTTGGTGCGGTTGAACAGGCCCATGGCTCCTCCTCGGGTTCGAAGCCATTTTGTTTAGGCTTCAACTTCTTGGCTTCAGCCTACGACGCCTTCGTTCAAATTTCAACCACACGCTCCGGTGCTTCCCCGGTTTCGCCCGAACGATCCGCCGACCCCGGTCCGACAGCCGCTGTCAGACCCCGCGGCTAGGCTGCGGACAACGGTTCCCCGCCCCCGAGAGGCCCCTCATGTTCGTCCTCCACGCGCTCTGGCGGACGGACGGGCGGCTGGCGCTCTGGGCCGAGGACGCCCGCGCCCACCCCGGCACCGCCGAACCCCAGCCCGACCGGCCCGCCCCGCACGCCCACCCCTACGCCTGCCCGGCCGGCGAGCTGGCCGGCGTGCTCGGCGGCATCGGGCCCGGCCTCGGCTGGCTCGCCGGCCAGGCCCCCGAACGCTGGGCCACCCTCCTCCTGCCCACCGTCGGCACCCATCCCGCCCCCTCGCCCGACCTGCCGGTCACCCCACCGCGCGGCGGCGCCCAGCTCATCCCCTGGCGGGTCCCGGCCCTGCTCTTCGACCCCGCGGCCGCCGCCCAACTGCTCGGCGAGGTGCACGACCCCCACTGGGCCGTCACCGGCACCGACCTGCCCGGCGGCGGCCGGGTCGAGGTGGTGTACGGCCCCTCGCTGCGCTGGCTCACCGGAGTGCACGACCTCGCCTGGCGCGCGGTCGGCCGGGGCCGGCTGCTGCCGCTGCCCGTCCCCGCCGACGGCCGCCCCCGGGCCCGCTGGCGGCCCGACCTCACCCCGGCCGGGCGCCGCGAGGCGGCCTCGCTGGCGGCGGGCTGCCCGCCCGTGCTCCTGGGGGAGTGGCCCACCGGCGCCGGCACCGGCGAGGCCCTGCTGGACGCCGCCCTCGGAGCCCTGGTGGACGCCGAGGCCCGCGCCGCACTGGCCGACCGGCCGTTCCCCGCCGGAGGCGCCTCCACCGTCGAACAGTGGCTGCACGCCCTCGGCACCCCCGCCGGCGAACTCGCCACCGACGTCTCCGCCGAGGAGGTCGCCGAACTGCGCCGCCGGATCGACGCCTGGTACGCGGCCGCCGAACCGGCCGAACCCGCGCTGCGGCTCTGTTTCCGCCTGCTCGAACCGCTCGGGCCCGACCCGGACGACCCCGACGGCCGTGCCTCCGACGACGCCTGGCAGCTCGAGTTCCTGCTCCAGGCCGTCGACGAACCCTCCCTGCTGGTCCGCGCCGCCGACCTCCACCAGGGCGGCGCCGCACACGCCGCGCTGGCTCGCACGACCACGGACGGCCGGGAACCCGCCGACGTCCTGGTCGCCGAACTCGCCCGCGCCGGCCACCGCTGGGCCGCCCTGGACGAGCTGCGCCACCGCTCCCGCCCGTCCGCGCTCGCGCTCGACCGGGCCGGCGCGCTCGACTTCCTGCGCACCGCCGCGCCCGCCCTCGCCGAGAGCGGCTTCGGCGTGCTGCTGCCCGCCTGGTGGCGCCGCCGCCCCCGGCTCGGGCTCGCCCTGCGGGCCGTCACCCCGCCCGCCCCCGGCACCCTCGCCGTCTCCAGCCAGGTGGACCGGGACGCCGTGGTCGCCTTCCGCTGGCAGGCCGCGCTCGGCCCGGACGGCACCCCGCTCACCGAACGGGAACTCGCCGAACTCGCCGCCGCCAAGCAGGGCTTGGTGCGCGTGCGGGGCACCTGGCTGGAGGCCGACCCGGCCCAGATCGCCGCCGCCCTCGCCTTCCTCAGCGAGCAGCGCGACGGCGTCCTGGCCGCCGCCGACCTGCTCCGGCTCGCCCTGGACCCGGAGGCGACCGTCGCCGGACTGCCGGTCACCGGCGTCCGCGTGGACGGCCCGCTCGGCGACCTGCTCGCCGGCCGCACCGCCGCCGACCCGGCCGACCCCGCGCCGCCACCCGACTTCCGCGCCGAACTGCGCCCCTACCAGCGGCGCGGCCTGGCCTGGCTGCGGACGATGTCCGGGCTCGGCCTCGGCGCCGTCCTGGCCGACGACATGGGCCTCGGCAAGACCGTGCAGACCCTCGCCCTGCTGGCCGCCGAACGGGCCGAGGGCGTGACCGGCCCCACCCTGCTGGTCTGCCCGATGTCCCTGGTCGGCAACTGGCAGCGCGAGGCCGAGCGCTTCGCCCCCGGCCTGCGCCGCCACGTCCACCACGGCACCGGCCGCCTCGACGCGGAGCGACTCGCCGCAGCCGTCCACGGCGTGGACCTGGTCATCACCACCTACGGCCTGGTCCAGCGCGACCTCGCCGCGCTGCGCGCGATCCGCTGGCGCCGGGTGGTCGCCGATGAGGCGCAGCACATCAAGAACAGCGGCACCGCGCAGTCCCGGGCGATCCGCGCGCTGCCCGTCACCCGCCACCGGATCGCCCTGACCGGCACCCCGGTGGAGAACCGGCTCGCCGAACTGCACGCCGTGCTGGACTTCGCCAACCCCGGCCTGCTCGGCCCGCCCGAGCGCTTCAAGGAGCGCTACGCGATCCCGGTCGAACTGCACCGCAGCCCCGAGCGCACCGCCGAACTGCGCCGCCGCACCGCTCCGTTCGTGCTGCGCCGGCTCAAGTCCGACCCGGCCGTGGCGGCCGACCTGCCCGCCAAGCAGGAGATGACCGTCTGGTGCAATCTCACCGCCGAGCAGGCCGGCCTCTACCAGGCCGTGGTGGCCGACCTGTTGCAGCGGGTCGAGGGCATCCGGGGCGTGGAGCGGCGTGGCACCGTGCTGGCCGCGATCGGCAAGCTCAAGCAGGTGTGCAACCACCCGGCCCAACTGCTCCACGACGGCTCACCGTTGGGTGAGCGCTCGGGCAAGGTGGCCCGGCTCGCAGAACTGCTCGAGGAGGCCCTGGCCGAGGGCGACCGGACCCTGGTCTTCACCCAGTACGCCGAGTTCGGCACCATGCTGCGCCCGTACCTGGAACGCCGACTCGGCCAGGAGGTGCTGTACCTGCACGGCGGCGTCCCCCGCGGCCGGCGCGAGGAGATCGTCCAGCGCTTCCAGTCCCCGGACGGCCCCGGGGTGTTCCTGCTCTCGCTGCGGGCCGGCGGCACCGGGCTCAACCTGACCGCCGCCAACCAGGTGGTCCACCTGGACCGTTGGTGGAACCCGGCGGTCGAGGAGCAGGCCACCGACCGCGCCTTCCGGATCGGCCAGCGCCGGGACGTCCAGGTCCGCCGCCTGGTCTGCGTCGGCACCGTCGAGGAGCGGATCGACGAACTCCTGGCCGCCAAGCGAGCCCTGGCCGACACGGTGGTGGGCGAGGGGGAGCACTGGCTGACCGAACTGCCGGTCGAGGCGCTGCGCGAACTGGTCGCCCTCACCCGCGAGGACGCCGTCGCCGAGGAGGAGACGTGACGGACCTGCCGAAGCCCCGACCGGTCAACGTCGCCGCCTACTGGCGCGGCGACTTCACCCTGCACCCCGACCCGCCGGACGACGAGCCCGACGAACCCTCTCTGCGCCGCCTCGGCCCCTCCGGCATCACCGTGCACGGCCGCGACCTCGCCACCCTGCTCGCCCCCGCCTACGACGCCTTCCGGAGCTGACCGGTAACGTCCGCAGGGTGACCGACACTTCCGACACCCGCCTCGCCGACTTCGAGAACCACCGGCGGATGGTCTTCGGCATCGCCTACCGGATGCTCGGCAGCGTCGCCGACGCCGAGGACCTCGTCCAGGACACCTGGCTGCGCTGGAGCCAGGTCACCGGCCCGGTCGCCAGCCCCGGCGGGTACCTCGCCCGCACGGTCACCAACCTCGCCCTCAACCGGCTCGATTCGGCCGCCGTCCGCCGCGAGTCCTACGTCGGCCCCTGGCTGCCCGAGCCGCTGGTCACCGAACCGGACGCGACCGGCGACGTGGAACGCGCCGAGACCGTCTCGCTCGCCCTGCTGGTGGTGCTGGAGAGCCTGTCCCCGCTGGAGCGGGCGGTCTTCGTCCTCAAGGAGGCCTTCGGCTTCTCCTACCAGGAGATCGCCGAGGCCCTGGACCGCACCGAGGCCGCCTGCCGCCAGATCGGCAGCCGGGCCCGCGCCCACGTGCGCGCCCGCCGCCCCCGCTACGACGCCCCGCCGGAGCTGCGCCGCCGCGCCACCGACGAGTTCCTCTCCGCCTGCGTCGGCGGCGACCTCAACCGGATGCTCGAACTGCTCGCCCCCGACGTCACCTCCTGGAGTGACGGCGGCGGCGTGATCAGCGCCGCGCTGCGGCCGGTCACCGGCGCCGAGAACGTCGCCCGCTTCGTCATCGGCCTGCTCCGCAAGCTGGGCGAGGGCGCGGGCACCCGCCCGGTGCTGGTCAACGGCGAGCCCGGCGTCCTCCTCACCGTGGACGGCGCGGTCGACTCCGTCTCGGTCTTCGACTTCACCGAAGGCCCCGACGGCCGGCCCCTGATCTGCGCCATCCGCGCCGTCCGCAACCCCGAGAAGCTCACCCACCTCGCTTGACCCTCGACCAGGTCGAGCCCGGAGAGTCATCGGCATGGAGAGCGAGCTGCACAGCATCGGCGAACTGGCCCGCGCCAGCGGCCTGGGCGTCGGCACCCTGCGCTACTACGACGGCGCCGAGGTGCTCACCCCCGCCTGGGTCGACCCCCACACCGGCTACCGCTGGTACCGGCCCGGCCAACTCGCCGACGCCCGGCTGCTGGCCCGGCTGCGCCGGGTCGGCCTGCCCCTGGCCGACATCCGCGCCGTCCTCGCCGCCGCCCCCGACAGCGGTGACGCCCGACGCGTCCTCGACGCGCACCTGCGGCGACTGGAGGACGGCCTGGCCGACGCCCGCCGCGAACTCTCCCTGATCCGCACGATGATCGACCAGAGGGAGCGACCCATGACCACCACCACCCGCCTCACCGTCCCCGCCGACGACCTCGCCGCCGCCCTGGACGCCGTCCGCTTCGCGGTCTCCGTCGACCCGGACCAGCCCTCCCTCGCCGGAGTCCTGTTCGAACCCGACGGCCCCGTCCTGCGCCTGGTCGCCACCGACCGCTACCGCCTGGCCCTCGGCGAAGTGCCCGCCACCGGCGCGCCCGACCAGCCGGCCGTCGGCACCATCGTCCCCACCGCCCTGATCGACGCCCTTCGCGCCCTGCTCCCCACCGCCCCGCCGGAGCTCCACCTCACCCTGACCGCCGGCCTCTTCCGCGCCGAGGCCGGCGACCACCGCATCGAAGGCGCCCCGCTGGACTTCGACTACCCCGACCACCGCGCCCTCACCCGCCTCACCCCGCAGCACCGGGTCACCCTCCCCACCGCCACCCTGCGGACCGCCGTCGAAACCGGCGCCACCCGCACCGTCCCCTCCGGCCCCCACGGCGCCGAATGCGCCGTCACCGTCCTGGCCCTCACCCAGGACGGCCGCCTCATCGTCACCACCGACCCGTCAGCCGAGGACTTCCAGGTCGCCGTCAACCGCGACTTCCTCCTCGACGCCCTCGACGCCATCGACGCCGGCCACCCGGAACAACTCCTGCTCGAACTCGGCGGCCCGATCGCCCCCCTCGCCATTCGCACCCCCGACCACGCAGGCACCTTCTCCGTCCTCATGCCGGTCCGCCTCCCGGCCACCACCACGGCCTGACACCCTCCCCTTGACGGGCGCGCGGGGCAAAACCCGCGCGCCCAAGCGACACCCCGACCCACCACCTCCCCGCTTGCGCGTGGCAACCATCCTGCTTGCAATTGCAAGCACCGTCCTGCACGCTGTCCCCATGGCCTCCCTGAACGTCGGCTCCCTCGGCGCGTACATCCGCGAGCAACGCCGCAACGCGCAATACTCGCTGCGCCAGCTGGCGGAGGCCGCCGGCGTGTCCAACCCGTACCTCAGCCAGATCGAGCGAGGGTTGCGCAAGCCGAGCGCGGAGATCCTGCAGCAGATCGCGAAGGCGCTGCGGATCTCGGCGGAGACGCTCTACGTCCAGGCCGGGATCCTGGAGGAGCGGCAGGGCGAGGGCCTGGAGTTGCGGGCCTCGATCCTGGCCGATCCGCTGATCAACGAGCAGCAGAAGCAGGCGCTGCTCGCGGTCTACGACGCCTTCCTCAAGGAGAACGCGACCTCGGCCCCGAGCTCCACGGCCGAGGTCGCAGCCACCCCGAACACCCACCGGGAGGACCGGTAACCATGCCGATCACGGACGACATCAAGAAGACCCTCACCGACCCGACCCCGCTGTACGCCCTGGCCGGCGCGGGGGACCTCGCCTACGAGAAGCTGCGCGAGGTGCCGAGCCGGGTCGAGGCGCTGGCGGCGGACCGCAAGGGCACCCAGGACAAGGCCACCGCCAAGCTGCAGGAGGCGCAGGAGCTGCTGGCCGGGGCGCCCGCCAAGGTCAGCGAGGCCGTCACCACCCTCCCCGCCGACCTGAAGGCGCTGCAGGAGCGGGCCCAGGGCTTCGCCCTCCAGCAGGTGGCCCGAGCCGTCGAGCTGGCGGTGAAGGCGAAGGAGACGTACGACGAGCTCGCCGAGCGCGGCAAGGTCGTGGTCGACAAGTCCCGCCCGCAGGGCGAACCCGCCGAGCTGCCCGCCCAGCCGACCGGAGCCGAGGCCCAGGCCTCCGCGCCCAAGAAGTCCCCCCGCGCCAAGAAGGACACCCCCGCCCCCAAGGACTGACCGGCAGCCCGTCGCCCCGGCACATCCCGGCACCCCGTCGGACCCCCGGGCCGACGGGGCACGTCCCGGGACGGCGGAACGTTGGCAGCATTGCAGACGGCCGCCGTGCCAGGATGGGCGACGGCGGGGGTGCGGCAGCCCGAGAGACGTAGGAGATCGCGATGACCGGAGTGTTCCAGATCCTGGCTTTTTCCTACCTGAACCCGTTCTGGTGGATGGCCGTGGCCATCCTGGGCTACAAGCTCTTCGCGCTGCTCGACGCCGCCACCCGCCGGGAGGACGCCTACCGCGCGGCGGACAAGAAGACCAAGGGCTTCTGGGTGGCCATCCTCGCCATCAGCTTCGGGTGGGACCTGCTCTTCGGGGCGAACTTCCTCGGCAGCATCGGCACCCTGGTGGGCCTGGTCGCCTCGATCGTCTACGTGGTGGACGTGCGCCCGGCGATCCGGGCCCTGACCGGCGGCAGCGGCCGGGGCGGCCAGAGCAACACCGGTCCGTACGGCCCCTGGTGAGCCGACCCGGCCGACCGGACCTCGCATCGCGGTCCGCACCGCAACTCCGGACCGCAGCCCGGGCAGGGAATCCCCCGCCCGGGCTGCGGTGTTCCGCGGGCTGCGGCGTGACCCGCATGCCCGCCCGCCACCTCTCAGGGTTCAGGGCTCAGCCGAGGATCAGCTGCACCGGATTGCGTTCCAGCAACAGCACCGCGACGTCGTCCGTCAGCGCTCCGCCGTTCAGCTCCTCCACCTCGGCGATCACGCTGTCCACCAGCCGGCCCCTGGTCAGCCCGGCGGACTGGTGGTCGGCGACCAGATCGGCCAGCCCGTCCTGGCCGAGACGGCGTGACCCGGCCCCGACCCGGCCCTCGATCAGGCCGTCGGTGTAGAGCAACAGCCGCCACCCGTACCGGAGTTCGAACTCGTGCGCGGGCCAGGCGGCCTCTCCGTCGTGGCAGGGCAGCAGGCCGAGCGCGGGCCCGGCGAGGTCGGCGGGCAGGGAGACCGGGGCGTGGTCGCGGCCGAGCAGCAGCGGCGCCGGATGCCCGGCGAGGTAGAGCCGGGCCCGCTCGGCGGCGCCGGGGGAGCCGGGGTCGCCGTCGGCGCCGGCCGGTTCGATGACGATCATGCAGAGCGTCGCGAAGATCTCGTCGCTGCGCCGCTCGTGCTCCAGCACGTGCTGGAGGGTGGTGAGCAGGGATTCGCCGGTGAGGCCCGCGAACACGAGGGTGCGCCACGCTATCCGGAGGGCGACACCGAGCGCGGCCTCGTCCGGGCCGTGGCCGCAGACGTCGCCGATCACGATGTGGACGGTGCCGTCGTCGGTGCGGACGGCGTCGTAGAAGTCGCCGCCGAGCAGGGCCCGGCGGCGGCCGGGCCGGTAGCGCCGGGTGAAGGACAGCCCGGCGCCGTCCAGCAGCGGGGTGGGCAGCAGGTGGCGCTGCAGCCGGGCGTTCTCCTGTCCGCGCAGCTCGGCCTCGACGAGGCGGCGCTGGGACTCGTCGGCCCGCTTGCGTTCGACGGCGTAGCGCAGCGCGCGGGCCAGCAGGGGGCCGTCCGTCTCGTGCTTGAGCAGGAAGTCCTGGGCGCCGGCGGCGACGGCGGCCGCGCCGAGTTCGGCTCCGGCGGCGTCGGTGAGCACCACGACGGGGATGTGCGGGGCGCGGCGGAGCAGCTCGTGCAGGCCTGCCAGGCCGTCCGAGGGGTCGGCGGGGTGCGGCAGGTCGGCCGGGGCGGCGAGGTCGAGCAGGACGCAGCCGAACTCGGCGCCGCGGGGGCGCCCGCGCCGGGAGGCGGGGGCGGCCTGGGCGAGCAGCTGGACGGCCTGGTCGAGGCCGCGGGCCCAGTGGATCTCGATCGAGGTGCCGCTGTCGGCGACCGCGGCCTTGATCAGTTGGGCGTCCGAGGCGTCGTCCTCGATGACCAGCAGCCGCAGCGGCGCGGCGGCGCCGTCGGCGGGGCCGTCGGCGGGCGTCGTTCTGTTCCGCTCGGTCGCGTGCGAGGGGCGCCGACCGCCGTGCGAGGTCCGGACCGCCTGCGACCGGGGGTGAGGTATCGGGGGAGCCGCCGTCGCCGGTCCGGTCGTCGCCGGGTGCTTACGGGCATGGCTGACGGGGGCGCCGTCATGGGCGCCCGGCAGGTCCGCGGCAGCAGGTGCCCGCCCGTCTCCCGTTGCGGGCATCGGTCGTTCCTCCCTTTCCCCGACTGCGTAACGGTCGGCGTCCGTCCGCGGTGCCCGCCTGGCACCTCGCGTCGGGGAACTTCTCGCGACCATAACGTGATCTCCGGGGATTTCTCTGGCCGACCGGCGCCGTTGTGGTTATTGCCACGCCGGTGGCGGTGTGGTGATCGGACTCGAACGACGGCTCGGATCCCCGCCCGGCAGCCGCCGGGCGGGGCCGGGGAAGGGGGCAGGAGATGGTGCCACGGATCACCCTGGTCGAGGGTGACATCACGGAGCAGCGGGTGGACGCGGTGGTGAACGCCGCGAACTCGTCCTTGCTGGGCGGGGGTGGGGTGGACGGCGCGATCCACCGCAAGGGCGGACCGCAGATCCTGGAGGAGTGCCGACGGCTGCGGGCCTCGCACTGGGGCAAGGGGCTGCCCACCGGGCGCGCGGTGGCGACCACGGCCGGCCGGCTGCCGGCCCGCTGGGTGGTGCACACCGTCGGGCCGGTGTATCTGGCGGAGGAGTACGAGGAACGGGCTGGGCTGTTGGCCTCCTGCTATCGCGAGTCGTTGCGCGTGGCGGCCGGGTTGGGCGCGCGCACGGTGGCCTTCCCGGCGGTGTCGGCCGGGATCTTCGGCTGGCCGCCGGCGGACGCGGCCCGGATCGCGCTCGGCACCGTCGCCCAGGTGCTGGACGGCGACGACGCGACTGCGGGCGCGGAACTGGCGGAGGTGCGGTTCGTGCTGTTCGGGTCGGAGATGTACGGGGTGTTCGAACAGGCCCTGGCGGAGCTGCTCGATCGGGACGGCTGACGGCTGGGCACGGTCGTGCAGCAGTGGGTGCCGAGCGGCGTGTGGTGTCGCCGCTCGGCGGCTTCCATCGTGGCCTGAGGGGGCGTCAACACGCCAGAGATATTCGATAACTCGTTCGAGTGAGGGCCGTGCATCGCTCGCCAGATCCGGTAGCCACCGCCCGCACGGCCTCGCCCACCGGCCTTCGGCACCGCGGCCGCCCGCTACGGCGCGAGCGCCGTCCAGGGCAGCGTGACCTCGCCCTGCCGCCACCGCCCGCGGGCGTCCACCAGCGGCCAGCTGCCCGCCAGCGCCGTGCAGGCCGCCACCCAGCGCTGCCGCGCCCCGAAGGCCCCGTACGGCGCGGCCGCCGCCCAGGCCCGGTCGAACTCGGTCAGGAAGGCGTGCACCGGCCGCCCCGGCACGTTGTGGTGGATCAGTGCCTTCGGTAGCCGTTCGGCCAGGTCGGAGGGTTGCTCCAGGCCGCCCAGCCGGGCCGCGAAGGTCACCGTGCGCGGCCCTTCCGGGCCGAGCGCGACCCAGACGTGCCGCCGCCCGATCTCGTCGCAGGTGCCCTCGACCAGCAGCCCGTCCGGGGCGAGCCGGGCGCACAGCCGCTCCCAGACCGCGGCCACCGCCGACTCCTCGTACTGCCGCAGCACGTTGGCCGCCCGGATCAGCTGGGCCGGGGCGGCGCCGTCCAGCGGCACCTCGAAGCCGCCGCGCCGGAAGGTGAGCAGCGGCGGCTCGGCGTACGGCAGTGCGGCCGCGACCCGTTCCGGCTCGATCTCGATCCCGACCACCCGGACGTCCGGCCGCACCGCGCGCAGCCGTCCGGCCAGTTCCACGGCCGTCCACGGCGCCGCGCCGTAGCCGAGGTCGACCGCCACCGGCGGCCGTTCGGCGGCGCGCAGGGCCCGGCCCAGGGTGTGCGCGATCCAGCGGTCCATCCGGCGCAGCCGGTTGGTGTTGGTGGTGCCCCGGGTGACGTTCCCCACCGGACGGCCGGTCCGCCCGCGGGCGGGCGCGGTGGTCGTGGGGTCGAAGGAGGCGGCCATGCCCAGAAGGGTAGTCGGACCGGCCGCCGCACCACCCCTGACCAGCGCGGCTGCCACCCGGCCCGGGGCGCCTGGCCGGTCCCTGTCAGCTCACCCGCCGGACTGGGAATGCCGGGCGACCGCCGTGTGGTTGGCACACTGGTGGTGATGTGTGCCCGGACGGGGCAGCGCACACCGGACATGCGGCGGCCCGTCCACGCGGACCGCCGAGACGGGCCGCACACGAGGAGGCTTCAGCCAGGTGATCCAGCACCCCGTCCGTTCGGTACGCCGTGCCCAGTCCGCCGGGCCCGCGCGCGCCCGGCTCCAGTCGCTCGTCCCGGGCCGCCGCCGCCCGCGCCGGATAGCCATGCTGAGCGTCCACACCTCGCCGCTGCACCAGCCCGGCACCGGGGACGCCGGCGGGATGAACGTCTACATCGTCGAGCTGGCGAAGCGCCTGGCCGAGCTGAACATCGAGGTCGAGGTGTTCACCCGGGCCATCTGCTCGGACGACGCGCCGACCGTCGAGCTGGCCCCGGGCGTGCTGGTCCGCCACGTCACCGCCGGGCCGTACGAGGGGCTGGTCAAGGAGGACCTGCCGGCCCAACTGTGCGCCTTCACCCACGGGGTGCTGCGCACCGAGGCGGGCCACCGCCCCGGCCACTACGACCTGGTGCACTCGCACTACTGGCTCTCCGGGCAGGTCGGCTGGCTGGCCGCCCAGCGCTGGGGGGTGCCGCTGGTGCACACCATGCACACCATGGCGAAGGTGAAGAACGCCGCGCTGGCCGAAGGCGACACGCCCGAGCCCGCGGCCCGGGTGATCGGCGAGACCCAGGTGGTCGAGGCGGCCGACCGGCTGATCGCCAACACCACCGAGGAGGCCGCCGAGCTGGCGCTGCACTACGGTGCCCGGCCGGACCAGCTGGCCGTCGTCCACCCCGGGGTGAACCTGGACGTCTTCCGTCCCGGCGGACCCCGGGCCGCGGCCGCCGCGCGGGCCCGGCTGGGCCTGCCGCAGGACGCCGCGGTGCTGCTGTTCGCCGGCCGGATCCAGCCGCTGAAGGCGCCGGACGTGCTGCTGCGGGCGGTGGCCGCGCTGCTGGAGGCCCGCCCGGAGCTGCGCGAGCGACTGGTGGTCCCGGTGGTCGGCGGGCCGTCCGGCACCGGGCTGGCCCGCCCGGAGAGCCTGCACAAGCTGGCCGCCCAGCTGGGCATCGGCGACGTAGTGCGCTTCCACCCGCCGGTCGGCCAGGCGCAGCTGGCGGAGTGGTACCGCGCGGCGACGGCCCTGGTGATGCCGTCCTACAGCGAGTCCTTCGGGCTGGTGGCGCTGGAGGCGCAGGCCTGCGGCACCCCGGTGGTGGCGGCGGCGGTCGGCGGCCTGCCGGTGGCGGTGCGGGACGGCGAGTCCGGCACCCTGGTGAACGGCCACGATCCGCTGGAGTGGGCCCGCGCGCTGGAGCCGTACGTGACGGACCGGGCGCTGGTGGCCGGGCGCGGTGCGGCGGCGGCCCGGCACGCGGCCGCCTTCGGCTGGGACACCGCCGCGGCGACCACCGCCGAGGTGTACGCGGGGAGCCTGGCCCGCCCGGCCGGCCGCCTCGCCGGAGCCCGCCGCCGAACCTGAGGGAGCGGGGCGGGCCCGTCCGGGCTGCCGGAAGGAGGTACCGCCGAGTAACGTCACCTCCATGGCAATCCGCACCAAGGACGAGGCCCTGACCCTCCTGCGCACCGCCCTGGACGACGCCGGGGTGGCCTGGGAGCCGGCCGCCACCGACCCGTACACCCTGGTGGCGACCCTCCCGGGCACCCGCAAGCTGAACACCACCTGCGCGCTGCGGATCGGCGACCACACCCTGTCGGTGAACGCCTTCGTGATCCGCCGCCCGGACGAGAACCACGAGGCCGTCTACCGCTGGCTGCTGGAGCGCAACACCCGCCTCTACGGCGTCGCCTACGCGATGGACGCGCTCGGCGACGTCTATCTGGCCGGCCGGCTGCCGCTGGAGGTGCTCACCCCGGACGCCGTCGACCGGCTGCTCGGCACGGTGCTGGAGAACGCCGACGAGCCCTTCAACACCCTGCTGGAGCTGGGCTTCGCCTCGGCGATCCGGCGCGAGTGGGAGTGGCGCACCAAGCGCGGGGAGTCCACCCGCAACCTGGCCGCCTTCGCCCACCTGGCCGGCCCGGCCGCCGACTGACCGCCGCCTGACCGACCGCCGAGGGGCCGACCGCCGACGGACCGGCCCCTCGGCGGACCGGCCCCCGACGGACCGGCCGCCGGTCGGCCGACCCCGGCCGGCCGCTCAGGCGCCCGTCGGAGCCTTCTCGGCCTCCGTCACGGGCGCCTCCACCGCGACGGCCGTAACGGCCCCGGTGCCGGCCGGGCCACCGGACCGCCTCCCCAGCACCGCGTACCCGGCCGCGGCGACGGTGCCGCACACCCCGCACGCGCCCCACAGCACCCCGCCGCCGGCGTGGTCCAGCACCACACCGCCCACGGCCGGGCCGAGGAACAGGGCGAGCGACCAGGAGAGCGAGTAGACGCCCTGGTAGCGGCCGCGCGCTTGGGGTGGGGACAGCTCGGCGACGAGACCCATCAGGGTCGGCGTGTAGCCGATCTCCCCGATCGTCCAGACCACCACGGTGACGGCGTAGAACCACGCCGACGCCCCGGCGAGGGCCGTCATGCCGAAGCCCCAGCCGATGAGCAGCGCGGCGGCCGCCAGCATGGCCGTTCGACTGCGGCCTTCGACCCACCGGGTGAGCGGGAGCTGCAGCAGCACGATCAGCAGCCCGTTCAGGCCGATGACCAGGCCGTACTGGGAGGACGTGATCCCCTGCTCGCCCATGTCCACCGGGAGCGTGGTGGAGGACTGCTGCATCACCAGGGCGAGCAGCAGGGTGAGCCCGACCACCGCCATGAAGCGGCTGTCGCGGATCACCGTGCCGAGGCCGACCGCCGGTTCGTCCGCCTGCGCCGCCGGGGTGTCGGGCTTGGTCTCCGGGATCCTGACGAAGATCACCACCGCGCAGAGCAGCGTGGAGAGCGCGTCCAGCAGGAACAGCGTGAGGTAGCCGTAGGTGGCGATCAGGCCGGCGACGGCCGAGGAGAGGCCGAAGCCCAGGTTGATCGCCCAGAAGTTGAGTGAGTAGGCGCGGACCCGGTCGGCGGCCGGGATGATGTCCGCGATGATCGCCGAGATGGCCGGGCGGGTGGCGTTGTTGCAGAAGCCCACCAGGAAGGCCACCACGGCGATCGCCACCTGGCCGTCCGTGAAGCCGAGGACGGCGGTGAACAGGGCCGTGCCGAGCTGGGCGGCGAGCAGGGTCGGCCGGCGGCCGATCCGGTCGGTCAGGATGCCGGCGACGATCGACGAGACCGCCGCGCCGAGCCCGAACAGGGAGGCGACCAGGCCCGCGTAGGAAGCCGAGTACCCCCGGTCGACGGTGAGGTAGAGCGACAGGAAGGTGACCACGAACGCGCCGAGCCGGTTGACCAGCGTCGAGACCCAGAGCCACCAGAACTCCCGGGGCAAGCCGCCCGCCGTCTCGCGGACCATTCTTCGGAACCGGGTGTCGGCGGCCTGGGCGACGAGCATGTGGGGGCTCCCGAGGGCAGGCGTCCGCTGAGCAGCGCGGGCAGGCCCCCGGTCAGCCGACGAGCGTAAGCGGCAGATAGCCGAGGCACACATTACACAGCCGCCCGAGGTCACCACCAGGGGTTTATCGGCCCTCCACTAAGCTGGGCGCCATGGCTGACACGACGTACCGACTCATCCTGCTCCGCCACGGCGAGAGCCAGTGGAACCAGAAGAACCTGTTCACCGGTTGGGTCGACGTCGACCTCAACGAGAAGGGTGAGAAGGAGGCCGCCCGTGGTGGCGAGCTCCTGGCCGCCGAGGGCCTGTTCCCCGACGTGGTGCACACCTCGCTGCTGCGCCGAGCCATCCGCACCTCGCAGATCGCCCTGGACAAGGCCGACCGCCACTGGATCCCGGTCAGCCGCAGCTGGCGCCTGAACGAGCGGCACTACGGCGCGCTGCAGGGCAAGGACAAGGCCCAGACGCTGGCCGAGTTCGGCGAGGAGCAGTTCCAGCTGTGGCGCCGCTCCTACGACACCCCGCCGCCGGTCCTGGCCGACGACTCGGAGTACTCGCAGGCCGGTGACGCCCGCTACGCCGAGATCCCGAGCGAGCTGCGTCCGCGCACGGAGTGCCTGAAGGACGTCGTCGAGCGGATGCTCCCGTACTGGTACGACGCCATCGTCCCGGACCTCGCCGCCGGCAAGACCGTCCTGGTCACCGCCCACGGCAACAGCCTGCGCGCGCTGGTCAAGCACCTCGACGGCATCTCCGACGCCGACATCGCCGGGCTGAACATCCCGACCGGCATCCCGCTGGTCTACGAGCTCGACGCCGACTTCAAGCCGGTCGTCGCCGGCGGCCGCTACCTCGACGCCGACGCCGCCGCCGCGGCCATCGAGGCGGTCAAGAACCAGGGCAAGAAGTAAGCCACTTGCCGAAACGGCCCCCCACCTGCGCGTTCGGCACTGGTGAGGGGCCGTGTTCATTTCCGGGCCGTCTGTGGGCCGTCAGCCTTTGTGATCTTGGGGCTTGAAGACCTCCTCGATCGCCTTCCGGGCCCGGTGCCGGCTGTCAGGCATGAGATGGGCATACACCCGGAGCGTCAGCCCCGGATCAGCGTGGCCCAGGTACTCGCTGACGGCCTTGATGCTCTCCCCGGCGTCCAGCAGGACCGACGCGAAGAAGTGCCGGAGCGCGTGCATGCCGTGCTCCCGGGCCGACGCGTAGGACTCGCCCTTGCCTGGCGTCGGGATGACCCCGGCGGCGGCCAGCGCAGGCTTCCAGTAGTCCTCGTTGAGCATGCCTCGCCAGACGATCCCGGCGGACGTGCTGGTGAAAATCAGGCTCTTCGTGACTGGCGGTCCGCCGACCTTCATCCACGGCAGCGTGATCTCCACCGGCGCGAACCGCTCCATGTGGGCCCTGAGCGCGTCGGCCACCGGTCGGGGGAGCGGCACGCTCCGCAGCGTCCCGCCCTTCGGCGGTGCGAACACCGGCTTGCTCCGGCTCAGCTTGAGCTGCTGGGTGACGTGCATCGTGCTGGCGTCGAAGTCCAGCGCGTCCACGGCCAGGCCCAGGATCTCGCCCTGCCGGAGCCCGCAGCCGGCGCCGACGTCGACCGTCGCTCGATACCGCTCGATCATGGCCTCCCGGACGGCGAAGACTCGCTCCGGTTCCCACGGGACGACCCGTCGGGAGCCGACGACCGGCGGGCGCACGGTCTGTGCGGCGCACGGGTTCCGGAGCAGGATGCCGTCGTCCACAGCCGCGCTCAGCACGGCCCGCACGTTGGAGAAGATGACCCGGGCGTACGACCCGGACATGCCGGAGGTCTCCAGCTCAGCGACGAACTCCCGGATGTGGCTGGGCTGGAACGACGTGAGCGGCCGGGCCCCGATCCTGGGGAAGGCGTGCCGTCGGAGCTGCGACTGCATCGAGGCCTGCGTGTTGGGGTCGCTGGTCTGGCTCCTCAGCCAGTGCTCGGCGAACTCCTGGAAGGTGGTCTTCGCCGTGGCCGGGTCGAGGTACTGGCCGCGCGACATGTCGGCTTCGATCCGGGCCAGCCACTCCTCCGCCTGGCGCTTCTGGCGGTCGGGGAAGCTCTTGCTCTTCTCGGTGCCGTCCGGGGCGACGTAGCGGGCGCGGTAGCGCTTGCCGGTGCCGTAGCGGTCGGTGCGGACGCGCCGCGGCTTGCCGTCGGGGCCGTTTTCGGTCTTGTACCAGCGGTCTTGGATGTGTCCGGCCATGGGGCCGCTCCTTGTGGTGGTGGGCGAGGGGTGCACGTGGGCTCAGGCGGCCTGTCGGGTCTGGTCGGTGACCCATTGGGCGACGGAGTCGGGGTGGTAGCGGAGGTGCCGGCCGACGCGGAAGGCGGGCGGGCCGGTGCGCTTGCGGCGCCACTGGTAGACGGTCTCGAGCGGGACGCCGAACATCGCGGCGATGTCCTCGGGGGTGAGGAATCGGGCGGGCAGGGCGGCCATGGCGGGTCCGGTGCCGGTCTGGGGGCGGGCGTTGGCCAAGGTGGTCTCCTGGGTGCGTTGTGTGGGGCACACGGCGGGCGTCGCGTACGCCCCTGGGGCCGGTTTTCGGGCTTGGAGCGGGTTGGGTGTGTGCCCCACACGGGTCACACGGGCAGGTCAGCGGGGTACACGCCGTGTGTGGGGCACACGGTGGTGTGTGGGCCTGTGTGGCCCTTCGCGTGTGGCCTTGTGTGGGGCGGTGGCGGGTGCGGTGGGTGATGGCGTCAGGGGTGTCAGGGCGGGTGACAGAGGTGCCAGGACCGCCAGAACGGGCCGTCGCGCGCTCTGCCGAGGGCGTCAGAGGCGTCAGGTCCGGCACCGGAGGGGGTGTCAGGGCCGTCAGGATGGGCGCCTGGCGGGGTGTCAGGACCGTCAGAAGTGGGTGTCAGAAGGGCGTGTCTCGCGCGCGCGTGCGCGTTGGTCTAGGGATTTGGCCGTCAGAGGCGTCAGACGATTTCTGACACCTGGGGCCTGACGGTCGAGGGTCGGTCCTTCGGTGACGCTGGGTGTCGGCTGCGAGCTTCCTCGCGCGTACGCGTGTGCGCGTGCTTGGGACGGCCGGAGTGGCGGAGCGGGTGGTGATGATGAGCGCGGAGAGTGACCTCCCACCCACCCCCCACCCGGCCGGAGAACGTTCTCCCGGGCCTCTGAGCGGGTGGGGGATGGCATTTCCCGGGTGGGGGGTGGGTGGGGGGAGATTGCGAGCAGTTACCGGGCGGCGGCCCGTTCGGCGGGGGGCTAGCGGCCGGGCGGTGGGGTGCGGACCCGGGGGTTGAGGCCTGTTTCGAGGGTTCTGGCCCAAGGGGTGCTATCTGCTAACGAGCTGGTCAGGGCCGGTTTGTGCCGCTAGCAGGGGTGCTAGCGCTAGCGGGGGGTGGTGCTAGCGGTAGCGGCGCCGCTAACGGTCCGGCGTCCTCCTGGAAGGGGCCATCCATGGCCTGAGGGGGCGGCTTCCTCGGCATGGTGGGGAGCGGGCCCGGGGGGTTGTGGTGGCCGGTGGGACGTCCAGCGCGGTGGCCGGCTGGGCGAAGCGGACGGTGGGCGTGCGGGGCATGCTGGCAGGCCTTCCTGGGCGGGGACGGATGGCGTCGGGGTCCTTTGCCCGGGTGCCGGATCGCGGGGATCGGGCACCCAGAGCAGTGGGCGCGGAGTTATCCGTCCATCCGTTCTGGCGGGTTGTCGTGGCAGCTCAGGGGCCGGGTCACACCCGTTCGGTCATCCGTTCCGGGGACGGATGCATCTGCCCTGGTACGGATGACCGGACGGGTGGCGCGGGTGGCGGTCGGGCGGGTCATGAGGGTCTCCGTTCGGGTTCGGGGGTGGTCCGGAAAGGCCGGAAAGGCCGTAAAGGGGTCTGAGCTGGGGTTTTGCGTGGCGGAAAGTGGTCCGGAATGGTCCGGAAAGGGTCCGGGAGGTCCGGGGCCGGGGGATCGCGGGCCACTTTCCGGACCATTGCGGACCACTTTCCGGCAGCTGTTTTCGCAGGTCAGAAGGCTTTCCGGCCTTTCCGGCCTTTCCGGACCGCCTGTCAGTCGGGCGGGGCGTAGAGGTAGACGGTCTGCTGGCGTCCGCCGGTGGAGAGTTGGGCGGCGGCGAAGCCGGGCAGCTGGCAGAGCCGGGAGGTGACGTCGGCGCGCTGGGTGGCGTTGAGCCGCTTCAACAGCACCTGCACCTGGGACTGCGTCATCCCGCCCGCCCCGGCGGCCTTCACGGCCTGGATGAGTTTGTCCAGGTGCGGGTCGCCGGTGCTGGCGGCGGCGGTGGGGCCGAGGATGTGGGCGGCGCTGGCGCGGGCGTACCGGACCAGGGCCCAGGCGGCGCGGAGGTGGTCTTCCCGGATGCGGTCGGTGTGGTCGAGGAGGGCGTAGACCATGGCGGCGCGCTTGGCGTAGGGGGCGGCCCGGGCGGTGAACTCCGCGATGGGGCCTTCGTCGCCCTCGTCCCCGCACAGGGCCGGGTAGACCTCCTCCCGCCACAGCTGGGCTGCCTGCTCGTCGAGTCGGACCTCGCCGACGCGGCGGGCGTCGGTGAGGACGGTCTTCCACGCGGTGGCGAGGTTGTTGATCAGCCCGTCGGGGGCGCCTTCGCCGTCGGGGTCGAGCAGGTTGCGGTGCACGAACACCGGCAGGAACCGGTTGTAGGTGCCGCCGGCCATCTCGGCGTCCTGCATCTTGGCCCGCAGTTCACGCGGGCTGATGTGGCCGACGACGGCGATGTGCGGCGCGGTGGCGTGCAACGCGTCCCGGTTCATCACGCCCAGGTCTTCGCCGTTCCAGGCCTGGCGCAGGATGCCGCTGAGCGACGATCCCTCGCGGCGGCCCCGGGCCATGGTGACGCCGTACTCCGACTCCACGACCCACAGGCGCTTGTCGGTGACGCCGGGGTCCTTGTCGCCGTCGCCGTCGCGGACCATCTCGATCAGGCCCTCGCCGGAGGACAGGCCGGAGCGCGTGTTGCAGGAGATGAAGTCCGGGACGGCGGCCTTGAACAGCCGCTTGGCGGTGTTCGTGGCGGCGCCCTTGCGGCCCGCGGCTGTGGCGCCGACGGTGAGGGCCCAGATCAGGGCGGGGTGGCGGTCATTGCCGATCCACATGAACGGGCCCGGGCCGATCGCGGCCCCGCCGGCCGACAGGAGGTTCACCAGGACGCCGACCGGGTCGGCCTCGGTGGTCGGGTCGAGGTCGCGGACGGTGTCGCCGACCCAGCCGCAGAACACCTCCGGGTCCGGCACCGGGCCCGGCCGCGAGGGACGGTCGATCCCGGGCGCCGGGTCGTACATCGGGTTCGGTCGGGTCTGTGGTCGGCCGTCGCTGGTGGTGGCGAGGTGGAGTTCGACGGGCATCAGGCGCTCTCCGCGAGGGGCTGGGTGTCGGGCAGGTCGACCTGTCGGCCGGTGGGGTGGCGGTGGCGGTGCCAGCCAGGGCGGCCGGGGATGGCCACCGGCGGCCACCCGGCGGAGGCGTTCACGGGGCGGTGGGCGGCTTCGGCGGCGCGGGTGCGTTGCTCGGCCAGCTCCAGTGCGCTGGGGTGGCTGGACCATGCCCGCACTGTTCGCACCAGTTCCTTCCAGGAGGCTTCGTCCTCGGCCACCCACGCGGCGCGGGCCTGCTCGCCGAGCACCATCTCCGTGCGCAGACTGGCGTTGAGGTGGAGCGGGAGCTGTTCGGCCTGCTGTCGCCAGGCTTCGGCGGCGGTGATGAGCGCGGCCTCGCGGCGTGGGTCGCCCGGCGGGAGGGCGGCGAAGGCGGGGGAGCCGTAGTCGGGGATGCCGACGGGCTGTCCCCACCGGTCGAGCACCACGGCCGGGCTGATCCTGCGGAGCGCGCTCACGAACCGGTCGGCGGCCCATCGGGCGGTGGAGCGGTGCGCATCCCGGATCGGCGCGGGGAGCGCGATCGGGTCGGGCAGCAGCACCGTTTCAGCGACGTCCAGGTCCGCTTCAAGGACACCGGCGGGCGTTTCAGCGGCACCGGCGGCAGGGGTGTTCACCGGGCGCTCACCGGCGCTCACGGCGACGTGTTCACCGCTCACGGACGGGCCCGTTTCAGGTCCGCCGGTGGCCGTTTCAAGGGCACGGGCCGGGGCTTCAACCGCGCCGGTGAACACTTCACCGGCAGGGTGAACGGAGCGGTGAGCACCCGACTGAACGGCGCTCACGGCAGGGCGTTCACCGCTCACGGCGGCGCCGGTTTCAGCACTGGCGGTCGGCTTTTCAGGTCCGGGTGGTGGAGGTTCCTGGGGGCGGGAGTCGGCCCCGTCGTGGCTGGTCACAGCTGCTCCTGCAAGGGTCGGGAGTCGGGCTGGAAGTCGGGGCGCTCACCGGTGAACGGCTGGGATGTTCACCGGTGAGCGAGTCGGGTAACGGTCGGCCTGTGAAGCCTGGTCAGGGGACGACCGATGCCTGGGGGTAAAGGGCGGGAACGCTTCCCGTGAGCGCGGGAACGGTCGGCGGGTAGCGCCGGGAACGGTTCCGTGAGCGGCGGTGAACAGTCGGGTGTTCACCGCCCCGTGCGTGCCCCTGAAAGTCGGCCGACCGGGGTTGAAACGGGGGCGGCCGACTGGTCGGGTGAGCGGGTCGTGAGCGCCCGTGAGCGTCGGTGAGCGCTCACCCGAGCCGGTGTCAGGCGGCGGCGAGTCGGCGGGTGTTCACCAGCGGCGTGGCGGTGGTGAAGACGTGGTCCAGGCCGAGGAGGTAGGCGCCGGTGAGCGGGGCGTGCTCCAGGCGCTTGAGGTGCAGGACCGGGGCGGCGGCCGGCGGGCAGCCGTCCACCTTCGGCATCACCAACAGCTGCTCGTCCGCCCGCACCACGTCGTTCGCGATGCCGCCGTGGCGGACTAGGCGCATACCGGGAACGTCCTGGAGGGCGGCGTAGAGGTCTTCGACCAGCAGCAGGCGAGTGGCCTCGTTCTGCGTCGGCGCCATGGTCGGGTCCGGCAGCGCGAGCCGCACCCGGACACCGGCGGCGGCGCGCTCGGCCAGCAGGGCGACCAGGTCCGGAACGGCGTCCGTGAGGAACAATCCGCAGGACAGCGCCAGGTCGATCCGGTCGCTGGCGCCGCGCAGCAGCGTGGCCCACAGACCGGCCGGGGCGGCGCCCCGGGTCGGGTACCAGGCCAGCAGCTCGTCCCGGGGCTGGGCGCTGGTCTTTCGGCGACTGCCGAGGGTCGGCCAGACCGCGTACGGGTCGACGTGCAGCAGCTTGGCCACCGCGTGGGCGTGGCGGGCGTGCGGGCTGCGGCCAGGCTCGTTCAGCCACCGCTCCACCGTGCGCGGGTCCATGCCCACCTCGCGGGCCAGGCCCTCGATCGTCATCTTCGAGGCCACCAGAGCGGCCCGCAGCCGCGCGTTGCCCGCCGTGTTCGTCGCCAGGGTGCTCACGCCGCCACCGCCTTGCGGCCGGCCGGGGCCACCAGGGACAGCGCCGGAGCGGCAGGCGGCTGCGGGGCGGTCATGCCGAACGTGCGGGCCACGGCCTCGGCCACCAGCTTGGTGTACGCGTGGAACGACCGGCGCGGGTGCGACAGCGCGGCGCGGGCCAGCTCCGCGTACTCCTCGATCTGGGACGCATTGGAGTCCACGATCGCGAACCGCAGGGCCTCGGCCAGCGCGTCGGAGCGCTGGAGGTCCGACGCGGTGAGCATCATCGCCGGATGGAAGGCCAACAGGCCCACCATGTCGAAGAACCGCAGCGACACCGACACCCGCACCGACAGGCGCGGCTCGATCTCGCCCGAGTCCGCCTCGCCGAACAGCGAGACGTTCTCCTCCACCCCGTCGAGGGTCAGGGACGGCTGAGTGGTGAGCGAAGCGTGCATGATGGAACTCCCTTCACCGGGGCACGAAGCGGCGTACTGACTTGGCGGTTGGGGCGCCGCTTCGCTGCGTTTGGGCAGGTCGGAGAAGCGCTAAGGCCACTCCGGTGCTGCTTAGGGGGGCTTTCGCTTCTTCGCGATACCCAAGGTAGGCAGGACCTTGCTGTGCGTCAAGCCCCTCTAGCGGTAGGCTTGCTTCGCCCCCCTAAGCGGTGGAAGGGATCACGATGCACGAGGAGCTTGAGCGGGTGGCCAACGTGGCCGTCCCGATCGAACGGGCCAAGGCGGCGATTGCCCTGATGGCCGACTACCAGAATCGGGTGGTCGAGCTGTCCCGCGTCCGCCGGGAGGCCATCGAGGAGGCGTCGGCGGCAGGCATGTCGCAGACCGAAATCGCTGCCCTGCTTGGCGTAAGCCGTGGGCGTGTCGGGCAGCTCGCGTCCGCCGGCCCCGCGCCCGAGCGAGCGTTCTTTGGGCTAGGGCCGATGATCGTCGCGGTCGGAGGTAAGTACGAGGCGGGGAAGTCCCTGGAGGAGAACCCAAGCCAGGTTGTGACCAGGGAAGATCTGAACAACTACGAGCACCTGCGGGGGATGTTCACGGGCCTCAAGCTCGATTCCGCCTACGAGGTCATCCCGCCGTCGGGCATCGTGAACCTGAACCGCGAGCACTTGGTCGTGATCTGCGGGCCGCGGCTGTCCCCGATCGTGGCCCAGGTGCTCGAAGGTGACGACAACCTGCGGTTTCGCAAGGACTCGGCCTGGCACCTGGTGGACCTGCACACCGAGACCGAGTACCGCTCCCCGCTCGACGTGGACGGCACGGCCGGCGATGTCGGCTACCTCGCTCGGCTTCCCCGCCTCGACGGCAAGGGGACCTTCCTGTACATCGCGGGCATCCACGCGATCGGCGCGAACGGCGTCGTGCACTACCTGGAGAACCACCTCGGTGAGCTCTACCGGGAGGTTCGGGCGAAGCGTTTCTCCACGCTCATCTCTTGCCGTTACGACCCGGAGACTCTGGAAGTTCTGGAGAGCAGCAGGGTCACTCCGATCTACCGACACGAAGGCTGACAGATGCGCGTCTCCATCGCCACCGCTCCGGGCGGCGCAAACCCCAACGAAGACTGGGTGGCGGCCACGCCCACGCTCGCCGTGGTCCTGGACGGCCTGAGCACGGCCGGGCTCGACACCGGCTGTCGTCACGGAGTCCCCTGGTACGTCGCCCAGTTGGGTGGTCACCTGATGGCCGCGTTGGCAGAGTCCGGCCGGCCGCTGGCCGACGGGCTAGAGCAGGCCCTCGACCAGGTGGCCGCGCTTCACCCCGGGTGCGACCTCGGCAACCCCGGTACGCCATCGGCAACAGTCTCGATCCTGCGGGCCGGGGCCGAGCACTTCGACTACCTGGTCCTCGCCGACTCACCGATCGTCTTCGAGCGGGCCGACGGCTACCAGATGGTCACCGACCTGCGGGTTGACACCGTGGTGCCCGAACTCCGCGCGGAGACGGAACGGTTCCCCACCGGGACACCCGAGCACACGGAGGCCGTCCGCAGGATGGTCGTGGCCCAGCGACTCACCCGGAACACCATTGACGGCTACTGGGTGGCTACCTCCAACGGCGAAGCCGCACGCCATGCGATCACGGGCGTGGTGCCGCTGGCCGACGTCCGGGCGGCGGCCGTCCTGTCCGACGGGGCCTCGCGACTCGTCACCGAGTACCGAGCTGCATCGTGGGCAGACGTATTCGTGACGCTCCGAGAGGCTGGCGCGGACGGGCTGATTTCGGAGGTTCGGAAGGTTGAAGCCACTGACCCGGATGGGCTTCGCTGGCCGCGCTTCAAGTCCGGCGACGATGCTGTCGTGGCCTTCTGTCAGTTGCCCTGAATGAGATTCCTTCGGGTCGACGCGCCATGGCGCGTGAAATTTCCCATGTGATCTGTGCCACTAAGCTTTTTAGTGACAAAGTCGGGCATTTAGTGGGAAAGATTTCAATGCATTCTCCATGGTACCCATTCTCTTGTCATGGCTTGTCGGGGGCGTGTGGTATGAGTCCCAGAGAATCCCAGGTCGCGGGCAGGGTTGGCGTTGGCTTGGCGCCATCGAAGTCATGATGAGTTACCGCTCAGATTCACGGCGGACAAATCTCCTTCCTGATGTGCGTGCGGTTGCGCCGCCTGGGTGGTGACTGGCCATCATGGGGGCTCAAGCAAAAGCCCGCGCACGCCGCTCAGGGGGTCCAAGCCAAGAGCGACGCGTGCGGGCTGCTGACGCCGTGGAGGCATCCCTATGAGTTTGACCCCTGCCCCGCATCCCCTGTCAACTGTCGACGGGCTTCCGTGGGCTGTCGCCGTCATTGTGGTCGTCATCGTTCTCGCGGTGCCGGCCGGGTATCTGCACCAGGCGCTTGTCGACAGCGCTGCGCTCGCTGCGATGCTCCTGGGCGGCAAGCGCGCCGCCCAGGTGGGGCGACGCTAGCTTCTGGGCCGTCTGTGGGCCGTCCGGCGTCGATCAAGGATGGCCAGCGATGACAACTGCCGACCCCTCAAGCCCAGCTCAGAGCCCCTTGATCAGGCCCGCAAAATCGACAGGCCAGACCCAGGGCAAGAAGTAGGACGAGAGCGAGGGCCGGAATTAGGCCCGACAGCCCGAGGCCCCGCTCCCGGTCCCACCGGGGGTGGGGCCCTCGTCGTTCAACCGGCCGACCGATCAACCGGATACCCGGCCAACCCGCTGATGTGCAGGGGGAGTTGGGCTCGGCAAAGTGGTTCAGACCATTGACGGGTGGCGGCGCCGGCTCCTACCGTGAGGGCACCGGGATGGCGCAGGCATGCCAAGGATTTCCCCAGGTCACGGCCGCCGCACCCCCACGCGCGCGCGTCTGCGCCCCGGTGCACTCTCCATCCACCCCCACGGAGGAGCACCATGCGCACACGTCATCTGGTCGGAGCGGCCGTCGCCGCGCTGGCGATCCCGCTCACCCTGGCCTTCCCCGCCCAGTCCCACGGCTACATCACGACGCCGCCCAGCCGGGCCGCGCTCTGCGACGCGGACGCGGGCGCCGTGCCGTGGGACTGCGGTGACATCCAGTGGGAGCCGCAGAGCGTCGAGGGCCCGAAGGGCTTCCCGGCCGCCGGGCCCTCCGACGGCACCATCTGCGCCGGCGGCAACGCCCGCTTCGCCGAGCTGGACGACCCGCACGGCGGCGCCTGGCCGACCACGGCGGTGACGGCGGGCCAGCGGCTCACCTTCACCTGGAAGTTCACCGCCCGGCACGCGACCACCGACTTCAAGTACTACCTGACCAAGCCGGGCTACGACGCCGGCCAGCCGGTCACCCGGGCCAACCTGGACCTGACGCCCTTCCTCACCGTCCCGTACAACGGCCGGCAGGTGCCCGGCACGCTCAGCCACACCGCGACCCTCCCCAGCGGGCGCACCGGCCACCAGGTGGTCGTCGCGGTCTGGACGATCGCCGACACCGGGAACGCCTTCTCCTCCTGCAGCGACGTCCGCTTCTGACCTCGGCAGTCGGGCCCGGGCCGGACCGGCCGGGACCGCCCGGGACCCGGCCGGAAGCACCGGAAACGACGGGGTGCACGGCCGCCGAGCGGCCGTGCACCCCGGGACGCCTCGGCGGCGGCCGTCTCAGTGGCCGCCGCAGCAGCCGCCGTCCGCGCCGCCGCACTGGCAGGGCGCGCCGGACTGGCAGCCGCAGCCGCAGCCCGGGCCGCAGCCGCAGCCGGCCGCGAGGACGGGCAGCAGCTTCGGGGCGGGCGGCTCGACGGGGTCATGGGCGGTTGCCGGTCGGCTCGGGTTGGCCTTCATCGAGCTCTTCCCTCCTCTGACGGGCGCACTCCTGTGCCCCCAACGTCGAGTGAAGCCGCCGATCGGAGGGAGCGTCAACGGGCGCGCGGTGGTGGGACGCACGGAGGCGCGTGCGCCAACACCACCCTCGCCGCAGGTTTACTCACTACCGGAAAGGAGCGCGGTCACCCCGCCCCGACCGTCAACCGTCAGCTCCCTCGCCGGTCATCCCGCCTCGACGGTCTCCGCCGCTCCGTTGGCGGCCACGAACTCGGCCACGTGCTCGCCCGTCACCAGGTACACCACGCGCTTGGCGATCGACACCGCGTGGTCCGCGAAGCGCTCGTAGTACCGGCCGACCAGGGTGAGGTCGACGGCGGTCTCGATGCCGTGGTGCCAGCGCTCGTCGATCAGGTGCGACAGCAGCTCGCGGTGCAGGCTGTCGATGGCGTCGTCGTCCTGCTCCAGCTCCAGGGCCTTGTCGACGTCCTTGGTGGCGATCACCAGACCCGCCTTGGCCACCAGCCGCTGGGCGAGCTGACCCATCTCCAGGACGGTGGACTGCAGGTCCGAGGGCACGGCCGTCTCGGGGTAGCGCATCCGCGCGACCTTGGCGACGTGCCGGGCGAGGTCCCCGCAGCGCTCCAGGTCGGCGCTCATCCGCAGCGAGGTGACCACGATGCGCAGGTCCGTGGCGACGGGCTGCTGCCGGGCGAGCAGATCGATGGCGCGGTTCTCGAGCTCGTGGTGGAGCTCGTTGACCTTCTCGTCGGCGGCGATCACGCTCTCCGCCAGCGCCAGGTCCGCGTCGAGGAGGGCGGTGGTGGCCCGTCCCATGGCCGAGCCGACCAGCCGGGCCATTTCGATCAGGCCGTCGCCGATCGAGTCCAGTTCCTCGTGGTACGCGTCGCGCATGTTCTCTCCTCAGTAGCTGTGTCGGTGGCGGTGCCGACCGGTCAGCCCGTCCGACCGTCGTTCCGGCCTCCGGGTGACCGCTGCTGGTGGCGCGAATGGTACGCGCACACCTGAGACGGTGGCCGTTGACGGGCGCGCCGTTCTCTCCCACACGGGCTGCACGGCCAACTGTGTGCCGTTCGGGCGACGGGGTACGGCCGGTGTGGTGAATCAGCAGCTACGTGAAGGTGAATTCTCGGCAACGCGCGGTCGATGCCTTGATCCAGCCCTTGGGAAGTGCCCTGGCCGTGCGCTTACGCTGACCACATGGACGTGAACGTGGCCGCTGCCGCCGCCTGTGCCATAGCCGGGCTCGGCGTCGGCCTCACCGCCTCCATCGCCTTCCGCTGGAGCGAGCGCGAGCAGGCCAAGGGCAGGCAACCCGGCGGCAGGCATTACGGCCGGTACCAGGCACTGGGCACCGGCACCCCGGAACCCCTGCTCCCGCCGGGGGTCGACACCGTACTCTCCGTGCTCCGCTCCTGCGCGATCGTGCTGGGCGAGGGCGACGAGGTGGTCAAGGCCAGCTCGGCCGCCTACGCGATGGGCCTGGTGCGCGGCGGCGCGGTCGCCGTCGACCCGATGCTCGCGCTGGCCCGCGCCACCCGCCGGGACGGCGAGATCCGGCAGGTCGAGCTGGAGGTGCCCCGCCCCGGCGCGGCCCGCGCCGCCGAGCCGCTCGCGGTGTCGGTCCGGGTCGCCCCGCTGGGCTCCCGACTGGTGCTGGTGCTGGTCGAGGACCAGACCGAGCGCCGCCGGGTGGAGGCCGTCCGCCGGGACTTCGTCGCCAACGTCAGCCATGAGCTCAAGACCCCGGTGGGCGCCCTGTCACTGCTCTCCGAGGCGGTCGCCGACGCGGCCGACGACCCGGAGGCGGTGCAGCGCTTCGCCGGCCGGATGCAGGTCGAGGCGACCCGCCTGGCCAGCCTGGTGCAGGAGATCATCGACCTCTCCCGGGTCCAGGACGACCGGCTGATGGTCGACCCGGAGCCGGTCGCGGTGGACGAGCTGATCGCCGAGGCGATCGACCGCTGCCGCCAGCAGGCCGCCGCCAAGCAGATCCTGATCGCGGCCGGCGGCATCGCCGGGCTCTACCTGCACGGCAACCGGGGGCAGCTCGCCGCCGCGCTCGGGAACCTGGTGGAGAACGCCGTCAACTACAGCCCGCCCCGCACCCGGGTGGCGATCGCCACCCGGCGGATCTCGAGCGCCGCGGCGCTCGGCGAGGCGGACGGCGAGCTGATCGAGGTCTCGGTGACCGACCAGGGCATCGGCATCTCCGAGAAGGACCGCGAGCGGGTCTTCGAACGCTTCTACCGGGTCGACCCGGCCCGCTCCCGGCAGACCGGCGGCACCGGCCTCGGCCTGTCCATCGTCAAGCACGTCGCCGCCTCGCACGGCGGCACGGTCTCGGTGTGGAGCGTCGAGGGCCAGGGCTCCACCTTCACCCTCCGCCTGCCCGCCGGACAGGCGCCCGCCGACGACCGGCCCGGCGACGACCCGCTCACCGACGACCGGCTCACCGGCGCCGACGACCGGCCCACCGACGACCGGCCCGACGCCGAGGAGCCCACCGCCGAGCGCGGCGACGCCGAGCCCGGCGACGACGAGCGCGGCGCCGGCACCGCCCCACGAACCCTCACCACGGACCGTCCGCACGGCACGGCCCGTCCGCTCCCCGCCGGGGAGCGGAAAGAACCCCTGACAACCCCAACCAAGCTTGCCCCGGAGGCCCGATCGTGACCCGAGTACTGGTGGTCGAGGACGAGGAGTCGTTCAGCGACGCCCTCTCGTACATGCTCCGCAAGGAGGGCTTCGAGGTGGCCGTCGCCGCCACCGGCCCCGACGCCCTGGAGCAGTTCGAACGCAACGGCGCGGACCTCGTCCTGCTCGACCTGATGCTGCCGGGTCTTCCGGGCACCGAGGTCTGCCGCCAGCTCCGGGTGCGCTCCAACGTCCCGGTGATCATGGTGACCGCCAAGGACAGCGAGATCGACAAGGTCGTCGGTCTGGAGATAGGCGCTGACGACTACGTCACCAAGCCGTACTCCACCCGGGAGCTGGTCGCCCGGATCCGCGCGGTGCTGCGCCGCCGCGGCGAGGACGGCGGCGCGGGCGAGAACGGCGGCGGCCCGGGCGCCCTGGAGGCGGGCCCGGTCCGGATGGACGTGGACCGGCACGTGGTGACCGTGGACGGCGCCAAGGTCGACCTGCCGCTCAAGGAGTTCGACCTGCTGGAGATGCTGCTGCGCAACGCGGGCCGGGTGCTCACCCGCATGCAGCTGATCGACCGGGTCTGGGGCGCGGACTACGTCGGCGACACCAAGACCCTGGACGTCCACGTGAAGCGCCTGCGGGCCAAGATCGAGCCCGACCCGGGCGCGCCGCGCTACCTCGTCACCGTCCGCGGCCTCGGCTACAAGTTCGAGCCGTAAGCCGCAGCCCGCGCACGGCAAGCCGCAAGCCGTAGCCCGCACACCGCGAGCCGCGGACCGCGGACCGCAGGACCTCCGCCACGCGGAAGGCCCCCACCAGCCGGTGGGGGCCTTCCGCGTAGCAGGCCTCCCGCGTGCCCCGAACGGGCGCGCGGGAGGCGGTGCCTCGCGTCAGTGAGCGGCGGCCGGCGCGGTCGCCGGCGCGGTGGCGGTACCGGACGGCGTGGTCGCGGCGGTGGGAGCGCCGGCCGCTGGGGTGCCGGGGGCGACCGAGGTGGTCGCGCCCGCGGTGGCCGCCGGGGTGGTCGCGCCAGGGGAGGCCGGGGTGGCGCTCCTGGAGGGCGTGGCCGACGGGGTCGGGCCGAAGCCGTTGTACAGGCCGCGGCCGTCGGGGCCCGTGTCCGGGCTGACGCCGGCCTCGGCGTCGACCTTCTGGCCGTCCTTGAAGGTGAAGGTGGTGGTGGCGAAGCCGCCGATGTGGACGGAGGCCGCGGGGACGGAGGCGGACGGGTTGCCCTGGCCGCCGACCACCACCGAGCCACCGGCCGGGACGACGATGCTGGACAGCGGCGCGCCGGCGGCGTCCGCGAAGGTGGCACTGCTGGTGCCGACGGTGATCGACTGCAGCTCGGCCGGGGTGGCACCCGTGTTGGAGATGTTGACGACCACGTTGGCGGGGCCCGTGTAGTCGGCCGAGGTACCCATCCCGGTGACGAGCACGATGTTGTTCAGCCGGAGGTTCGTCCCGACGGTCGCCGCCGCGTTGTCGGGCTTGATCTGCAGGGTGTCCGGTGTGTTGCCGGCCGCGCAGGAGGACAGCGAGGCGATGGCGATGGCGGCGATGGCGGCGATGCTGCCGCGTCGAAGGCTGCGGCTCACGGCGGCGGCTTCTCCTATAGGTCACGTGTCGACAGGTCAGGCCTCAGATTATCGACCTCACTTATGCGCTCCTCACGGGGTGGTCCCTGTGTCGCACTCCCGGGGCTCCCGGCGGGTCGTCCGGCGCTACGGGCGCCGCGTTCCGGGGCCCCTGGGGCGGCGCTCCTACGCCGTTCGGGGTGCGCTCCGAGCCCGTTCGGGTGCGTTTCGAGGACGCGATCCGGGTGCGTTCCGAGGACGCTCCCGGAGCCGCGCCGCCGAGGCGGGCTTCGAGGACAAGCTTCGACCAAGATCGAATAACGATCTGATCACGACCCGTAAAGGGGTGAAAGCTCAAGATCCAATCACGGTTGCGGGGGTGTTGCGCAAGGGTTTCGTCAGGTGCCGGAACCGCCTCCGACCTGCGGGAAGCTCCCGTCGAACACCGGTCGCAGCACGTCATGGGGGTGCTTGTCAAGCCCCGAGACCCGCCCTGACCTGCGAAAACGCCCTTCGGGTGCGCCGCGAGGCGTGTTATTCTGGAAAGCCACGGAAGGGGTCCTGTCACATGACGTTCAAGGTTGGCGACACGGTGGTCTACCCCCATCACGGGGCCGCGCTGATCGAGGCCATCGAAATTCGCCAGATCAAAGGTGTGGACAAGACCTACCTGGTGCTCAAGGTGCAGCAGGGAGACCTGACGCTCCGGGTGCCCGCCGAGAACGCGGAGTTCGTCGGCGTGCGCGATGTAGTCGGCCAGGAGGGTCTGGACCGGGTCTTCGAGGTGCTGCGCGCACCCTACACCGAAGAGCCGACCAACTGGTCCCGTCGCTACAAGGCGAACCTGGAGAAGCTCGCCTCGGGTGACGTTATCAAGGTCGCCGAGGTTGTGCGCGACCTCTGGCGTCGCGAGCGCGAGCGCGGTCTCTCGGCCGGCGAGAAGCGGATGCTCGCGAAGGCGCGCCAGATCCTCGTCAGCGAGCTCGCGCTGGCGGAGAACACCAACGAGGACAAGGCGGAGACGCTGCTCGACGAGGTCCTCGCCTCGTAGTGCAGTCGGGCTGCCGCCCAACCGCTCACAGCGCCCGGTGCCGGCGCGCCGCTCCCAGGACGGAACGTCCAGGGGTGGTGCAGTGGCACTCCGGGCGCTGAGGCGTGTCCGGACGACGTCTCCCGCCCGAGCCCGTCCAGGCCTGCAAGACCGTTTCTGCGGAGCTGTGCGGCAGGCAGTGGACCGTGACTCTTCGGAAGGGGTCCGTGCGCCCGCCGGGCACGCCAAGGCCATACCCACTTCGCCGAAGGAGTGAAACCTGAACGCCTCAGCAGCAGTCGCAGCAGCAGTGGTGCCCGCCGCGGGACGCGGTGAGCGGCTGGGGCCCGGCGCCCCGAAGGCCCTGCGGGAACTGGGCGGCGTCCCGCTCCTGGTGCACGCCGTACGGGCATTGGCGCGCAGCCGGGCGGTCGGCCTGGTCGTGGTCGCCGCGCCCGCCGACGGGGTGGCCGACGTGGTGGCCCTGCTGGACAGCCACGGCCTGGACGGCAAGGACATCCGGGTGGTGGCCGGCGGCGCGACCCGCCAGGAGTCGGTCCGGCTCGGCCTGGCCGCGATCCCGGAGGACGTGGAGATCGTCCTGGTGCACGACGCGGCCCGTCCGCTGGTCCCGGTGGAGGTGGTGGACGCCGTCGCGGCCGCCGTCCGGGCCGGGGCGTGCGCCGTCGTGCCGGCGGTGCCGCTGGCCGACACCGTGAAACGGGTCGAGCCCAGCCCGGGGCGCCCCGAGCCGGTCGTCGACACGCCCGAGCGGGCCACCCTGCGCGCGGTGCAGACCCCGCAGGGCTTCGACCGGGCCACCCTGGTGGAGGTGCACGCCAAGGCGCTGGCCGAGGAGGCCGCGGGCGGCGCCGACGCCCCGGCGGTCACGGACGACGCCGGCCTGGTGGAGCGCTACGGCGGCCGGGTCGTCGTGGTGCCCGGCCACGAGGAGGCGTTCAAGGTCACCCGCCCGTTGGACCTCGTGCTCGCCGAGGCCGTACTCGCCCGCCGGAGGGCCGCCGATGACTACTGAGCCGTTGATCCCCCGGGTGGGGATCGGCACCGACGTGCACGCCTTCGAGGCCGGCCGCCCGCTCTGGGTGGCCGGACTGGAGTGGCCGGACGCGGAGTTCGGGCTGTCCGGGCACTCGGACGCGGACGTCGCCGCGCACGCCGCCTGCGACGCGCTGTTCTCGGCCGCCGGAATCGGCGACCTGGGCGCCCACTTCGGCACCGACCGCCCCGAGTGGGCCGGTGCCTCCGGGGTGAAGCTGCTCGGCGAGGCGGCCCGGCTGGTCCGCGAGGCGGGCTTCGAGATCGGCAACGTGTCGGTCCAGGTGATCGGCGTCCGGCCGAAGATCGGCAAGCGGCGGGCCGAGGCCCAGGGCGTGCTGTCCGAGGCGGTCGGCGCGCCGGTGTCGGTCTCCGGCACCACCACCGACGGCCTGGGGCTGACCGGCCGGGCCGAGGGACTGGCCGCGATCGCCACCGCCCTGGTGTACGAACGGCGTTGAGCCGGCCGCGTCGAGCCGGGCGGCGGGCGGCGGGCCGGAAATAGACGCTGCCTGACGGGTGTTCACCGGGTGCCGTGGGGGCCCGAATCGGTAGGGTGCGACCCGGGCCCGCGTGGAGCTCGCCCCCGGGCCGTACCGCCGCCGATGAGAAGAGGTTTCCGATGGGAGTCGAACTTTCCGACAAGGCCAAGGCGTTGATCGACGGCAAGAGCTTCGCCGTGCTGTCCACGATCCAGCCGGACGGCAGCCCGCAGTCCTCGGTGGTCTGGGTCAAGCGGGACGGTGACGACATCCTGTTCTCCACCGTCGAGGGCCGTCGCAAGCACCTCAACCTGGTGAAGGACCCGCGCGTCTCGCTCCTGATCAACCCGCCGGAGAGCCCCTACGAGTACCTGGAGGCGCGCGGTTCGGTGACGATGACCACCGAGGGCGGCAAGAAGCTGATCGACGAGCTGGCCGCCAAGTACCGCGGGGTGGACAGCTACACCTGGGACGGCCCGGACGACGTCCGGGTGGTCGTCCGGCTCTCTCCGCGCAAGGTGGTCGGCGGCATCTGACGGCTGCGGACCGGCAGCTGACCGGCACCCGGTCGGCGTCCGGCCGGTCTGACCGCCCGGGCCGCTCCCTCCGGTCCGACCGCTCCGGCCGGTGGTCGAGACCGGCCTTTTCCCCGGGGGATGCGGCCCGCATTCCCGGGGAATGTCGCGGGGCACTCTCCGCCGCCCACTACGCTTGACGCTGTGAGCATTCGTCTGTACGACACCAGCACCCGCCAGGTACGCGACTTCGTCCCGCTTGTACCGGGTTGTGTCTCGATCTACCTGTGCGGCGCTACCGTCCAGTCGGCGCCTCACATCGGACACATCCGGTCCGGGCTCAACTTCGACATCATGCAGCGGTGGTTCGCCTACCGCGGCTACCAGGTGACCTTCGCCCGCAACGTCACCGACATCGACGACAAGATCATCGCCAAGGAGCGCGAGCTCGGTACGCCGTGGTGGCAGATCGCCTACGAGAACGAGCGCGCCTTCAACGACGGTTACGACGCGCTCGGGTGCCTGCCGCCCACCGTCGAGCCGCGGGCCACCGGGCACATCCCCGAGATGATCGAGATGATGCGGGGGCTCATCGAGAAGGGTCACGCCTACGCGGCCGACGGCAACGTCTACTTCGACGTGAAGTCGTACCCCGCCTACCTGGCGCTCTCCAACCAGAAGCTGGACGACCTGCGCCAGCCCGAGGGCGAGGGCGAGACGGGCAAGCGCGACCAGCGCGACTTCGCGATGTGGAAGGCCGCCAAGCCGGGCGAGCCGAGCTGGGAGACCCCGTGGGGCCGCGGCCGGCCCGGCTGGCACCTGGAGTGCTCGGCGATGGCCCACAAGTACCTGGGCCCGGCCTTCGACATCCACGGCGGCGGGTTGGACCTGATCTTCCCGCACCACGAGAACGAGATCGCCCAGTCCAAGGCCTACGGCGACGACTTCGCCAACTTCTGGGCGCACAACGCGTGGGTCACCATGGCCGGTGAGAAAATGAGCAAGTCGCTGGGCAACTCGGTGCTGGTCTCCGAGATGGTCCGGCGCTGGCGGCCGATCGTGCTCCGCTACTACCTCGCCGCCCCCCACTACCGCTCGATGATCGAGTACAGCGAGGAGTCGCTGCGCGAGGCCGAGGCCGGCTTCGGCCGGATCGAGGGCTTCATCCAGCGTGCCGTCGAGCGCTGCGGCAGCGTCGACGCGGCGCCCGAGGTGCCGCCGGCCTTCGCCGAGGCGATGGACGATGACTTCGGGGTCCCGCAGGCGCTGGCCGTCGTGCACACCGCCGTCCGCCAGGGCAACAGCGCCCTGAACGCGGACGACAAGGAGAGCGTGGTGGCGCGACTGGCCGAGGTCCGTGCGATGCTCGGAGTACTGGGTCTCGACCCGCTCGACCCGCAGTGGGCCGGGGCGGAGCGCGGCGACGACCTCCACGGCGTGGTCGACTCGCTGGTCCGCCTGGTCCTCGACCAGCGGCAGGCGGCGCGCGAGCGCAAGGACTTCGCCACCGCGGATGCCATCCGCGACCAGCTCGGCCTGGCCGGGCTGGCGATCGAGGACACCCCGTCCGGCCCGCGCTGGACGATCAACAGCCAGTAACCCCATCCGACGATCGGGGTGATGGGTGGGCCGTACCGGACCGGTGCGGCCCTCCCGCATGACGTAGCGCATGCCGTCGGCCGCCGCCGCACCGAGCGGGGCGGCCGGGCATGCCGGACAGACAGGAAGTACAGCCATGGCCGGCAACAGCCAGCGCAGGAACCGCCGCAACCCCGGATCGAAGAAGGGCGCGTCTGTCGGGACCGGCGGGCACAGCCGGAGGGCGCTCCAGGGCAAGGGCCCGACCCCGCCCGGCGAGGAGCGCAAGGGTCACCCCAAGCAGCGCGCGGCCAACGCCGCGCTCAAGCGCGAGCGGGACGCCAAGGCCCGGGCCGGCATGCGCCGGGCCGGTGCCGGCGGTCGCGGCGGCCGCGGCGGCGCGGGCAGCGCCGAGCTGGTCTTCGGCCGCAACTCCGTGGTCGAGGCGCTGCAGGGCGGCGTGCCGGCCAGCGCGCTGTACGTCCAGCAGTTCATCGACAGCGACGACCGGGTCCGGGAGGCCTTCCAGGCCGCCAACGACCGCGGCATCCCGCTGATGGAGGCCCCGCGCCCGCAGCTGGACCAGATGACCGGCGGGCTCAACCACCAGGGCCTGGTGCTGCAGGTGCCGCCGTACGAGTACGCGCACCCCGAGGACCTGCTGGCGGACGCCGCCGAGGCCGGGCAGGCCCCGCTGATCATCGCCCTGGACGGGGTCACCGACTCGCGCAACCTGGGTGCCGTGGTCCGTTCCGCCGCCGCCTTCGGCGCGCACGGCGTGGTCATCCCCGAGCGCCGCGCGGCCGGCATGACCGCCGGCGCCTGGAAGACCTCCTCCGGCGCCGCGGCCCGGCTGCCCGTCGCCCGCGCCACCAACATGACCCGCGCCCTGGAGGCCTACCAGAAGGCCGGTCTGATGGTGGTCGGCCTGGCCGCCGACGGCGAGGCCGAGATCGGCGACCTGGAGCTGCTCACCGGCCCGGTCGTGATCGTCGCGGGCAGCGAGGGCAAGGGCCTGTCCCGGCTCGTCTCGGAGACCTGCGACATGCGGGTGCGGATCCCGATGTCCGGGCTGACCGAGTCGCTGAACGCCGGTGTCGCGGCGGGCATCGTGCTGTACGAGGCCGCCCGGCTGCGTGCCAAGCGCTGAGCACAGCGGGACCTCCGGCCGCAGGTGATGTGCTGATTTCCCCGCGATCGGAGTGAAAAGCGATCGGGCCCGACCGGGTCCGATCGCTTTTTTCATGATCACTTCAAGTATGTGCCGGACATCCACCCGGGAGAGTGTCCTAAGCGGCTGTCACCCGGTTAGACGGGCGTGGACGTGGACACCAGAACACCTCGGCGCCCCCTGTTCGGCGGCGGCAGCACCGGGATGGACGCGGGCCCCGGGCTCGACACCGTCAAGGTGCCGTCGGATCCGGCGCGACTCAGCAGCACCCAGGCGAGCTTCCGCCTCCGGCTCGGCAGCCCCGTGCCGCCGCTGATCGAGGCCCCGGCCGGACTGCTGTCCACCGGCGCCGCGTTCGGCGACCCGTACGCCAACCAGGGCCTGATCCGCCGTCCGCTGGTCACCCCGCAGGTCGTCGTGCCCGCCTCGGCCGTCCCGGCGATGGCCGGAGTCGGGGCCGGGACCGGCGGGGCGCCGCGCCGCAAGGGCCGGGTCACCGCCGTCACCTGGACCGGCCAGGCGCCCCCCGGGGACCTCGCGGCCACCCGGCTGCTCGAGGCGGTCCGCCAGAACGGCTCCCCGGGCGGCGGCGGCCGGGACGCCGCGGACACCCAGGTGCTCCCCGCCTACGCGGGCGCCCGGACCGTCCCGCGCCAGCCGCGTGAGGGCACCGGCAGCGCCACCGACGCGGGCCTCGGCCCGGTCGGCGAGCCGCACGGCTGGACCCCGAGCGGCGAACTGCCCGAGGTCTCGGCCGCCGACGCCGGCGGCAAGCAGCCCTGGTACCCCGGCCGCCGGGTCGACCTCGGCCTGGTGCTGCTGCCGCTGCGCGCCGTGCTCGGCTCGCTCTCGGTCTACGCCGGGTTCAGCAAGCTCTGCGACCCGGTGTACTTCGACGGCGGCGAGCGCGGCTCGATGGTGCGCTGGCTCTCCTCGCTGCACCCGTGGAAGGTCGCCGAACCGCTGCTCGCCTTCGCGATGGCGCACCCGGTGGGCTCCGGCCTGGTGGTGTCGTTCACCGAGATCGTGGTCGGCGTGCTGACCATCCTGGGCCTGTGGCAGCGGCTCGCGGCCGGGGCGGCGATGCTGCTCTCCGCGGCGCTGCTGTTCACCGTCAGCTGGCGGGCCGTGCCGGTCTACGACACCCCCGACCTCATCTTCCTCGCGGCCTGGAGCCCCCTGCTGATCGCCGGGGCGCCGTTCGCCTCACTGGACGGGCGGCTCAACCTGGAGGCCTGGCGCCGCTTCGGCGCGGGCTCCCCCAGCGCGCTGCGCCGCCGGGTGCTGCGCCGCGGCGCGGTGGTCACCACGATCGTGGTCGGCCTGACCCTGCTGCTCGGCTCGATGCTGGGCGCCGCCGTCCGGACCGGCGCCCGGGCACACCAGGCGCCGCCCCGCCCGACCAACGACTACGGCACCCCGGTCTGGCCGTCCGGCAGCCCGTCCGGCGCCCCGGGCGGCCAGGGCGCGTCCTCGCCCTCGCCCGCCCCGCGCCCGGCCACCCCGACGCCCAGCGCGACCTCCAGCACCCCCGCCAAGCCGACCGGCGCCACGCCGAGCGGCAAGCACTCCGGCAAGGCGGAGACCGGGGCCGGCTCCTCCCCGGCGCCGTCCGCCCCGTCCGCCGTTCCCGGCGGCGGCTCCGCACCGGCCCAGCGCAGCACCCCGCCGGCCGGCGGCTCGGGTACGGCGCCCAAGCCGAGCCCGAGCAACGGCTCCGGGCTGCTCGGCGGGGTCCTGGGCAGCGGCCCGCTGACCGACCTGTCCGGCGCCGGCGGGTCCGAGGGCGGGCGCTCGTCCCGGCCGGGAATGCCTACCGCGACCTGAGGCCCGGGGGGCGCCTCTAACCCCCCGGTGTGACGACGGCCGGGTGCTCCGTGGGGAGCACCCGGCCGTCGTGCTGCGCTGCCGTCAGTGAAGAGGGCGGCGGGGAGCCGGAGCCCGCCCGGCGGGTGGCGACTGGGCGCGTGGCGCCGACTCGGCAGGGTGAGTCGATTCGGCGGCGTCAGCCGACTCTGGGCGTGATTCGACTCGGCGGTCGTCAGAGGGAGCTGTCGCGGTGCGCCGCGAGCTCCTTGGCCGCCTCGGTGAGGTCCTTGGCCGTGTCGATGGCACGCCAGTACACGCCCTGCGGCAGCTGGTAGCCCGCCAGCCGCTTGCCACGGGCGAGTTGGGGGAAGGTCGCGCGCTCGTGGTCGCCCACGTCCGGCAGCAGCTCGGCGAACTCCGGGCTGAACACGTACACGCCGGCGTTGATCAGGAACGGCGAGGGCGGGGCCTCGATGAAGTCCAGCACGTTGCCGAACTGGTCCGTCTCCACCGCGCCCCACGGGATCCTCGGCCGGGCCAGCGCGAGTGTCGCGACGGCGTCCCGCTCGTGGTGGAAGGCGGCCATGTCGGTCAGGCTGAAGCGGGTCCAGATGTCGCCGTTGGTGGCGTACCAGGGCTCGTCCGGGCGCGGCAGCGCCTTGGCCGCGTACTTCAGGCCGCCACCGCGCCCGAGCGGCTCGGCCTCGACCACGGTACGGACCCGCAGCGGCAGGTCCGCCGTGTCGAGCCACTCCTCCAGCACGTCGGCGAGGTGCCCGCAGGACACCACCACGTCGGTCACGCCCTCGGCGGCCAGCCAGGCCAGCTGGTGGCCGAGGATCGGCGTGCCCGTCCCCGGGATCTCGACCAGCGGCTTCGGGCGGTCGTCGGTGTAGGGGCGCAGCCGGGAGCCCTGGCCGCCGGCCAGGATCACGGCCTGAGTGACGGCGGCCTGGCTGACAGGCGTCAGGACGGGCGCTGCGGGGGGCGTCGTGGTGGGCCGGGTCGGGTGGGGCTGCGCGGACGCGCGGGCGGCGGTGGGGCCGGAGTCAGCGGTCATGGCTGAACGATAAGGCCGCCCCGCCGAGGCTGTCCGCCGGTCGTCAGCTGCTGGTTCCCACGGCGAAGGAGCCGTCGCAGACCGGGCGGGCGAAGGACCGGGCCCGCTGGATGTCGCCCTGGTACTTGCGCACCGCGGCCTTGCCCAACTCGGTGGCCAGCGAGGTGCAGTACGGCGTGAGCGAGGGCTGCTCGCGCATCGAGCGCTCCAGCAGGTCCAGCGCGGCGGACGGGTTCTTGGCGCGCAGTTCGTCCAGCAGTGCCACCCGCAGGGCCTCCTGCGGGGCCAGCCCGTCGGTCTTGGTGGCGGCGGTCGCGGAGCGCCCGATCCCGGCGCCGTCACCGCTGGACGCCGCCACCACCTGCTGGTCGAGCCCGGTCGGTGGCGCCCAGGGGACGCGGGTCACGGCGAGGGTGCCGGTGGTCACCAGGACGACCGGCAGGGTCAGGGCGACGGTCTGGCCGATACGGCGTACAAGCTGCTTCACCCTCAGGAGAGTAGCGGTGGGTGCGGGCCCTATTGCCCTCCGTTACACCATCGAGTGACGCACTGCCCCGGTATGTCCCTGCACCGTGTTGACGCGTGGGTGTGCGTGTGGGTGTACGGACGGAGCCCGCCGGACCGGGAAAGGTCCGGCGGGCTCCGTCGCGTACGTCAGCCGCGGGCGCTCAGGCGCTCAGGTGCTCGGACGCCCAGGTGCCCCAGGTGCCGAGTACTCAGACCCTCAGACGCTCAGACGCTCAGTCGCTCGCCGGTGCTGGTGGCGAAGACGTGGGTCTCCTCGGCGATCGGCACGACGTGGACGGTCTCGCCGCGGGACGGGATCTGACGGCCGGGCACGCGGACGACCAGGTCCTTGTCCACACCGCCGAGCTGGGTGGTGCCGTAGACGAAGCCGTCCGAGCCGAGCTCCTCGACCACGTTCACCGTCACCGCGACGCCCTCGATGCCGCCGGCCGGGACGATCTGGAAGTGCTCGGGGCGCACGCCGACGATCACCGTCTTGTCGGTGCCGGCGCCGGCCAGGTTCTCGCGCGAGATGCTGACGACCGAGCCGCCGAACTTCACCCCGCCGTCGACCAGCGGCACCTCGATCAGGTTCATGGCCGGCGAGCCGATGAAGCCGGCCACGAAGAGGTTGGCGGGCTTGTCGTACATGTTGCGCGGGGTGTCGACCTGCTGCAGCAGACCGTCCTTGAGCACCGCGACCCGGTCGCCCATGGTGAGCGCCTCGGTCTGGTCGTGGGTGACGTACACGGTGGTGATGCCCAGGCGGCGCTGCAGGCCGGCGATCTGGGTACGGGTCGAGACCCGGAGCTTGGCGTCCAGGTTCGACAGCGGCTCGTCCATCAGGAAGACCTGCGGCTGGCGGACGATCGCCCGGCCCATCGCGACGCGCTGGCGCTGACCGCCGGACAGCGCCTTCGGCTTGCGGTCCAGGTACTCGGTGAGGTCGAGGATCTTCGCCGCCTCCTCGACCTTGGTGCGGATGTCCGCCTTGTTCACGCCGGCGATCTTGAGCGCGAAGCCCATGTTCTCGGCGACGGTCATGTGCGGGTACAGCGCGTAGTTCTGGAACACCATGGCGATGTCCCGGTCCTTCGGCGGCAGGTGGGTGACGTCCCGGTCACCGATCCGGATGGCGCCGCTGTTGACGTCCTCCAGACCGGCCAGCATGCGCAGGCTGGTCGACTTGCCGCAGCCCGACGGGCCGACCAGGACGAGGAACTCGCCGTCCGCGATCTCCAGGTCCAGCGCGTCCACCGAGGGCTTGGTCGCCCCGGGATACGTGCGGGTCGCCTGGTCGTACGTGACAGAAGCCATGGTTGTGCTCTCCTTCACCGGCAGGAACGTGCCGGACGATCCGAGTAAAGGGGGGGTGTTCGTCTCCGTCGGCCCGTCAATGGTCTGAACCACACCACGAGCCGACTCCCGGCGACGCTACCTGCGCCCCCGCCGCTTGTCAGCCCCCTCCGACCCCTTTTCCGCATCGGTTCCATCACGCCCACCCACCCCGCCAACCCCCGGATATCCCCCCACCCCGCCACCCCGGCCCGGTAGACTGCCCCCGGTGCCGCCGTGACCCATCGCGGACGGCCACCGTGCCTCCTTAGCTCAGCTGGCCAGAGCACCGCTCTTGTAAAGCGGGGGTCGTCGGTTCGAACCCGACAGGGGGCTCGTGTAGGAAGCAATGCGATCGGCGCCCGAAGGGCCGGTTCACCGGAGTGATCCGGGCGAGCGGGTCCTTCGCTGCTGTTCGGGTGCTCTTCAGAGAGGGGCGCACCCTCGAACCCGTCGGGGCCGAAGACGGCGGTAGGCCCGGCGCTCCCCTCGTAGCGCCGGGCCTTCGCCGTGCCGTCGCCGCTGTGGGCAGCCGGGCAATGGGGTGCCTGTTCGGGCCCCTTGTTCAGTGAGCGGAAGCCGCGTTCTTGGCCAGGGTTTTGGTCAACGCCACGCCGGCGGTTCCGGTGTTGCTCTGGTTGTTGTCGTAGGTCGTCACCACGATGCTGCCGACTCGGGCGGCGACCAGTGTGCTGCCTCCGGTCCAGTCCGGTGAGGTGATGACCGCCTGGAGCGCGTCGTCCCCGACACCGGGCAGGCTCTGCATGGTGACGGTCGCGGTGTAGTTCTGGCCGTTCTGGGCGACGGTGAACGTGTGGCACGCGGTGAGGGATTTCTTCAGGTTGGCCATGACCGTTTGCGCGTCGTTGCCTCGGTAGGCGTCCAACTCCTGGGCGAACATGTCCTGCGATTCGTCCACGTAGTCGTTCTGGGCGAAGGACGCGGCGCTGATCCCCGCGGCGTTGATCCATCCCGTTCCGTTGAGCATGTCGCACGCCTTGGAGGCGGGGATGGCGGAGGGCGAAATCGGCGGGTTGAAGCCGTCGCCGGTGGTCTTGGTGCCGCTGGGGTCGAGCTTGAGCGTCTGCGGGAGCGCGGTGGCCGGCAGGAGCGCGGCGTTCAGCTTGTTCCCGTTGGGAAGGCCGTCGGTGGCCGCGGCGGGGCCGGGGGTCGGTGCGGCGGACGATGCGATGCCGGCGGACGCGGAGGGGGCCGCCGGGGCGGCTGAGGAGTGCGCGCCGCCCGGGGAGCAGGCGGTGAGGCCGAGCACCGCGGTGGCGCTGCAGGCGATCAGGGTGGCCCGGCGGAGTGGCTGAGACATGGAGGGGTGTGCACCTTTCGGGCAGGGGACTGTGTGAGCGGCGCGCCAATCAGAGCATGACGTGTGAACCGCGTCAACACATGAAAGATCCGTGAGGCAGGTTGTAGGATCGTGTTCAGTCGTAGCGTCACGGGGAGGGCACTCAGTGCCGGAGCACAGGACAGACGTCACTGCCGCCGGGATCGCGCGGTTGGCCGGTGTCGGCCGCGCCGCGGTCAGCAACTGGCGGCGCCGGCACGCGGACTTCCCCAAGCCCGTCGGCGGCACCGACACCAGCCCGGTCTTCGACCTGGCTGACGTCGAGCAGTGGCTGCGCGACCAGGGCAAGCTCGCCCAGATCCCCCTGCGGGAACGGGTCTGGCAGCAGATCGAACGGGATCCGGACGGGGCGGCGACCGCGCTGCGGCTGGTCGGTGCCGTGCTCCTGCTGCGCGAGCAGTCCACCCGCGACCAGTCCACCCGCTGGCAGGAACTGATCACTGCCGGCGACCGCCGTCTGACCCGCGAGCTGCCTGAAGAGCTCGCCGAGGCGCTCCGCGTCCGCCTGGGCGAGAACCACCCGGTACCCGTGCCGGGCGGACCCGAGCTGACAGGGCGTCTGACGCTGCTGCGTGGGGGCGTAGAGCTCGCGAACGAACTCGGCGCACGCCAGGCGTACGAGTTCCTGATGGGGCGCCACTTGGAGGCGGGGCCGCGCCAGTACACTCTGACCCCCGCACCGCTCTCGGAGCTGATGGCCGAGCTCGCCGGCCCGGCCGAGCTGGTGCTGGACCCCGCCTGCGGCTTCGGCGGCCTGCTCGGCGCAGCCGGTCCCACCACCACGGTGATCGGTCAGGAAGCCGATCCGGACCTCGCCGCGCTGACAGCGGTACGCCTTGCCCTGCACACGGACCGGGAGGCGCGGATCCGGGTGGGCGACAGCCTGCGCTCCGACGCACACACCGGCGTGCGCGCGGACGCCGTGCTGTGCCACCCGCCGTTCAACGAGCGCTCCTGGGGACATGAGGAGCTCGCCTACGACATCCGCTGGGAGTACGGGCTGCCGCCGCGGACCGAGTCCGAGCTGGCCTGGGTGCAACACGCCCTCGCCCATGTGCGCGAGAACGGCTGCGCCGTGCTGCTGATGCCGCCCGCCGCGGCGTCCCGCCGGTCGGGCCGGCGGATCCGGGCGGACCTGCTGCGGCGCGGCGCGCTCCGGGCGGTCGTCGCGCTGCCTGCGGGCGTGGCCCCGCCGTACGGGATCCCCCTGCACCTGTGGGTGCTGCGCCGCCCCGCGGCGGACGCGCCGCAACCGCAGCGACTGCTACTGGTGAACGCAGCCGAGCAGTCGGAGGGCGGTGAAAAGCTGCCCTGGCAGGAACTGCGCAACACGGTGCTGGAGGACTGGTACGCCTTCGACCGCGACGGCGCAGCACCGGAGCGACCCGGCGTCAGCCGCACCGTCCCGTTGGTCGACCTGCTGGATGACGACGTGGACGTGACCCCGGCCCGGCACCTGCCGATTCGGGCGGCGGGCACCGGAGAGGCCGCGCTGAGCGAGGTCCGCGAACGCCTGGTCGGTGCCCTGCGTCGCACCGCGGAACTGGCGCCGGTGGTGGGCGTCCAGGGTGCGCCCGCGCACTGGCCGATGACCAGCCTCGGCGAACTGGCCAGGACGGGAGCCCTGTTGATGCGGACGGGCGGTGCCGGAGCCGGCACCGGCGGCCCGCCGGTCCTGAGCGAGCACGACATCGTGTCGGGCGGCGCCCCCTCCGGCGTGCTGCCCGAGGGCGAGGACGAGGAACCGGTGCTCATCCGGGCCGGGGACGTGGTGATCCCCGTGCTCGGCCGGGGCACCGCGACCCGCGTGATCGACGAAGCCACTGCCGGTGCCGCGCTGGGCCGCAACGTCTACCTGCTGCGACCCGACCCCACCACCCTGGACTCGTGGTTCCTCGCCGGCTTCCTGCGCAGCAGTGCGAACAACCGGCAGGCCAGCAGCTTCACCACGTCCGCAACCCGGCTCGATGTGCGCCGGCTTCAGGTGCCCCGGCTGCCGCTGGCCGACCAGCAGCGGTACGGCGAGCGGTTCCGCGCGGTCGATGCCTTCGAGGAGGCGACACGCCTGGCCGCCAGACTGGGCGAACTGCTCGTCCAGGGGCTGTACGACGGGCTGACGGACGGGAGCATCAGCCCGTCCTGATGGGCGGACGGCCGCCCGGCGAACGGGTCGGTAGGCTGACCCCGGCAATCACCGATCAACCGCCGCCGAGCAGGAGCTGGCCCATGTACGGCCCCGTCCCCACTGCGCCGCCGCTTCGACGTGGCGCGCGCGTGTGGAGGGTGCTCCTCCGGGTGGTTCTCACCGCCGTGCCGGTGCTGACCATCGGCATGCTGGGCTGGATGTCGATGCTGTACCTCGCGCTCGTGCACCGCCGCAAACGCGACTGGCTGATGCTCGTCGCGGTGGCGGCGGCGTCTGTCGGCGGGGTGGCGCTGATCGGGCCGTCCGAGCAGAACGGCTGGCAGGCCATCACCGGAGTGGTGCTCCTGCTCGGGACCATGGTCTTCGTCCCGGCGTACTTCCTCGCCGTCGACTTGCGGCCGCAGCCTTCGGATGGGGTGGTTCCTCGCCAGGGGACCCCCGTGGCGCCGCCGGCGGTGCAGCCGGGCTACCCACAAGCGGGCCTGCCGCGCCAGGACCGCATCGGGCAGGTCAGGGCCGGGCTCGACGAACTGAGCGCCTACCTCGAGCAGCAGGAGCGCTCATGAAGGGTCGGCTCGTCGCCGGGCGATACGAGCTGGCGAGGCTCATAGGGCAGGGCGGCATGGGCCAGGTATGGACGGCACACGACAACGTCCTGGACCGGCGGGTGGCGGTCAAGCTGCTCCGGACCGACCGGATGCCCGAAGCGGCGGAGTTCGACGGAGTCCGGCGGCGCTTCGCCCGGGAGTGCCGGGTCACCGCCCAGGTCGATCACCCCGGACTGGTCACCGTGCACGATGCCGCCAGCGATGGCGACGACCTCTACCTGGCCATGCAGTACGTCCACGGCGCGGACCTGGCCGACCACTTGGCCGAGCACGATCCCTACCCCTGGCCGTGGGCGGTCGCCGTGGCAGCGCAGCTCTGCCCGGTGCTGACCGCCGTGCACGCGGTGCGGGCCGTGCACCGCGACCTCAAGCCGCGCAATGTCATGGTCCGCCCCGACGGCACCGTCGTCGTGCTCGACCTCGGTGTCGCCGCCGTCCTGGACTCCGATACTACGCGGCTCACCCTTACCGGCTCTCCCATCGGCAGCCCCGCGTACATGGCGCCCGAGCAGGCCATGGGAGGCGAGGTCGGCCCGAGCGCCGACCTCTACTCACTCGGCGTGATCCTTCACGAACTGCTCAGCGGCACGGTCCCCTTCGCCGGTGCCTCCGCGCTGGGCGTGCTGCACCGGCACCTCCACGAGCCGCCCCTGCCGCTGCGCCGGCTTCGGCCAGAGGTGCCGGAACCGCTGGAGACCCTGGTCCTGTGGCTGCTCGCGAAGGACCCGCGGGACCGTCCGGCCGATGCGGCGGAGGTCTACCGCGCGCTGGCACCCCTGCTACCCGGGCCTGCCTCGAACCGGCCTGACGGGCCTGGGGTCCCGATGGACCCGACCCGGCCGTTCCGGCTGCCCTACGCGCCCTGGCACGACGGGCAGCCGCCGTGTCAGTCACCGCACTTGCCGACCGTGCCCGCCGCAGACCCGCACCCGGGCCCTCCCGCACCCGTCGGCGGGACGGCCGACATCGCCGCCGCCGTCAAGGAGGCCAAGGGGTTGCTGGATGTGGGTCGGATCACCCACGCCGTGAGCGTGCTCGGCGGAGCGCTGTCCGGCGCCGCGGAGGCCCGTGGCCGGAACTCTCCCGTCGTCCACATGCTTCGGAAGCACTACGCCGCGACACTGCTGGAGGACGGCCAGTTCCGCGCCGCACTAGCGGAGTTTCGGCTGTTGATCGAGCAGCGCTCCGCCGAGGCCGGCCCGACTGACCCGCAGGCTCTACGCTTCCGCGTCGAGGCGGCGCAGTGCTTGGAACACCTCGGCGACCACGTCTCGGCACTCGCGGAGTACCGGTCTCTGCTTCCCCAGCTGGACCGGCTCGCCGACGACGATCCGGCGTTCGCACTGGAGGTCCGCAGCCGCACAGCACACCTGCTCTTCGCGACCGGTGACCACACCGGCGCCCGCACGGCCCAGCTCCGACTGCTCCTCGACACCGAGCGGCTCTATGGCCCGCACCACCCGCTCGCCGCTGAAACCCGGCGCATCCTCGACGAATGGGACTTGCGGGACGACAGGAGAGACCGCCGTCCGTAGCCACCACGCGATGAGGAGGCCACGAAACCACGCGTTCTCGGGTTCTGTCCGCGAGCCATGCGTGAGCGGACGGCGCGGCACAAGACCCGGCGAGACCGGACAAGCCTTGACCTACCCTCCCGGGGAGACCACGACAGGACGGTGACCAGCACCATGGCCAACCAGTACGAGCGGATCGCTGCCGACATCCGGCATCAGATCGAGACGGGTGAGCTGGGCCCAGGTGAGCGACTGCCTGCCGAAACGGCACTCGCCAGCCGGTACCGGGTGAGCGTGCCGACAGTCCGGCAGGGCGTCGGGGTGCTCGCGGCCGAGGGGCTGGTCGAGAAGCGGCACGGTCGAGGCACCTTCGTGCGCCGGCAACCGACCCCGGCCAAGCGGGACAACCTTCGTCACCAGTGGGAGAAGGACCGCGCCCGCGAGTGTCACGCGGAGCGACGGAAGACCGGAGCCACCGAGCACGACACCGGACTCACCGTGAACGACCTCGTGTTCGACGCCAAGTACCAGCAGATCCCGGCAGACGCGGACCTTGCTGCTGCGTTCGGTGTTGCTGACGGCACGATGCTCCTGAAGCGCACCTACCGCACCCGACACAACGAGGAGCACGCGCCGTTCAACGTGTCCCGCTCGTACCTGCGGCTGGATCTGATCTCCGGGAACCCGGACCTGCTCCGAGAGGAGCATGAGCCGTGGCCGGGTGGGACGCAGAACCAGCTGTTCACCGTCGGCATCGAGCTGGACCGCATCGTGGAGACCTTCCGCGCCCGGCCGCCGACACCGGAGGAGACGGAGGAACTCGGCCTGCCGGCGGGTGTGTCGGTGATCCTTCTTCGGAAGACTTGCATCGACACGACGGACCGCGTGGTGGAGGTTGCCGATGTAGTGCTGCCCGGCGACCGCACCGAGATGGTCTACACGACCCAGCTGAGCAGGTGGTGAGCATGACCAATCTCGTAACCGTGATCACGGCCGTCTATGGACCGAGCGCCGAGTACCTGGCGGACGCCTACAAGTCGCTCCTTGACCAGGAACTTCCGGACGGCTGGGACTGGCAGTGGGTGATCCAGCAGGACGGCGAGACGGACGACGTGGCCCCGCACGTCCCGGACGACGCCCGCATCAGCTTCGGCCAGGGCCGCCACGGGCGGGCGGGCATGGCGCGGACCATGGGGCTTTCACGCGCCACAGGGCAGTTCCTGAAGGTGCTCGACGCCGACGACCAGCTTCCCGCGGGCACGCTGGCCCGTGACCTCGCCGTTCTGACCAGCCGGCCGGACGTGGCGTGGACGACCTCTCGTGTGCTCGACCTGATGCCGGACGGCAGCACGGTGGGCTTCGATCAGGATCCGCCGGCCGGGCCGATCGAACGCGGCCAGGTATTGGCGCACTGGACAGCCCATGACTACCGCGCCCAGGTGCACCCCGCAACGCTGTGCGTGCGGCGGGACCTGCTTCTGGCGCTCGGCGGATGGATGGCGCTTCCGGCGTCCGAGGACACTGGCCTCCTGATGGCGCTCAACGCGGTCAGCCGAGGGTGGTTCATCGAGGAAACAGGGCTTCTCTACCGAAAGTGGCCGGGGCAGAGCACCCACCAGGCCGCGCACAACCACGAAACCGAGCGTACGGCCCGCATGTCGGTGATTCAGGCCCGGGCGGAATCCCTCCTTGCGCTGGAGGCATGGCGGCTGGACACAGCCTGACCGTCCCTGCGCTCTCGGTCGCAAGCCCCGGTGACGGACTCGTTGCCGGGGCCCTTGCGTGTTTGCCCCCGGAGAGCCGGCGCGAGGGCGGAGCTGACCGGGCGGAGGCTGAGTTGCGCAAAGGGCCAAGCGGGCCACGACGTGCCGACCCAGGCGGGCGTTGGTGGGATGGGGATGGATAGCAGGGGAGTTGGGGTGAGGGGTCCTTGTAAAGCGGGGGTCGTCGGTTCGACCCGACAGGGGCTCGCGGCATGAAGGGTCAGTTCGCCGGGGAGATCCCGGGCGGGCTGGCCCTTCGGTGTTGGTGGGGGCGGGTGGGTTGCGGGGTGGGGTGGGTCAGTCGGGTGGGAGGGTGAGGGTGGCGAGGGCGCCGCCGGTGGGGTGGTTGGTGAAGGTGAGGGCGGCGCCGATGACGCGGGTGTGGCCGGTGGCGATGGTGAGGCCGAGGCCGTGGCCGCGGCCGCGTTCCGGGGCGTTGGTGCGGAAGCGCTGGGGGCCGTGGCGGAGGAGGTCGTCGGGGTAGCCGGGGCCGTGGTCGCGGACGGTGATGCGGCGTCCGTCGACGCGGAGTTCGATCGGGCCGGCGCCGTGGCGGTGGGCGTTGAGGATCAGGTTGCCGAGGATGCGGTCCAGGCGGCGCAGGTCGGTGCGGACCTGCCGGCCGTCGGTGATCTCCACGGTGACGTCGAGGCCGGTGAGGGTGACGGTGCGGCGCACCGCGCGTTCCAGCGGGACGGCGGAGAGGTCGGGGGATTCGGCGTCGGCGTCCAGCCGGGAGACCTCCAGGAGGTCCTCGACCAGGCCGCGCAGGGCCTGGACCCGGTTCTGCACGAGCTGGGTGGGGCGGCCGGGCGGGAGCAGCTCGGCGGCGGTGACCAGGCCGGTGAGCGGGGTGCGCAGTTCGTGGGCGACGTCGGCGGTGAAGCGCTGCTCGTCCTCCAGCCGGCGGTGCAGGGTGCGGGACATCAGGTCGACGGCGGCGGCGAGGTCGGCCACCTCGTCCCGGCCGTCGACGAGTTCGCCGATCCGGGTGTCCGTGCCGCCGGCCGCGATGCCGCGGGCGGCGGTGGCCGCGGTGCGCAGCCGGCGGCTGATCCGGTCCGCGACCAGGACGCCGGCGAGCACGGTGGTGAAGACCGCGGCGACGACGGTGATCAGGATGATCCGGTCCAGGTCCGCGATCGCCTGGCGGTCCTGGGTGAAGTCGACCCGGGCGGACAGCACCCCGCTCTGGACCGGGGCGGCCGCCCACATGGACTCGCCCCGCGGGTCGGCGGCGAGCAGCGAGCCCTGCCGGCCGCTCGCGGCGAGGTCGTGCAGCCGGGTGGGCAGGGCCGGGTCGTCCAGGGCGGCGCCGCGGCCGGAGACCTCGCCGCTGCGGCGGTAGTCGGCGAGCGCCGAGTCGAGGGCGGTGAGCGCGGAGGAGCGGGCCTGATCGACGTGTTGACGAATCATCGCCTGGTGGACCAGCAGGCCGACGGCCACCGCGACCAGGACGGAGATGGCGGCGACGGCGGTGGCGATCTGGCGGCGCAGGGTCATGCCGGGCGCCGCAGCTTGTAGCCGAAGCCGCGGACGGTCTCGATCCGGCCGGAGCCGATCTTGGCACGGAGCCGCTGCACGTGGACGTCCACCACCCGGGTGTCGGCGCCCCACTCGTAGTCCCAGACGCGTTCGAGCAGGGTGGAGCGCTCCAGCACGACGCCGGGCGCGGCGGTGAACTCCAGCAGCAGCCGCAGTTCGGTGGGGGTGAGCGGGACGAGCCGGCCGTCCACCCGCACCTCCATGCTGTCGGTGTCCACCTGGAGGCCGTCGAAGCTTCGGACGGCGGTGGGGCCGGCGGTGGGGCCGGCGGGGATGCTGCCAGGATCGTCGGGGGCGGGGGAGTCGGGGAAGGCCGGGCGGCCGGGCGCCGGGACGTCGTCGGAGTGACCGGGGTCGGCGGCCGTCGGCACCACCCGGATCCGGCGCAGGACGGTGCGGATCCGGGCGACCAGGACGGCGCTCTCGAAGGGCTTGACCACGTAGTCGTCCGCGCCCGCCTCGAGCCCGGACACCACGTCCACCGGGTCGGTGCGGGCGGACATCATCAGGATCGGCAGCTGGCTCTCCTCGCGGATCCGGCGGCAGAGGCCGACTCCGTCGAGCAGCGGGAGCATCACGTCCAGCAGGACCAGGTCGGGGCGGACGGCGTGGAACGCCTCCAGCCCGTCCAGGCCGTCGGCGGCGGTGGTGACCGGGAAGCCGTAGCGCTCCAGGGCCATCCGGGTCGCCTCCCGGATCACCTCGTCGTCCTCGACGAGCAGGATGTGGGGTTGGGCGGGGCTGGCTGCGGGGGTCATCGCTTCGCTTCCGGGGTCACGGTGGGGACGGCGGGCAAGGCGGTGGGGGCGGAGGGCTGCGGGGTCGGCCGGGCGGTGCGCGGGGGCTGGGCGGCCCCACCGGAGCCGGCCGCACCGGAGCCGGTCGGGCCCGCGCCGGCCGCGCCGGAGCCTGCCGACGGCCGTTTCGCGCCGGGCTCGACGGGGACGGGGGCGGGGGCCGGAGTGGCGACGGCGGACGGCGGACCGTTGTCCGCGTCGCCGGGCGGCAGCAGTCCGGTGCCGTCCACCCGCCGCTCCAGCAGGCCGAGCCGGACGCCGTCCCACTGGTAGTGGCTGCTGGTCCGGGTGGAGACGGTGGTCGGCTCGTACAGCCACAGGTCGGAGCCGACGGTCGCGGCGCTGAAGCCCCGCTGGACCTCCGCCCGCAGGATCGGCAGGACGCGGTCGTCGGCGAGGGCGTAGACGTGCAGCACGACCGGCCCGGTGGTGGTGACGGCGGTGATCAGCGAGCGCCGCCCGTCGCCGGTGAGGTCGCGGAACTCGGGGGCGCGCACCTCGCACTCGGCGCAGGAGTCGAGCGCGCGCCGCTCCTCCGCGCTCAGTCCGGGGTCCTTGGCGAGGACGGTGCGGACGTCGACCGCGGTGAGGTCGCGCCCGGGGACGGTCAGGTCGGGGAGGGGCTGAGGCGGCGCCTGGGTGGCGGAGCCGGCCGCGGGCGTGGTCGGGGGCGGGGAGGCGGCCAGGGCGGGCCAGAGCGGCTCGGCCACCGGCGGCGGGGTGACGGGCTTGAACGGGCCGTGGTCCCGCAGACCGCCCGGTGTGGACCGGTCCAGGGCCAGGGCGGCGAGGGCGACCAGCAGGGCCAGAACGGTGACGGCCGCCAGCGGTACGGCGCGGCGGCGCAGCGGCGTCCGATGCGGCGGGGCCGGGCGCGGCGGGGTGGGGTGCAGCGGCGTTGGGCGGAGGGAGGTCGGTACTGCCACGGTCGGTGCTCGTCCTCCTGGTCTGCGGCTGTGCGGGGGTTCGCCCCGCGTGGCCGTCGTGGTCGGTACCCCGACGCCTCGGCGGTAGGTCGTCCGGGCGGCGCCCGGGGTTCCACCCGGGCCGGGCCGCGAGCCGGTCGGCAGCGCGCCGCGAACCCGCCGCCAACACGTCGGCAGCGCGCCGCGAACCCGCCGCGAACACGTCGGCGGCGCGCCGCGACCGGACCCCGGAGCGGCCGGGGACCCGGGCGCGTCCTGTGGATCCTCGCCGGGCCCGCGCGGATCCACAAGACGCGCCCGGGCTAGGCCGGGTCCGCCAGCGCGATGATGTTGTCCGTCCAGTGGCCGTCCGCGCCGATCCGCCCGCCGCAGGTGATCAGCCGGAGCGCGGGCGCGGCGGTGTCGCCGTAGACGGTGTCGGTGGGGAAGTGGTCCTTGGCGGCCTGGAGCAGGGTGCGGACCTTGAAGTCCACGGTGCCGCCGTCCGCGCGGCGGATGCGGACCAGCTCGCCCGGGTGCAGTTCCGGCAGCCGCTGGAAGACCGCCGGGCCGTGCGTGGTGTCGAGGTGCCCGATCAGGACGGCGGGGCCGGTCTCGCCGGGGGTGGGGCCGTTGCGGTACCAGCCGACCTCGTCGGCGTGGTCGGCGGACGGCACCTCGACCGTGCCGTCGGCGTTCAGGCCGAGGCCGGTGACCGGGGCGTCCACGCCGATGGACGGGATCAGCAGCCGGGTGGGCGGCGAGGCCGCCAGCGGTCGGCGGGTGGCCGCGGGTGCGCCGGCGGGTGTGGTCGGCGCGTCGGGCGCGGTGGCCGTCGGCGGGAGCGGAGCGGTGTCGTGGCCGGAGGCCTCGATCCGCACCACCGGGGTGTCCCGGCCGGACAGTGCCAGCGAAGTGCCGAGCACCAGGCAGAGCAGGCCGGCCGTACCGAATACGGTGCGCCGCAGAACGCTCGGGCCCGGCCGGGCGGCACGCCGCCGCCCGTGACGGTCGGCGCGTCGGCGGTGGCCGGCGGGGGCACCTTGGTGGCCGGGGCCCCGTCGGTCGGTCCCGGCCGCCGAGGGCGCCCCGGCGCCGCCTCCCCGCCGGGCCCGAGGCGGGGGAGGGGCGCCGGGTTGCCCGGCGGGCTCGGGACCGGGGTCAGCCGCGCGCACCGGAGCGGCGGCGAAGGACGGCGAAGCCCAGCGCGGCGGCGCCAACGGCGGCCACGCCGCCGCCGCCCGCCAGCATCAGTCCGTCGTTGCCGCCGGCGGCGGAGCCGTCGCCGGCCTGGGCGGCGCCCTTCGGCACCTCGCGGACCTGCGGCTGGGCGGCGCCGGGGGCGCGCTCCGGAGTGGGAGTGGCGGTGCCCACAGGCGCGGCGGCCTTCGGCGTGGGGGTGGCGGTCCTGCCGGAGCCGGCCGGAGCGGCGGGGGCCGGGGCTCCGTTGGACGGGGTGGGGGAGGCGGTCGGCGTGGCGGCGGCGGCCTTCGGGCTCCCGTCGGCCCAGGCCTGGCCGCCGGTGACGGCGGTCAGCAGCGCGGCGCCGGTCAGCGTGCAGACCGCCAGCATGCGGCGGGCGGGCGAGCGGTCGGTGCGGGTCCTGCTCATACGGTGGTTCTCCTTCGTCTCTCTCGCGGGTGCGGCTGTCGCGCGGGCGCCTCCGGCCGGTACGGCCCTCGCACGGACGCCACGGGCCGGGGACGGCCGGTGCGTCGCCAGTGACGGTAGGGGCGCCGTGTCGCGGTCCCCGCCCGGCCGCGTCACGGTCGCCCATCGGCTGGGTAACGGGCCCAGCCGCACCTGAACCACCCGCCGAACCACCCGCTGAAACACGCGCTGAAACACGCGCCGAGCCGGCCGCCGGACCCCGCGCCGATCACGCGCCGGCCCGCACGCGGACGACATCCCCGACCACCCGGATCCGACCACCCTGAGCACTCCGGCCCACCCGTCCGTACCTCCCGGTGGGGGAAAAATCGAGAGAAAGGTGGCGGTGATGAGCATCCTCGCCAACCTCCTTCCGGCGATGCGGAGTTCGCGCAAGCGGGCCGGTACCGGCAAGGAGACCAGAAACACCAAGTCGACCGGTCACGGCCGCCGTCGGAACCGCAAGAACACGCGGCACTGACGACTGACGCACCGGTCATGGTCCCGGGCTAGGACAGGCACGTGTGGTCGCTGCGACGGCTGACGGCCGTCGACACGGGCGGCGGCGACGACCGGGCGGACCCGGTCGTCCCACCGGCCCCGGCCGTGTCGCTGCGGCGGACCTTCGTCCGGTTCTGGCCCTACACCCGCGGCGGGCGGCGCTGGCTGGCCCCGCTGCTGGGGTTGGTTCTGCTCGGCCCGGTGGTGGACGCGGCCGCGATCTGGCTCTTCAAGATCGTCGTCGACGACGTACTGGTGCCGCGCAGGCTCGGCCTGTTCCTGCCGGTGGCGCTCGGCTACGCCGTGCTGACCCTGGTGGCCGGGAGCCTGCGCTTCGCCGACGAGGCGACGTCGGCCTGGGTCAGCGAGCGCTTTCTGCTCGCCCTGCGCACGGACGTGTTCCGGCACCTGCAGGGCCTACCGCTGGGTTTCTTCGAGCGGCGGCGGCTCGGCGACGTACTGTCGCGGCTGACCGCGGATGTCGAGGCGGTCGAGACCTTCCTGCTCTCGGGCGTCCTCGACGCGGTCGCGTACGTCGCCGAGTTGGCCGTCTTCCTGGTAGTGCTGTTCTACCTGCGCTGGGACCTCGCGCTCACCGCACTGGTGGTCGCGCCGCTGTTCTGGATCACCGCCCGGCACTTCTCCACGAGGGTGAAGGCTGCGTCCCGGGAACGGCGACGCCGCAGCGGTTCGGTCAGCGCGCTCGCCGAGGAGACGCTCGGCAACATCGCGCTGGTGCAGGCGTACAACCGGCAGGACTGGGAGCAGGAGCGCTTCCTCCGGGAGAGCCTGGCCCGGTTCCGGGCGACCATGGCGGCGACCCGGCTGCGCGCCCTGTTCGCACCGGTCGTGGAGCTGCTGGAGCTGGTCGGGGCGCTGATCGTGCTCGGCCTCGGCGCCTGGGAACTCGTCCACGACCGACTGACGCTCGGCGAACTCCTCGTCTTCGTCGCACTGCTCAGCCGTCTTTACAGCCCGATCCGGGGCATCTCCCAGCTCAGCAACGGCTTCTACTCGGCCTCGGCTGCCGCCGAGCGGATCATCGAACTGCTCGACCAGCAGCCGCAGGTGACCGATCCCCCGGCACCGCTGCGCCCCGCCCGGATGCGCGGCGCGGTGGTCTTCGACCGGGTGTGGTTCCGCTACCCGGACACCACCCGGGTGGCGCTGTACGACGTCTCCTTCCGCGCCGAGCCGGGCGAGACGGTGGCGCTGGTCGGCGAGAGCGGGGCGGGCAAGTCGACCATCGCCAAACTGCTGCTGCGCTTCTACGACCCGGAGCGGGGAGCCGTCCGGCTGGACGGCGTCGACCTGCGCGAACTGGCGCTGACCGACCTGCGCGAGCACATCGCGGTGCTGCTCCAGGAGACACTGGTGATCCACGGCACCGTCCGGGAGAACATCGCCTACGGCCGACCCGGGGCGACCGACGAGCAGATCAGGGCCGCCGCCCGGGCCGCCGACGCCGACGAGTTCATCAGCCGACTGCCGGAGGGCTACGACACGGTGGTGGGCCAGCACGGCCGGCTGCTGTCCGGCGGGCAGCGTCAGCGGATCGCGATCGCCCGGGCGATGATCCGGGACGCACCGGTGCTGCTGCTCGACGAGCCGACCACCGGGCTGGACCCGGAGTCCGGGCGGCGGATCCTCGAGCCGCTGGGGCGGCTGATGAACGGACGGACCACGATCATCATCTCGCACAACCTGCTCACCGTACGGAACGCGGACCGGATCGTGCTGCTGCGCGAGGGCCGCGTCACCGCCTGTGGCAGCCACCGGGACTTGGTCGCCCGCGACGACGGCTACGCCCGGCTCGACCGGGCCGCCGGCCTGACGAGGGCCGCCGGATGAGCACGGAGACCACCCGACGAGTGCCGAGCCCGATGAGCAAGCGGGGCCGCCCGATGAGTACGGAGGCCACCCGATGAGTGCGAGGGAGCCACTGCCCGCCGGAACGCCGATCGCGCCCGGCTACCAGGTGCTGTCCCACCTGTGCCGCACCGGCTGGCTGGACGTCTACGACGCCTGGAGCGAGGAACGGGACTGCCGCTGCGTGATCAAGGTGCTCCGGCCCGACCGCCGCCGCGACCGTGGACTGCGTGAGCGATTGCTCAGGGAGGGGCGTTGGCTGACCGAGTTCACTCACCCGCACCTGGTGCGCGGCTACGGCACCGGCGAACGCCCGCAGCCGTACGCGGTGCTGGAGACCCTCACCGGCGAGACCCTCGCCCATCTGATCGACCGGCGACCGCGCCGCCCGGCCGCCGCCGACCTGACCCTGCTCGGGCTGCAACTCTGCTCGGCCGTCAGCTACTTGCACGGGCGGGGCCTGCTGCACCTGGACCTCAAGCCCTCCAACGTGGTGATCGACTGCCGCCGAGCCAAGGTGCTGGACCTGAGCATCGCCCGCCCACCGGGCCCGGGCAGCCCGGGCGTCGGCACGGTCGGCTACCTCGCCCCGGAACAGGCCTCCGGCGGGCCGCTCACGGCGGCTGCCGACGTCTGGGGCATCGGGATCACCCTCTACGAGGCCGCCACCGGCGAACTGCCCTTCGTCGAGGAGCCGTTGAGTCGGAGCGCATCGCCGGCTCCTCCGGTGTCCCGGCGCCGTCGCCTGCCCCGCCCGCTTGCCGAGGCGATCGACGCCGGTCTGCGCCTCGACCCGCCGGCCCGGCCATCGATTGACGAACTGACCGACACGCTCGATGAGTTGCTTCCTCGGCGCCGCCGCTCAACGCCGCCGCTCGAGGGCTGAGTACGAACCGGTCGCCCGGCGCGTCACCGCGGACGACTCCCTACTTCCCCGGCCTCGGCTGCCCCGCCTACCGCAGCTGACGCAGGGTCCACGCCGCGCCCGGCACTTCGGAGAGCGCGCGGGTGTGGCCGGTGAACAGCTCGGCCGCGCGGCGGTACGAGAGGCGGGCGCGGCCGGTGTGCGGGCAGCGGTCGGCGGCAGGGGTGCCGGTCGGGGCGCGGCGGTCGGTGAGGAAGAGCGGTCCGCCGGCGCGGCCGGCGATCAGCAGCGGGAGCAGCCGGGCGGTGCCGGACCCCCAGCGGACCTGGGTGCGGCCGGCCCCGGCGCGGGTGCGGCGTTGAGGCAGGTCGAGTTGGTCGGCGTCCAGGGCCAGCACGGTCTCGATGGCGGTGCCCGACTCGTGCAACAGGTGCCACAGCGTCTGCTCGCGCAGCGGCGCACGCAGGGCGAACAGGGCGCGCAGCTGCTCGGCCGTCAACGGGGAGGGGGCATCGGCCGGTTCGGGCAGCGGCACGAGTCGTAGTCCGGTGGTCGGATCGCCGTCGATCCAACCTCGGGCGCGCCACCAGGCGACGGCCGTGCGCAGGGTGGCGAGTTCGCGTGTGAGGGTGCGCGGGTCGGTGCCGGTGCCGCGCAGGGTGACGGCGGCGCGCAGGCGTTCGGCGGCGTCGGGGTGGTCGAGCAGTGCGAGCGGGAGGACGGGTGGCCTGGCGCGGCGCCGGTCCGGGCCGGTGGGCGCGGGCCGGTCGGCGAGTGCCCAGGCCCAAGTGTTCAGCGCGATCCGGTAGATCCGCCGGGAGCCCTCGGCGAGCCCGGAGGCGGCGAGGTAGCGCTCGACGGCGAGGCCGTACTCGACCGGGGGAAGCTCTGCCACGGCCTTACCCTTCTTCCGCAGTAAACGCCCGCCTCCCGGGCGCTCCCAGGAAATCGATAAGCGCAGTAAATGGCAGGTGAGGGCCCATTTCCTGACTAATTTACTGCGACGAAGACGCTGCCGCACGAAATTGATGGCCAAAGGCTCAAGTTTTTTCGGGAAAGCCCTTGATCCGCGTCCCCGGGCGCTCCCAGACTGCTGCTCATGGCAGTGGACACAGAACGGATCCCGGCCCGCCCCCGGCGGTGGGGAGACCGGCTCGCCGTGCTGGGCGAGCGCGAATTCACCCGGTTCTTCCTCGGCTACACGACCTCCCTCCTCGGCTCCGCGATGGCCCCGGTCGCGGTGGCTTTCGCGGTGCTCGACCGGGGTGGCAGCGGCACCGACCTCGGTTGGGTGATGTCCGCCCGGATCCTCCCCGTGGTGCTGGTGCTGCTGGCCGGCGGGGTGATCACCGACCGCTTCGGCAGCCGCCGTCTGATGCTGGGCTCGGACGTCCTGCGCGGCCTCGTGCAGGCGCTGTTCGCCGGGCTGTTGGCGGCCGGGCACGCGCCGGTCTGGGCGATGGTCGCCCTGGTCGCCGTCTGGGGCGTCGGCGAAGGCCTGTTCATGCCCGCGTTCGGCGCGCTCGCGCCCGATCTGGTGCGCCGCACGGAGCTGCTGGCGGACGGGAACACCCTGCTGGGGCTGTCCCGTTCGGTGTCCACGGTGGCCGGGCCCGCGCTGGCCGGCCTGATCACGGCGGGGTGGGGCCCGGCGGCGGTGCTGCTGATCGACGCGGTGACGTACGGCGTCGGCGCCCTCGCGCTGGCGGGGCTCCGGCTGCCCGACCGGCCGACGGCGGGCGGCGGGGAGTCGGTGCTCCGGGAACTGCGGGGCGGGTGGTCGGCGTTCACGGCCCGCCCGTGGCTGTGGATCACCACCGCGCAGATGGGCCTGTTCAACCTGCTGGTCTGGGCGCCGTTCCTGGTGCTCGGCCCGCTCACCGCGCAGCGGGAGCTCGGCGGCGCCCGGGCCTGGGGCCTGGTGATGGGCGTGTACGGCGCGGGCGCGGTGCTGGGCGGGCTGCTGATGCTGGGCCGCCGCCCCGGGCGTCCGCTGGCGGTGGCCACCGCGGCCGGCCTCGCTTGGGCGCTGCCCTCCGCCGCGCTGGCGGCGGGGGCTCCGCTGCTCTGGGTGGTCGCCGGGGCGTTGGTGGCGGGGACGGGCTCGGCGGTGTGCGGGACCTTGTTCGCCACCACGACGCAGCGCTGGGTCCCCGCGGAGCTGTTGGGCCGGTTGTCCTCCTTCGGATCGCTCGGCGCCTTCGTCCTCGGCCCGCTCGGCTTGGCGGCGGCCGGTCCGCTGGCTGCCCGGTTCGGCGTCGGGCGGGTGCTGCTCGTCGGGGTCGTCTGGCAAGTTGCTTCGGGGGCCGTAGTGTTGGGCGTACCGGCCGTACGGAAACGGCGCTGGGAGGAGGGCCCGGACGACTGACGCACCCCTCGGACGGCTTCGGGGCGCACCCCCGGCCACCGGTGCGGCCCACCGCGCACCGCATCCGGCCGGCCCCGGAGCGCAGCCGGTCGCTCCGCCCACGCGTGCGTGCCTCCGCGGCGGGCGGGGTGGCCGGGTCGGTCGTACCGTGGACGTGGGGGTACGGAGGAGGTTCGACCATGCCCGGTTCGCTCACCATCAGCCATCACGAGAACGCCGTCACCATCGACCACACGGACGCGGAGCGCCTGGCGACCGTCCTGGCCGAGCTGGCGTACCTGCTGGAGATCCCGGGGCCCAACCGGGTCAACGAGGCCCAGCTGACGGTGCTGTGCGAGGGCCGCCGCCCGGACCGCGACGAGCTGTCGCACTGGGCGCGGGCGCTGTCCAACGAGTTGAAGGGACGGCTCTGACCGACGCTGTCCACCGCTCCGAGGGGACGGCTCCGGCTGCGGACTTCCCCGGCCGGGACGATCCCGTCGATGCCCCGGCCGCCCCGCCGTACGATGGCGCGCGGGGCGGGCCGGTGCGGCACGCCCTCCGGTCGGCGGGTCGGCCGACGGCCGGCCCGGGGGAGGGTGGGGGTCCGAGCGTGCCGCAGTCATGGTCGTTGTCCTGGCTGACCGTGCCGACCCCGCTGCCGAGCGGCCCGATGCACATCGCGGTGACGCCGCTGGGCGTGGCGGCGGCCGGCTACGGCGGACGGGACGACGAGACGCCGCCGTGCACCGACCGGGAGAAGAGCGCCGCCGTCACCGAACGGATCGGCGCCTACCTGGCCGGCCGCACCCGCGAGTTGGGTCTGCCGATCGACTGGAGCCTCAGCTCCGGCCCGCACCGCGCCGTGCTGCAGACGCTCTGGCGCGAGGTGCCGTACGGGCGGACCATCACCTACGGCGAACTGGCCGCGCGCAGCGGTGTGTTCGAGGACGTCACGGAACCGGGCCTGGCCGCCCGCACGGTCGGGCAGATGATGGCGGCGAACCCCGTCGCGCTGCTGGTGCCCTGCCATCGGGTGGTGGCGGCGGACGGGATCGGCGGTTTCGGCGGCGGTCGGGTGGGGATCGAGGTGAAGCGTTGGCTGCTGACCCTGGAGGGGGCGCTGGAGCCGACGCTGGACTGGAACGGCCCGCTGTAGCCGTAGCCGTAGCCGTAGCCGTACGGATGGCTGCGGCCGCGTGGCGGTGGGCGGCTGTGCCGAATTGCCGCACGGACGGGCCGCTCGATGGGGGAAGATGGTGCGCGGCATGCCGATCGACTCGAGTGCATTGTCGGACCGATCGAACTGCTCGAACCGATCGACCTGACGGAACTGGTCGAGTTGGCCCCGATCGCCCGGTATATCGATCAGGTGATCCAGTCGTACTATTTGTTCGGTTATTTGGAACCACTCGAATGAGTGATTGCGGTCCACTGCCGAACGGGCCCACCATGAAGCCGCAACATGAAGTCGCAACATGAACGTGCAAGGCGACACTTCATCGGGCTTGTGAAGGGCTCCCCATATGTCGACCGAAACCAATGCCGGTATTCCTGCGCCGGGTGTGCGGCCGGAGATCCGGCAGCAGCAGGCACTGAGCACGGCGGGCGCACGGAACCTCGCCACGACCACCAAGTCCGCGCCGCAGATGCAGGGCATCAGTCCGCGCTGGCTGCTCAGGATGCTGCCCTGGGTCGAGGTGTCCGGCGGTACCTACCGGGTCAACCGCCGGCTGCGCCACAAGGTCGGCCGAGGCCGGGTGAGCTTCGTCAAGACCGGTTCCGAGGTGCGGATCGTGCCGCAGACCCTGACCGAAGTGCCGGTGCTGCGCGGTTTCCAGGACGACGCGGTACTGGAGGAGTTGGCCGGGCGCTTCACCCAGCGCCAGTTCGACGCGGGGGACGTCCTGGTCTCGGCCGGTTCGCCGATCAGCGAGGTCTTCCTGATCGCGCACGGCAAGCTCGACCGGCTCGGCATCGGCAAGTACGGCGAGGAGACGGTGGTCGGCGCCCTCGCCGACGGCGACCACCTGGGCGACGAGGCGCTCCAGGAGGAGGGCGACACCTGGCCGTACACCGTCCGCGCCGTCACCTCCGGCACCGTGATGGTGCTCCCCTGGCCGTCCTTCCAGGAGCTGCACGACCGCTCGGATGCGCTCCAGCTGCAGGTCATGGAGTACCTGAACGGCTTCCAGCAGGCGCAGAACAAGCACGGTGAGGCCGCGATCGACCTCTCCGCCGGCCACCACGGCGAGTACGACCTGCCCGGCGCGTTCGTGGACTACGAGCTCAAGCCGCGCGAGTACGAGCTCAGCGTCGCGCAGACCGTCCTCAAGGTGCACACGCGCGTCGCCGACCTCTACAACCAGCCGATGAACCAGACCGAGCACCAGCTCCGGCTGACCATCGAGGCCCTGCGCGAACGCCAGGAGCACGAGATGATCAACAACCCGGAGTTCGGCCTCCTGGAGAACGCCGAGTACGACCACCGGATCCAGACGCACTCGGGGCCGCCCACCCCGGACGACATGGACGAGCTGCTCAGCCGCCGCCGCAGCACCAAGATGTTCCTGGCCCACCCCAAGGCCATCGCCGCCTTCGGCCGGGAGTGCAACAAGCGCGGCCTCTACCCGGGCACCGTCGAGGTCGAGGGCAAGCACGTCAACGCCTGGCGCGGGGTGCCGATCTTCCCGTGCAACAAGATCCCGATCGTCGGCAACACCAGCTCGATCATCGCGATGCGCGTCGGCGAGCACAACCAGGGCGTCATCGGCCTGCACCAGACCGGAATTCCGGACGAATACCAGCCGGGCCTTTCGGTGCGTTTCATGGGAATCGACGAGAAGGCCATCATTTCCTACCTGGTGACCGCCTACTACTCGGCCGCGATCCTGGTGCCGGACGCGGTCGGCGTGCTGGAGAACGTCGACATCGCCCAGCGCTGACCACCGGCTCCCGTCCCACCGAGTCCGATACCGCGCCATCCGCGCCGCCCGTCCGGGGAACACCGCCCGGGCCGGGCGGCGCGCCGCGACGCGTACGGCACAGCAGGCCAATCCACGACAGGCGTCCAACAGGGGGAGAGAACACATGACGAGCTCCACGCTGGAGCGGGACCACAAGGAGGGCCACGAGGCGGCGGACATCCTCGCCCGTGCCCGTGGGCTGGTCGACCCGGTCCTGCGGGCCGCCGTCGACTCGCTGCCCGGGATGATGCGCAAGGTCGCCGGCTACCACTTCGGCTGGTGGGAGGCGGACGGCACACCCGCCGAGGCCTCCCCGGGCAAGGCGATCCGCCCGGCCATGGTCCTCGCGGCCACCCAGGCCCTCGGCGGCACGCCCGGTGCGGCCGTCGCCGCAGCCGCCTCGGTGGAGCTGGTGCACAACTTCACCCTGCTCCACGACGACGTCATCGACCGGGACGACACCCGGCGCCACCGGCCCACCGCCTGGCGGGTGTTCGGCACCACCGAGGCCATCCTGGCCGGCGACGCCATGCACTCCCTCGCGCTGCGCCTGCTCGCCGAGGACGCCCACCCGGCCGCCCGGGGCTCGATCCGCCGGCTCGCCGACTGCGTGGTCGAACTCTGCGAGGGCCAGCAGATCGACTGCGCCTTCGAATCGCGCAACGACGTCTCGCTCGCCGAATGCCTGGCGATGGCCGAGGCCAAGACCGGCGCGCTGCTCGGTGCCGCCTGCGCGATGGGCGCGCTGTACGGCGGCGGGTCGGAGGAAGCCGCGCAGGCGATGGACGGCTTCGGCCGCGAGATCGGCCTGGCCTTCCAGCTGATCGATGATCTGATCGGCATCTGGGGGGACCCGGCGGTCACGGGCAAGCCGGTCGGCGCGGACCTGGTCGCCCGCAAGAAGTCACTGCCGGTGGTCAGGGCGCTGGGTTCCGGCACCCCCGAGGGCGACCGACTCGCCGAACTGTACGCGCTCGAACGTCCGCTGACGCCCGAGGAGTTGGCGCAGTGCGCGGCCGCCGTCGACGGGGCGGGCGGGCGCGGCTGGGCACAGGGCGAGTCCTGCGAGCGGATGGCGGCGGCGATGGTTCAGCTGGCCGTGGCCGTACCGCAGCCGTCCGCAGCCGACGAACTGCTGGCACTCGCCGAGCTGGTGACCCGCCGCACCCACTGAGTGCGGCCGCGCCCCCCCAGCTACGGTCGGCCGCCACTCTGGCGGGAGATCACTGCCTGCTCTCCGGAGTGGGAAGTCGGACCGGCCGACTTCCCACTCCAGCCCGCGCTCACCCGAAGGCGGCCAACAGTCGCCGCTCCTGCGCCGGTTCGATGCCTTGCCGCACCGCCGACCCCGGCGCCTGCTTGCGCCCCTCGGCGTCGGTGTCACCCGCCGGCCCGCGCTCGCGCAGCCACTCCCAGGTGTCCCGCGCGGTCTCGGCGAACGGGCGGCAGTGCAGCCCGGCCGCCCGGGCACGGCTGCTGTCGACCTGCCAGATGTACCTCCACTCCGGTAGGTCCGGCGCCCAGAAGGGGAGTTCGAGCCAGGGGGTGACCTGGTCCGGCCCCTCGGCGAGCAGCCGGTCGTCCGCGACCCAGACCAGCTCGGTGCCCGCCGCACCCGCGATCTCCCGGCAGGTCTCCAGCCACTCTCCGAAGGTCAGCCGGCCGGGCGGCGCCGTGGTGAGGAAGCGGCCGGTCGTTCCGGCCTCCAACCGGTCGAGCCCGAAGGCGGCGAAGTCCCGGACGTCGATCACCTGCATGCTCCGCCCGGGGTCGCCCGGGGCGAGCACCCGCCCGCCGCGCGCCATCCGCTCCAGCCACCAGGGCAGTCGGCCGCCGCGCTCGTACGGTCCGATCAGCAGCCCGCTGCTGAGGATCAGCGAGCGCTCGGCCCCGAATCCCGCCAGCACCGCGCGCTCGCAGCCGGCCTTCAGCTCACGGCCGGAGGACTGCTCGGGCGGGGCGTCGGCAGGGCATGGGAGGAGCGCGGAGTCCTCGTCGATCACCTGGGTGGCCCAGTCGGCGTAAGCGTGCACCGAGGAGACGAAGGTGTAGTGGGTGGCTCGTTCGCGCAGCAGCCGAGCGCTGAGCCCGGCCTGGGCGGGCTGCTGGGCCGAGGTGTCGACCACGGCGTCCCAGCTGCGGCCCTCGACCAGCCGGGCGACGTCCTCGGCGCTGTCGCGGTCGCCCCGGACGGACTCCACTCCGGGCAGATCGTCGGCGCTGCGCCCGCGGTTGAAGGTGGTGACGTGGTGGCCGCGGGCGAGGGCCTCGACGGCGTAGGCCCGTCCGAGGAAGGACGAGCCCCCGAGCAAGAGGATCTTCATACCGGCCAGCCTCTCCCGACCACCCCGCCCGTACGCTCCGATTCGCGCTGGGCAGAGCGGCGGCAGAGCGGCGGGTGGAGCGGCGGGCGGACTGCGCCGACCCCAGTGCGGCGCGGAGCACCCGACATGCCGCCCCACCCTGCCGCACCTAGCATCCCAGATGTGCCGATTCGCCCCTGTTCGGCACGGAAGGCACCGGACCGCCCCGGACGGCACTGGGAGAACGACAGCATGTCAACCCGGCAGGCCCCAGGCCGTCCGACCACCCTGACCGCCCTCGCCATCCCGACCGCCCCCGGACCGAACGGACGAAGGACCCCCGATGAACCAGCCCGAGCTGGAGGCACTGGCCGCCGACGCGTACGTCTACGGCTACCCGCTCGTCGCCGGCCTCACCATGGTCGAGCGCTTCGCCAAGGGCGGCCTGGGCACCCTCCCGGCGGCGCCGTTCAACCACTTCAGCCATGCGACCCGGCTGGCAGGCCCGGGCGACCGGTTCGTCTCCGTCAACAACGACACCATCTACTCGATCGCCCAACTCGACCTCTCCGAAGGCCCCTTGGTGCTACACGTCCCGGACACCGGCGGTGCCTACCACGTGCTCCAGTTCATCAGTGCCTGGACGGAGAACGTCGCCTACCTCGGGAGCCGCGCCACCGGCACCGACGCGCAGACCTGGCTGATCGTCCCGCCCGCCTGGCACGGCGCGCCGCCGGACCCGAGCCGGGTGATCGAGATGCCCACCACCGTCGGCACCATCGTCGGCCGCTTCGCCTGCGCCGGCCCCGGCGACCTGCCACGGGTCAAGGCGCTCCAGGCCGGTCTCCTCCTCGAACCGCTGGAGCCCGGCGGCCTGGTCGCCGGACTGCCCGAGCCGGACCCGGACGTCCCGGAGCGGCTCGCCTTCTTCGAACGCCTGCGGGTGTGGATGCAGGCGTTTCCGCCCGCCACCCCCGACATCGAGTACCAGCGCCGCTTCGCCCCGCTCGGCCTGCTGGACGACGGCGGCTCGCCCTACCGCGCGGCCGCCCCGGAGTGGACCCTCGCACTCGCCAAGGGCCTGGCCGCCGGACGGGAACGGGTCGAGGACGCCACCCGCCCGCCCGAGGACCACCCGCCCGGCGAATGGCGCTCCGCGCTCCACCTCTTCGACTACAACCTCGACCACCTCGGCCCCGGCACCGTCGACGACCCTGAGTGGCGAATCCCGGACCGCCGCGCCGCCTACCTCAGCCGCGCCGCCGCCGCCCGCGCCGGTCTCTGGGGCAACCACGCCTACGAGGCCTCGTACGCGATGACCTACGAGGACTCCGACGGCCGCCCGCTCACCGGCGCCCACAGCTACACCCTGCGCTTCGAACAGCCCCCGCCCGCCGAGGCCTTCTGGTCCGTCACGATGTACTCCGTCCCGGACTACTACCTGGTCGAGAACCCCATCAACCGCTACTCCATCGGCAGCCGCACCCCCGGCCTCGTCTACGGCGACGACGGCTCCCTGACCCTCACCCTCCAGCACGACCCGCCCGACGACCCCACAGCCACCGCCAACTGGCTCCCCACCCCGCACGGCGAATTCCGCCCCATCATCCGCATCTACCAGCCGAAGCCGACCGTCCTGGACGGCACCTACCAGATCCCCCCGATCCACCGCACCTGACACCGGCCACCCGTTCCGGGATGCCTGCCCCCGGCCGTGGCCGCTCCCGCCCGGCATTGCCCGGGCCCGGTCTTCGACCTCGACGGGACTCGGCTGGTCGGTGATGTGGATCCGCTCGTCCTCGCCCAGGCGCCGGACCCTGACCGACACGGCGGCGGGCGCCTGCTCGGCCCGAGCGGGCGCCCTGCGGTCGAGGGCGGTTGCCACTCGGCCCCGTCTAGTGCCCCGCCGCCGCAGACGACGGCGGCGCCGCGGTGCCGGTCGGGTGTGGGGACGCGGTGCCCGTCGGGGGTGTCGTCGGTGTGGGTGTACCGGTCGGTGGTCCGGAGTGGGATGGCTCCGAGGACGGCGAGCCGGCCCCAGAGGGCGACGGTGAGGGTGCGCCCGTTCCGCTCGGCGACGCGGTGGCCGATGCCGACGCCGTGGCCGACGCCGTGCCCGAGGGCGTGGCCGAAGCGCTGCGGCCGGGTGTCGAGGAGGGCTCCGCCGAGGAGGAGTCTGATCCGCCGCGGTTCTGCGGTCCGCCCTCCAGGGTGACCACCGCTTGGGAGGGTGGCAGGGCGATGCGGGCGGTCCAGGGGGTGGTGGGTGCGAGGTCCTGGTCCACGGTGACGATCACGGTGATCCGCTGTCCCGGTGCCAGCGTTCCCGCGTCGCGGCTGAGCCGGAGCCAGCCGGCGTCCGTCACGGCGCGCCAACGGATTTCTGTGGCACCGGAGTTGGTGAGGGTGAGTACCGTGCGGTTGCCGTACTCGGCGGCCCCGACGGTGAGCTGTCCGGTGGTGTCGGCGGGGCCGCCTCCCCCGGCGGTGGCCCGTTCCACCGTGGGGGCCGGGGCGGCGACCAGGGTGGGGCTGCTGAGCGGGGTCGCGCCCCGGCTCGGGACGGGGACCAGCGGCCCCTGGAAGGTGAGCCGCGGAAACCCAGGCAGCAACGTTTCTGCACCGCCCGACCCGCCGGCTCCCGCCCCCGCCAGCTCCAGCCCCGGCGTTCCCACACCTCCGGCCGCACCGGCCGGGGCCCCCGCCGCCCACGGCTGCGGTGGCCGCTGTCCGGCCTCCCGCCCGGCCTCGTCCACCCGGACCGCTGAGACCGAAGCCGCCGACCCCGACCCGCCGCCGCCCCGGTGCCCGGCCCAGAGCGCGACCACCGGCGCCGCCAGCACCGCTGCGAGCACCCCGGTGGTCACCACCCGCCGCCGCACCGCCAACCCGCGGCCCGCGTCCGGCGCCCGGTGCCGGGGAAAGCCGCTGTGGTCGAACCGCAGCCCGGGCTCGGCGACCACCGCGCCGCGCCGCTCCGGTGCACCGGCCGACGGCAGGTACGCCACCCCGCCCGCCGAGCCACCCGCCGTACCCGAAGCCCCCGCCACACCCGAAGCCTTCGCCGGGCCCGACGCTCCCGCCGACCCAGCCGCCGCCGAGCCCGGCGCCGTCAGCAGCGGCAGCCCCGACAACCCCGCCCCGCCCCCCGCGTTTCCCTCCGCCGCCTCCCCGGCGGCCACCCGCTCCGCCGTCCCCCGGCAGGTCGGGCAGTCCACGACGTGCTGCACCAGTTCCCGCCGTAGCGCCGGCCCGAGCACCCAGTCCCGCCAGGACTCCGCCCCGGCCCCGCCGAGCCGGTCCAGTTCGGGGCAGCTGCCCACCCCGAGCACCAGCAGTGCCGCCCTGGTCCGGGCCACCTCGGCCTCGGCGGTGGCGAGCAGTTCGCGGGTCCGGTCGAACGGCAGGCCCAGCACCGCCGCCACTTCCAGCGGGGTCAGCCGGTGCCGGACGGACAGTTCCAGCGCTTCGCGCTGCTCCGGATCCGTGCCGGCCGCCTCCGGCCAGGCGAGCGAGGCCAGCTCGCGCCGACGCCGGGCCGCTTCGTTCTCGGTCGGTTCGGCAGGTTCGGCGGGTTCGGTGGGTTCCGCCACGGCTTCCCGGGCGGTCCCGTCGGCCAGTCGCCGCAGGCAGCAGTAGCGCGCCAGGGAGAACAGCCAGGCCCGGACGAGTCCGGGCTCGGTCAGTCGGCCGCCGTGCCGCCGGGCCAGCTCGCCGACCTCGCGCAGGGCGTCGGCGGCGGCGTCGTGTTCGCACAGGACCGAGAGGCAGTAGGTGAACAGGCCGTCCACCTGGCGGTCGTACTCCGCCGCCACCGCGGCGGCCCGCGATCCGGGCCCGGCCCCAACAGCCCCTACACTTCGCGTCGTCACCCGTCCGACGGTAGGGACATCGGGCCGTCGGACCCCGCTGTTCGCCGCCTATGTACTTCTTTCGGGTAACAGCATCGCCCATCTGTGTGGGTCCGCCGCCGAGAACCGGTCGGTACTGAGCGGACCGCGCGCTCCCCGGACGGCCGCCGTCCCCGTAACCGGACGGCCGCCGTCCCCGTAGCCGACCGGCCGCCGTGATAACGGACCGGCACTGTCCGACCCAGGCGCTACCGTGGGCCGCATGCCTCCGCGTTCCAAGACCACCGCCAAGCCGCGCCCGGCCTACCGCTGCACCGAGTGCGGCAACCAGCTGCCCAAGTGGGTCGGCCGCTGCCCGGAGTGCAACGCCTGGGGCACGGTCGAGGAGTACGGCGCGGTGCCGCTCCGCACCACCGCCGCCGGCCCGGTCAGCGCGCCCGCCCGTCCGATCGCCCAGGTGGACGGCCAGGTCGCGACGGCCCGTTCGACGGGCGTGCCGGAGCTGGACCGGGTGCTCGGCGGTGGTCTGGTCCCCGGCGCGGTGGTCCTGCTGGCCGGCGAGCCCGGCGTCGGCAAGTCCACCCTGCTGCTGGACGTCGCCGCGAAGGCGGCCTCCGCCCAGCACCGCACGCTCTACGTCACCGGTGAGGAGTCGGCCGGCCAGGTGCGGCTGCGCGCCGACCGGATCAACGCGCTCTCCGAGCACCTCTACCTCGCCGCCGAGTCCGACCTCGGCGCGGTGCTCGGGCACATCGAGGCGGTCAGTCCCGGCCTGCTGATCCTGGACTCGGTGCAGACCATCGCCTCGGCCGAGCTGGACGGCGCCCCCGGCGGTCCGGCCCAGGTCCGCGAGGTGGCGAACGCGCTGATCCGGGCGTCCAAGGAGCGCGGCATGGCCACCCTGCTGGTCGGCCACGTCACCAAGGACGGCCAGATCGCCGGCCCGCGCCTGCTGGAGCACCTGGTGGACGTGGTGCTCAGCTTCGAGGGCGACCGGCACGCCCGGCTGCGGCTCATCCGCGGGGTCAAGAACCGGTACGGCGCCACCGACGAGGTGGGCTGCTTCGAGCTGCACGACGAGGGCATCGTCGGCCTGGCCGATCCCTCCGGCCTCTTCCTGACCAGGCGTGACAAGCCCGTCCCCGGCACCTGCCTCACCGTCACCCTGGAGGGCAAGCGCCCGCTGGTGGCCGAGGTGCAGGCGCTGATGGTGGATTCGCAGATCCCCTCCCCGCGCCGGACCACCTCGGGCCTGGAGTCGCCCCGGATCGCGATGATCCTGGCCGTGGTCGAGCGGCACGGCGGGGTGAAGCTCGGCAAGCAGGACATCTACACCGCGACGGTCGGCGGGGTGAAGCTCAGCGAGCCGTCCGCGGACCTCGCGGTCGCGCTCGCGGTGGCCAGTTCCTCCACCGACACCCCGCTGCCGAGCAACCTGGTGGCGATCGGCGAGGTCGGCCTGGCGGGCGAGGTACGGCGGGTGACGGGTGTGCAGCGCCGGCTCGCGGAGGCGCACCGGCTGGGCTTCACCCACGCGCTGGTGCCGCCGGATCCGGGCAAGGTGCCGCTGGGCATGAAGGTGGTCGAGGTGGCGGACATCGGCGAGGCGCTGCGGGCCATCCCGGGCCGCCGCCGGGCGGCCGCCAAGCCGCGCGGCGAGGGGCGTGGTGAGGCCCCGTCGGCGCCGCCGGCCCCGCGCGCGGCCCGGGTCCCGGCCTCCGCGGAGGAGCTGATGGCAGGCTGGGAGCCGCTGGACTCCGACGAACTGCGCTGACCCAAGCCCTGCCGAAGCCGCACGCAGTTAGACTTTCCCCAGTCTCATTGGCCAGAAGGCAGTACCGGAGCGGTACTGAGCGACACAGCAACAGACCGCGGACCGGCGCACGGCGTGAGGCGCGCGGCACGGGTCGACCGGAGGAGTCACGTGGCAGCCAGCGACCGGGGGGCGGACAAGGCCTCCCGCGAGGAGGCCCTGCTGCGGGCTTCCCTCACCGCCATCGCGCCCGGTACCGCGCTTCGTGACGGCCTGGAGCGGGTCCTGCGGGCCAACACCGGCGGCCTGATCGTGCTGGGTTTCGACAAGACCGTCGAGTCCCTGTGCACCGGCGGTTTCGTCCTGGACGTCGAGTTCAGCGCCACCCGGCTGCGCGAGCTGTGCAAGCTCGACGGCGCGGTGGTGCTCGACAAGGACATCACCAAGATCGTCCGGGCCGGTGTCCACCTGATGCCGGACTCGACCATCCCCACCGACGAGACCGGCACCCGCCACCGCACCGCCGAGCGGGTCAACCGGCAGACCGGCTACCCGGTGGTCGCGGTCTCGCACTCGATGCGGCTGATCGCCATGTACGTCAACGGCACCCGCCGGGTGCTGGAGGACTCGACCACCGTCCTGTCCCGCGCCAACCAGGCGCTGGCCACCCTGGAGCGCTACAAGCTGCGCCTGGACGAGGTGGCCGGCACGCTCTCCGCGCTGGAGATCGAGGACCTGGTGACGGTCCGGGACGTCACGGCCGTGGCGCAGCGCCTGGAGATGGTCCGGTTGATCGCCACCGAGATCGCCGGCTACGTGCTGGAGCTCGGCATCGACGGCCGGCTGCTCTCGCTCCAGCTGGACGAGCTGATCGCGGGCGTGGAGCCGGAGCGCGAGCTGGTCGCCCGGGACTACTTCCCCGAGCGGGCCGCCAAGAAGGGCCGGACGGTCACCGAGGTGCTGGCCGACCTGGAGGCGCTGACCCACGCCGAGCTGCTGGACCTGCAGACCGTCGCCAAGGCGCTCGGCTACTCCGGCTCGCCGGAGTCCCTGGACTCCGCCGTCTCCCCGCGCGGCTACCGCCTGCTGGCGAAGATCCCGCGCCTGCCCAACACGGTGATAGAGCGCCTGGTCGAGCACTTCGGCGGTCTGCAGAAGCTCCTCGCCGCCAGCATCGACGATCTGCAGACGGTGGAGGGCGTCGGCGAGACCCGTGCCCGCTCGGTCCGCGAAGGACTGTCCCGCCTGGCCGAATCGTCCATCCTGGAGCGCTACGTCTGACCGACGCGCGATCGGTGCACGGCCCCCGGAGAAACGCTTCCGCGGGGGCCGTTCGGCGTTTCCGCACCTCCTCGGCCGGGGCGCGGCCACGGCCGGGAAGCGCCGGAGCCCCGGCCGCGCCTGCGGTCGGGGCTCCGGGCCAAGGTGACGCCCGCTCAGCCGTCCAGTCGGATCGAGGTCCGTGCGGACACCTTGTCGCCCGAGAGACCGGTGAGCTCGGCGAGCACGACGTAGGTCCCGTTCGCCGGCGCCGTCTGGTCGGCCGTCGCGCACTGCGGCTTGCTGCGGCTGCGGTCCCAGGTGAAGGTCTCGGTCTGGCTGCCGTTCGCCGGGATCTGCACCCAGATGCTGCCCTTGTCGGGCGGGCAGTCGCCGGAGGACCAGACCCGGTCGTTGTTGTTGCCGCTGACCGTGATCACCGAGGCGGTACGGCCCAGGTCCACCCGGCAGTTGGTGCCGGAGGAGTTCTTGACCGTCAGGGCCAGCTTCGGCTTGTCCTTGGGCTGGTACGGGTTCTGGCTGGGGTTCAGCTCCAGGGCCACCTGGGAGGAGGCGCACACCGGGAGCGCCATCACCTCGGGCGTGTTCACCGCCGGAGCGCCACCACCGGCGCCGCCGGAGCCGCCGGACGTCCCGCCGCCGCTGGCGCCCCCCGAGCTCCCCGCGCCGGCCGAACCACCGCCGGAACCGGAACCGCCCGAGCCGCCCGCGGGCACCGGGTTGGCGCCGCCGGAGCCGCCGCTGAGGCCGACATCGCTGCCGCCCCCGCTCACCGGGCCGCCGGTGCCACCCGTGCCCCCGGTGCCGCCGCCCGGGCGCGCCGCAGGACCGCTCGGCGAGGCGCCGGGCGTGATCGTCTGCGCGGGGGTCTGGCTCTGGGTCGGCGCGGCCTGGGCGGACTTGCCCGGCGATCCGTCGTCACCGCCCCCGCCCTGATCGGTCATCAGCCAGGCGATCAGGGCGATGACCGCCGCGACGGCGGCGAGCACGACGACGCGCCGACGCCAGTAGATCGAGGCCGGCAGCGGTCCCACGGGTTGACGCAGAGAGGGCACGACCAAACTCTACGAGACTGTGTGTGCCGATTGACCCACCAACACCGCGCAGTCGCCCCTTCCTTCACATGATCCGCCGTTTGAGCCGTTCGAGGGAGCTCCGGAAGCCGGTTCTCCGGGTGCTTCCGGCGGCTTCCGGGCCTTCGGGCTCTCGGGGTCGCGGAAGCAGCATCCGGAACCGGCATCGGGAACCCCCGTCCCGGACCAGCGTCCGGAATCAACTCCTCTCCTCCGGCCGCCTCCCCCGGCGTGGGAGGATCGAAGGGCCATGACTGCCATCACCGCCACTGAGCCGACCACTGCGACCGCCCTCGCGACCACCGCCGGTACCGTCCCCGCCCCGCGGCTGCCGATGCCCCTACCGCTGCTGCACTCGACCGTCATCGACTGGTACGAGGCCAGCAAGCGCGACCTGCCCTGGCGGACGCCCGAGGCGACGCCGTGGGCGGTCATGGTGAGCGAGTTCATGCTCCAGCAGACCCCGGTGAAGCGGGTGCTGCCCGCCTGGCAGGCCTGGATGACCCGCTGGCCCACCCCGGCCGACCTCGCCGCCGAGCCGTCCGGCGAAGCGGTCCGGATGTGGGGCCGGCTGGGCTACCCCCGCCGTGCGCTGCGGCTGCACGCGGCCGCCGTGGCGATCACCGAGGAGCACGGCGGTGAGGTCCCGGACGACCACGCCACCCTGCTGTCGCTGCCCGGCGTGGGGGAGTACACCGCGGCCGCGGTCGCCTCCTTCGCCTTCCGCCAGCGGCACGTGGTGCTGGACACCAACGTCCGCCGGGTCTTCGCCCGGGCGGTGACCGGCGTCGAGTACCCGGCCCAGGCCACCACCGCGGCCGAGCGCCGCACCGCGACCGCCCTGCTGCCCGACGACCCCGGGACGGCCGCCACCTGGGCGGTCGGCGTGATGGAACTGGGCGCGCTGGTCTGCACCGCCCGCGGCCCGGAGTGCGGGGACTGCCCGCTGTTCAGCGGCTGCGCCTGGCAGCGGGCCGGCCGCCCGGCGTACGAGGGCCCGGCCCGGCGCGGCCAGTCCTACGAGGGGACGGACCGCCAGGTGCGCGGCAAGCTCCTCGCCGTCCTGCGCGAGGCCCACGGCTCCGTCCCGCAGGCCCGCCTGGACGCCGTCTGGCCGGACGCCGTCCAGCGGGCCAGGGCCCTGGACGGCCTGGTCGCGGACGGCCTGGTCGAGCCGGTCGAACAGGGCGTCTACCGCCTCCCGCAGTGATCCGACGGCGCTCCCGGGGGCGGGTTCTCCCGCCGTGACGTGACGGCGCCCCCGGGAGGAGGGCCTCCCGGGGGCGCCGTACGGACGCGGGGCCGTCAGACGGCCGCCGCCTCCAGCGAGGACTCGGTCGGCTTCTCGCCCTTGCCGGTGCCGCGCAGCGGTACCTCGCGCAGGAACACCGCCGCGGCGATGGCGACCACGGCCACCCCGGCACCCCACAGGAAGACGGTGTGCAGGCCGTTGGACACCGCGTGGTGGTAGGCGTCCTGGATGTAGTCGGGCATCTTGCGCAGCTCGGCCGGGCTGGTCTGACCCGGGTCCTTCGCGCCACCGGGAGGCAGCGGCTTGCCGGCCAGCCGCTCCTTCATGGTGTCGGTCACCCGGTTGTTGAACAGCGCGCCGAACAGCGCGACACCGAAGGAACCGCCGATGGTGCGGAACAGGGTGGCGGTGGAGCTGGCCACGCCCATGTCCTTGAGCTCGACGCTGTTCTGCGCGACCAGCATGGTGATCTGCATCAGGAAGCCCATGCCGGCGCCCAGCACGACCATCCAGCAGGCGGAGGTGAAACTGCTGGTCTCGGTGCCCATGGTGGAGAGCAGGATCAGGCCGCCGGTCATCACGATGGTGCCGATGATCGGGAAGATCCGGTACTTGCCGGTCTTGGTGACGGCCTGGCCGACCACCAGCGAGACGACCAGCATGCCGAACATCATCGGCATCAGCAGCAGGCCGGAGTTGGTCGCCGAGGCGCCCTGGACGATCTGCTGGTAGAGCGGCAGGAACACGGTCGAGCCGAACATCACGAAGCCGACGATGAAGCCGATGATCGAGACCAGGGTGAAGTTCAGGTTCTTGAACAGGCTCAGCGGCAGCATCGGCTCCTCGACCCGCTGCTCCACGTAGCAGAAGGCGATCAGCGAAGCGGCGGCGAGCGCGGCCAGGCCGAGGATCTCCTTGGAGCCCCAGGCGTACTGCTGGCCGCCCCAGGTGGTGATCAGCACGAGCGAGGTGATGCCGGTGGTGAGCAGGATCGCGCCCAGGTAGTCGATCCGGGCGTTGTTGCGGACCTTCGGCAGCTTCAGGGTGACGACGACGACGGCGAGGGCGATCACGCCGAGCGGCAGGTTGATGTAGAAGGTCCAGTGCCAGCTCAGGTGGTCGGTGATGAAGCCGCCGACCAGCGGGCCGCCGATGGTGGCCAGGGCCATCACCGCGGCGAACATGCCCTGGTACTTGCCGCGGTCGCGGGGCGGGACGAGCGCACCCATGATCGACATGACGCCGACCATCAGACCGCCGGCGCCCAGGCCCTGCAGGGCACGGAAGCCGATCAGCTCGTTCATGTTCTGCGACAGGCCGGACAGCGCCGATCCCACCAGGAAGATCACGATCGAGGTGAGGAAGGTGCCCTTGCGGCCGTAGAGGTCGCCGAGCTTGCCCCAGATCGGGGTGGAGGCGGCGGTGGCCAGGGTGTACGCGGTGACCACCCAGGACAGGTGCTCGGCGCCGCCGAGGTCACCGACGATGGTCGGCATCGCGGTGCCGACGATCAGGTTGTCGAGCATGGCCAGCAGCATCGTGACGACCAAGCCGACCATGACGAGGCGGATCTCGCGGGGTGACCGCGGCTGTTCCTCCTCGGCCGTCTTGTCCTCCGGTACCGGGCCGGCGGTCTGGGACTGTGACATGGGGTGGGTCTCCCGGAGGTGGTTCGGACGAGCGTCGCGCCGTGCGGCGGTTCACTTACTTGTCGCCCGGCTAGTTTATCGATCGTCGGCACGGTAGGTTGTTTCCTAGCCGGTCGTCAAGCCAGTTTTAAGACCGACCGCCTGGGCAGGGAGAATGAGCCCGGGGCGGACGCCACCCTGGGGTCCGCAGCAGTCACCGACGCAGTCATGAGGCAGGCCATGGGCACTCCGCACAGCCCCCGCAGCGACACCCGGGCTCGCATCATCGAGGTGTCGTTGGAGCTCTTCTCCGAGCATGGCTACGAGCAGACCTCGCTGCGGGAGATCGCCGACCGGCTGGGCGTCACCAAGGCCGCGCTCTACTACCACTTCAAGACCAAGGACGACATCGTCCTCGGCATCGTCGAGCGGATGGCCGCGCCGATCGACGAGACCATCGAGTGGGGCCGCAAGCAGACCTGGAGCCCGGAGGTCCGCGACGAGCTGATCCGCCGCTTCGCGGACGGGATGGCCGAGCGGGCGCCGCTGCTGCGCTTCTTCCACGAGAACCAGCCCGCCCTGCGCGAGTCCCCGGCCGGGCTCGCCTTCCGGGACCGCATGGTCACCATGGTGCAGCTGGTGCACGGGCCGGCCGCGGACTTCCCGGACCGCCTGCGGGCCGCGATGGCCCTGTTCACCGTGCACTCGGCCCTGTTCCTGCTCAAGCAGGACACCTCGGACTGCGCCCACGCCCGGAACGTCTGGGGCGAGAAGCTGCCGACGGCCGACCTCGACGAGGCGATCAGTGCGGCCAGGGAAGTCTCGCTGGAGATCGGCGCCCGGATCAGCCACCCCGTCCGCACCACCGGCTGAGCCCGACGACAGGGCCCCGAGGACGGGGACACGGCCGGCGTGTGGACCAGCGCGTGGACCAGGGCGTGCGGAGCCGGGCGGTGCTGGACGGGTGCTGAACGGGGCGGGGTTTAGAAGGCCGTGACGCCGTGTGCGGACAGGTAGGCGACCGGGTCGATCACCGCGCCGTAGCGGTTGCTGGTGCGGATCTCGAAGTGCAGGTGCGGCCCGGTCGAGTTGCCGGTGTTGCCGGACAGCCCGACCCGCTCGCCCGCCGACACGTGCGCGCCCGCCTGGACCGAGAGCGCGGACAGGTGGGCGTACTGGGCGAAGTGCCCGTCGGCGAGCCGCAGGACGACCTCCTTGCCGTAGGCGCCGTCCCAGCGGGCCGAGACCACCGTCGCGTCGCCGACCGCCAGTACCGGGGTGCCCGGGCGGACCGCGAAGTCGACGCCGGTGTGGTACCCGGCGGCGTACTCGGAGTTGGCCACCCCGTACGGGTTGCTGGTCGGTGCGTTCGGCACCGGCGCCGACCAGTCCGGCGCGGGGGCGGGTGCCGGCGCGGGCTCCGACCCCGATCCCGGCTCCGGAGAAGGCGCGGGCGAAGGCGCGGGCGCGGGTGCCGTGGCCGGCGGCTCGGCCGACTGCAGGTTGGGCGCCACCGCCACGAACGCCTGCGCCGAGGCGGCGTCCTCCGGCAGCCGGTACGGGCTGGGTCCGGCCACCTGGACCACGCCCGGGTCGGGCACCGCCGCCTGAGTGGCCGTGAAGGCGGAGCTGCCCGGGGTGGTCGGCCGCACGGTCTGCGCCGAGGCACTGCTCGGCGCCGCCGCCAGCAGCACGCCGGCCAGCAGCACCGCGGCCGCCCCGACGGAGGCGACGGCGTGGTCGCGCTCGGCCCGCTGCCGACTGCCCGGCAGGGTGGTGTGCCGGGGCACGGCGAGCGCGCGCAGTGGCGGCGCAGCATGGCTGCGGAGGGCGTGGGCGAGTCGGGGCTGCCAGACGGCCGCCTGGGCCGCCGTTCGGGCGGCGAGCCGGCGCAGGGCCGGCCTTACGGGCGGAACGGTGGACATCGCCTGGTGTACCTCACGGTCGTGCGGGATCAGCACCGGAGCGCCCGGTTGGGGCGCGTGCTGAGCGGGGGACCACTCAGCTTTAACCGGCACCGAGCGCACGCCCAAACCGGGCGTCGTACTACGGCAGGTAGTTCTCGCCGAGCCGGAGGCCGGGCTGCGCGCGACCAATGATCATGGGCCCGCCACGCCCAGTGCCGGGCCCCGTCCGTCCCGGCCGCGCGCTGGATCGGCCTACTAGAGCCGGTCGTACTACGCCGGGCCGCTGTGACCAGCACCACCCGCGCCCCGGGCTCCCCAGTGTTCCCGCCGTCGACGACGGCCGCCGCACACGCGTCCGGCCCGCCCCCGCGTAGTGCGGGGACGGGCCGGACGTGGAGTGTGGTTCAGAGCCGTGCGGTCACCCGCCGATCGTCAGGACGATCAGTTGTCGACCGGGCGGACCCGGATCCAGGTCTCCAGGTAGTTCGCGGACTCGTTCTCGACCTCGATGCTGGTGCCGGTCTTGGGCACGTCGACACCGCTGTACGGGTTGTCCTTGGACCACCAGGACTTCAGATCGGAGAACTCGTCGACGCCCTTGGACTTCGGGATGACGGTCTCGGCGTCGGCCTTGTGCAGGGTCAGCGCCGGGACGCGGCGCGAACCGAAGGTCGAGTCGAAGCCCTGCATGCGCGGACGCATCAGGGTGCCGTCGGCCCACTTCATCGGGGTCGGGTGCGAGTCGACCGGCAGGACGAGGCCGTGGCCCGGGTGGGCGCTGACGTTGTTGTCGGTCTGCGAGCCGTCCCAGTACCAGATCAGCAGGCCGGGCTGGTACGCGTAGTGCTCGACCCAGTTCGGCTTGCTGGCGGAGCCGAAGTTGTACGGGCCGGTCTTCAGCGTCTGGTCGAAGGACACGTACTGCTTGTTCTCCGCGATGTAGTACTGCGCGTAGTCCTTGGTGTACGAGCCGCCGAAGCGGGTGAAGCCGGCGGCGGTCCAGCCGTTGTCGCCGTTCTCCACGTCGTCGCTGAACACGGTCGCGCCGTCGGCGGTCACCGCGACGTTGTCCACCGCGAAGCCGCGGTAGTGCAGGCCGCCGTCGGTGGTGTTGTGGTAGCGGAACCGGATCTTCTGGCCGGCGTAGGCGTCCAGGTTGAAGGACAGGTCGCCCCAGGCGGCGGCGAGGCCGTTGACGGCCGGGCGGCCGTTCTCCTTCGGGAGCGCGGTGCCGTTCCAGGTGCCGTCCACGACGGTCCAGGTCTTGCCGCCGTCGGTGGAGACTTCACCGAAGGCGTAGTCGAAGTCCGGCTCCAGCTCGTACCAGGCCTTGGCGTTGATGCTGGCCTTGGTCTTGCCGGTGAGGTCGATGTCCCGGGTCAGCGTGACGTTGAGGTTGTCGGCGCTGCCGCTCCACCACTCGTTGCCGCCCGCGAACGGCTTGTTGACGTCGGTGGTGATGCTCTTCTTCGGCAGCTCGACGAGGAGCGCCTGCGGCAGGTCGGTGTTGTACTCCACCGGGCCGATGTGGTGCGTCGACTCGGTGCCGGCCTTGGCGTGGTCGACCTTCAGCCAGCCGAGCTGGTACTTGCTCCAGGCGTCGAGGTCGTTCGGCATGTCGCCGATGCTGTCCTTGCCCTCGCCGAGCCAGGAACCGGAGGACATCAGCGACCAGAAGCCGACCGAGTTGTCGATGCCCTTGCCGGCGGTGTCGTAGAGGTCCGGCAGACCGAGGTCGTGGCCGTACTCGTGGGCGAAGACGCCGAGGCCGCCGTTCTCCGGCTGCATGGTGTAGTCGCCGATCCAGAGGCCGGAGTTGCCGACCTGGACGCCGCCGAGCTTGTTGCCGTCGGGGCCGGCCTGGCCCGTCAGGTTGCCGTAGACGTACGAGCGGTGCGCCCACAGGGCCTTGCTGCCCTGCTTGCCGCCGCCGGCCGACTTGTCCTCACCGGCGTGCACGATCTGGAAGTGGTCGATGTACCCGTCGGGCTGGTTGAAGTTCCCGTCGTGGTGCGAGCCGTAGCGGTCCCACTGGTCGTACTGAGCCAGGGTCGCCTTGATCTGCTCGGGGCTCTGACCCTTCGCCAGCTGGTCCTTGTACCAGATGTCCACGGCGTCGCGGATCAGGTCCTGGGCGCTGGCGCAGACGTTGGAGCCGCAGTAGTCGGAGCCGTACCGGGCCTCGTTCCACGGCACCCGGACCCAGTCCGAGACCACGCCGTCGACCGAGTAGCGGCCCGAGGACTGCTTCTCGTAGAAGGTCTTCAGCGAGGGCTTGTCCTTGGAGAAGTACAGGTCCTGGTAGTGCTGCTGGTTGTAGTCGGCCTGCCAGGCGGTCGAGTTGTTCGTCGCGCGGTCCGGCGCGGCGATCTCGTTGTGCTTCGGGCCGGGCTCACCGCCGTACTTGACCTTGCCGTCGGCGGTCTTGGTGGTGTCGTCGACCTGGTCGCCGAAGTCGACGAGGATCGTGAAGATCTTGTCCGTGCGCTCGCGGGCGAGCTCCACGTACTTGTCCTTGCCGAGCTTCACGCTGGTGCTGCCGTTGTGCTGCTCGACCTGGGCGGTGCCGTCGAGGAGCTGCTCGGTGGCGGCCTTGTGCTCGGCCTCCACCTTGGCGGTCAGCGGGCCCGGGATGTTGTGCTCCGTGTTGACGGCCTGGACGGCGTCGGCCGGGTCCTTCGGCACGGGGGCCGAGCCGGCCGCCACGGCGGCGCTCGGGAACAGGCCCGCCCCGAGCGTGACTATGACCGCCGCAGCCGTCGCGACCGCAGCGGTTCTCCTGGTGTTCTTCAAGGTTGTGACGTCCTCCCCGACCGGGGCCAGCTCTTGGCCAAGGCCCGGCAAACCAAAATGAAAGACAGGTGGACGTCATTTGATCCAAGCGTGCACAGAAAAGATAGACCTTGACCGTGACATGGGCACGGCGCTATCCTCCCCGGCTTCACATCAGCTGACAAAGAGTCAACCGTATGTTGGTTAAAGCTTACTGAGAAATGGGGCGTACTCGCACCAACCGGTCGGGAAGCCGCCCGTCCGGACCGCACCCGCGTGGTGGCCGCCCGCCCCCGAACGCACCGAGCCCCCGGCGCGGACGCCGGGGGCTCGGTGGCTGTGAAGTTGTCTGTTAAATGTTGGTCACTTCGTCAGGTCCGGACCGGACGAGGCGACCGCAGCCGGGGTGTCCGCGACGGCCGACTTCTCTTCACCGCGGAAGGTGAACTTGGCCTCCTTGCCCTCACCCTCGACGTCGACGACGACGATGTGGCCGGCACGCAGCTCGCCGAAGAGGATCTTCTCGGAGAGGTGGTCCTCGATCTCGCGCTGGATGGTGCGGCGCAGCGGACGGGCGCCCAGGATCGGGTCGTAGCCGCGCTTGGCCAGCAGCTTCTTGGCCTCGACGCTGAGCTCCAGGCCCATGTCCTTGTCCTTGAGCCGCTCGTCCACCTTGTCGATCATGAGGTCGACGATCTGGATGATGTCGTCCTCGGACAGCTGGTGGAACACCACGATGTCGTCGACGCGGTTCAGGAACTCGGGGCGGAAGTGCTGCTTGAGCTCCTCGCCGACCTTCGCCTTCATCCGCTCGTACCCGGTCTGGGTGTCACCCGTGGCCGCGAAGCCCAGGTTGAAGCCCTTGGAGATGTCCCGGGTGCCGAGGTTGGTCGTCATGATGATGACGGTGTTCTTGAAGTCGACCACGCGGCCCTGGGAGTCGGTCAGGCGACCGTCCTCCAGGATCTGCAGCAGCGAGTTGAAGATGTCCGGGTGGGCCTTCTCGACCTCGTCGAAGAGGACCACGGAGAACGGCTTGCGGCGGACCTTCTCGGTCAGCTGGCCGCCCTCCTCGTAGCCCACGTACCCGGGCGGGGAGCCGAACAGCCGCGAGACGGTGTGCTTCTCGGAGAACTCGGACATGTCGAGCGCGATCAGCGCGTCCTCGTCGCCGAACAGGAACTCCGCCAGCGTCTTGGACAGCTCGGTCTTACCGACGCCGGACGGGCCGGCGAAGATGAACGAACCGCCGGGGCGCTTCGGGTCCTTGAGGCCCGCACGGGTGCGCCGGATGGCCTGGGAGAGCGCCTTGATGGCGTCCTTCTGGCCGATGACGCGCTTGTGCAGCTCGTCCTCCATGCGCAGCAGCCGGGAGGTCTCCTCCTCGGTCAGCTTGAAGACCGGGATGCCGGTGGCGGTGGCCAGGACCTCGGCGATGAGCTCCTCGTTGACCTCCGCGACGACATCCATGTCGCCGGCCTTCCACTCCTTCTCGCGCTTGGCCTTGGCCTGCAGGAGCTGCTTCTCGTCGTCGCGCAGGGACGCGGCCTTCTCGAAGTCCTGCGCGTCGATCGCGCTCTCCTTCTCGCGGCGCACGTCGGCGATCTTCTCGTCGAACTCGCGCAGGTCCGGCGGCGCGGTCATCCGGCGGATGCGCATCCGGGAGCCGGCCTCGTCGATCAGGTCGATCGCCTTGTCCGGCAGGAAGCGGTCCGAGATGTACCGGTCGGCCAGGGTGGCGGCGGCGACCAGGGCGGCGTCCGTGATGGAGACCCGGTGGTGGGCCTCGTAGCGGTCGCGCAGACCCTTGAGGATCTCGATGGTGTGCGGCAGCGAGGGCTCCGCGACCTGGATCGGCTGGAAGCGGCGCTCCAGCGCGGCGTCCTTCTCCAGGTGCTTGCGGTACTCGTCCAGGGTGGTGGCACCGATGGTCTGCAGCTCGCCGCGGGCCAGCATCGGCTTGAGGATGCTGGCGGCGTCGATGGCGCCCTCGGCGGCGCCCGCGCCGACCAGGGTGTGCAGCTCGTCGATGAACAGGATGATGTCGCCGCGGGTGCGGATCTCCTTGAGCACCTTCTTCAGGCGCTCCTCGAAGTCACCGCGGTAGCGCGAGCCGGCCACCAGGGCGCCCAGGTCCAGCGTGTAGAGCTGCTTGTCCTTGAGCGTCTCCGGGACCTCGCCCTTGACGATCGCCTGCGCCAGGCCCTCGACCACGGCGGTCTTGCCGACGCCGGGCTCACCGATCAGGACGGGGTTGTTCTTGGTGCGGCGGGACAGCACCTGCATGACCCGCTCGATCTCCTTCTCGCGCCCGATGACCGGGTCGAGCTTGGCCTCGCGGGCCGCCTGGGTCAGGTTGCGGCCGAACTGGTCCAGGACCAGCGAGGTCGACGGGGTGCCCTCGGCGGGCCCGCCGGCCGTGGCCGACTCCTTGCCGCCACCGGTCTGGTAGCCCGACAGCAGCTGGATGACCTGCTGGCGCACCCGGTTGAGGTCGGCGCCCAGCTTCACCAGGACCTGGGCGGCGACGCCCTCGCCCTCGCGGATCAGGCCGAGCAGGATGTGCTCGGTGCCGATGTAGTTGTGGCCGAGCTGCAGGGCCTCCCGGAGCGACAGCTCCAGGACCTTCTTCGCCCGGGGGGTGAAGGGAATGTGACCGGACGGGGCCTGCTGGCCCTGGCCGATGATCTCCTCGACCTGCTGGCGAACGGCCTCAAGAGAAATCCCGAGGCTCTCCAGGGCCTTGGCGGCGACGCCCTCGCCCTCGTGGATCAGACCCAGGAGGATGTGCTCGGTGCCGATGTAGTTGTGGTTGAGCATCCGGGCTTCTTCCTGAGCCAGGACGACAACCCGCCGCGCGCGGTCGGTGAACCTCTCGAACATCGTTTATCGCTCCTCAGAGCGGTCGGGCAGTTCGGGGTCCGTCCCCGCCCTGTCCTTCCGCATGCTAGTCCCGCTCAGCGGCGCGGCCCACGGATTCACTCCCCGGTAGAGGAGCGAGATGCTGCGCGACCAGCCGACACCAATCCCAACCTGATGCTGGGAATCGGTGTTCCCACAGGTGGGCCGGATGCACCGGAATCCGCTACGCCATCGGCGAACAAGAGCCGCCGGGGCGGAGCCGGACCCTCTCCGGCCGGTCGCACTTACTGCCCCTGGACGGGTCCAACAACCCGCCCACCTGCATTCATACCCGGTATCGGGGCGGTTCTCGCGCAGTTTCCGCGGTGGCGGTGTTCGCCTGGCGAGAAGTCCGGCCGCGGTGACGGTGGTTCAACGGCGGTCGGGACCGCCGGTACGGCGTCCCGGTGGTGTCCGCGTTACCGCTTCGCTCCTACAGCGTTGCACAACTCGTGATTGTTCCGCCGCCCGAGCCCGGGCCCGGGATCGCAGCCCCGGAAGCCCCGGGCCCTGTGGCACGGCGGCCGTCCGAGCGCGCGCCGCGGGGCGCGGAGGAGCCTCCTCCGCGCCCCGCGCGTGTGTCGTCGGCGCCGTGTGCGGCCACCGGGGCCCGCACCCGCTCCGCCGGGCCGGCGGCGACGGGCTCAGGACGCGTTGGCCTTGTCGTAGGCCTCGCGGACCGTGCTCGGCACCCGGCCGCGGTCGTTGACCTCCATGCCCTGCTCCTTGGCCCACGCGCGGATCTTCGCGGTGTCCGGAGCGCTGCCGGACGGACGCGCCGCGGTGCCGCGGCCCGGGCGCCGGGAGCCGGCGAGGCGGCCGCTCTGCTTGCGGCCCTTCTCCACGTAAGGCGCCAGCAGACCGCGCAACTTGTCCGCATTGGCGCTCTTCAGATCGATCTCGTAGGCAACGCCGTCCAGCGCGAACGTCACCGTCTCGTCCGCCGAACCGCCCTCGAGATCGTCTTCAAGAATGACCTGCACCCTCTGTGCCACGGGCTTCCCTTTCCGCTAAACGACCCATTGCCTAAGGAAAGGAAAGCGCCTTTCTCCGGAAAACACAAACCCTTGACCGGCACGGAGCCGCTCAGAGGTGCAGCAGCATGCGCGAGTTGCCCAGTGTGTTGGGCTTCACCCGCTCCAGGTCAAGGAACTCCGCGACACCTTCATCGTACGAGCGGAGGAGTTCTTCATAGACATCCGTAGCGATCGCCGCTGGGTCTGTCGTACCATCATCGGTTTCCTGGAGCTCTCCGATCTCGACGAAACCGTGTTTCGCGAAGAACGGCACCTCGAACGTCAAGCAGAAAATCCGACGGACGCCGAGCCAGCGGGCCGTCTGCACCAGCTTCTCCAACAGCAGGTGCCCGATCCCGAAGCCCCGGCAGGCCGGATCGACCGCGAGCGTACGGACCTCCGCGAGGTCCTCCCACATGACGTGCAGCGCGCCGCAGGCCACCACCGTGCCGTCGTCGTCGCGTTCCGCGACCCAGAACTCCTGGACGGATTCGAACAGCGTGACGGTGGGCTTGTCGAGCAGAATGCCGTCGGGCGAGTAGGCGTCGATGAGCCTGCGCACGGCCCGTACGTCAGTGGTCCGCGCGCGGCGGATGGTGACCTCCATGGCGGGACGTTATCGCGTCGCCCCCGGTGCGGTCTCCCCGGTATCCGGTCCGGCGCTATCCGGCGGGTCCTCCGCGGAATCCGTGCCGGGCGGATCGGACGGGAACAGAGCCGCCACCCGCAACGCGTCCCGCAGCGCCTCGCGTTGCTCGGGCGACATCAGGCCGAAGAAGTGGACCAGGGCCGCCGCGGGATTGTCACTCGTCGCCCAGGCGTCGTTCATCAGGGCCGCCGTGTACGCCTCGCGCGAGGAGACCGGTTCATATCGATAGGCCCGGCCGGCCCGCTCGCGGCGCAGCCAGCCCTTTCTGTGCAGCTTGTCCAGGACGGTCATCACCGTGGTGTAGGCGATTTCGCGTTCCGACTGCAGATCCAGGAGAACCTCGCGAACCGTCACCGGTCGGTTCCACCGCCACACCCGGGTCATGATGGCGTTCTCAAGTTCGCCGAGTTGCCGGACCATAGTGCCGCCAGGATAGGGAGTGAATGGGGCGAGTCCCGTGAAGTGCGCCGAACCGGCGCGCCGCCACCCCCGGAATCGGGAATGGCGGCGCACGGGTCCTTCAGGGGCGGCTGACGGCGTCAGTCGCGGGTTCGTCCGCGGGGAAAGACCCCGGGAGGCCCCGCAGGGTCCCGGGACGGGCCGCGCTCCGGGGTGGTCCCGGGCCCGGGCTCCCGGAGAGCTCGGGAAGGGCTCAGTCGATGTCTTCCTTGGCCTTCTGGGCCCCGCCCTGGCTGCGGAAGATGGCCCGCACCAGGAATCCGAAGCCGATCGCCATGACCAGCGGCGGCACGATCGCGCTGACGTAATCCATCAGGTCACTCCTCCTCGGTCTTCTCCGCCGTCGCGGCGGATGCCTTGGGCTCCGGCTTCACCAGCGGGAAGAGCACGGTCTCCCGGATGTTCTTGCCGGTCAGCAGCATGATCAGGCGGTCCACGCCGAGGCCGAGGCCACCGGTCGGGGGCATCGCGTACTCCAGGGCGCGCAGGAAGTCCTCGTCCACCTGCATCGCCTCGACGTCGCCGCCGGCCGCCAGCAGGGACTGGGCGGTGAGGCGGGCGCGCTGCTCGACCGGGTCGATCAGCTCGGAGTAGGCGGTGCCGATCTCGGTGCCGAAGATCACCAGGTCCCACTTCTCGGCCACGCCCGCCACGCTGCGGTGCCGGCGGGTCAGCGGGGACACCTCGGTGGGGTAGTCCTTGATGAAGGTCGGCCGGACGGCGTTCTCCTCCAGCAGGCGCTCGACCATCTCCAGCACGATCTGGCCGTGGCCCCAGTTCTTCTCGAACGGGATGCCGTGGTCGGCGGCCAGCTTGCGCAGCTCCTCGACACCGGTCTCCGGGGTGACCTCGACGCCCAGGCGGGCGGAGATGCCCGGGTAGACGCTGACCTCCTCCCACGGCTCGGCCAGGTCGATCTCGTGCTCCACGCCGTGCGGGTCCAGGCCCTTGATCACCGTGGTGCCCAGGGCGTCCCGGGCGGCGTTGATGATCGTCTCGCGGATCAGCTCGGCCTGGGTGTTGTAGTCGCCGTAGGCCTCGTACGACTCCAGCGAGGTGAACTCCGGGTTGTGGGTGGAGTCGGCGCCCTCGTTGCGGAAGTTGCGGTTGATCTCGAAGACCTTCTCGGCGCCGCCGACCACCAGCCGCTTGAGGTAGAGCTCCGGCGCGATGCGCATGTAGAGGTCGATGTCGTACGCGTTGATGTGGGTCTTGAACGGACGGGCGTTGGCGCCGCCGTGCACCGGCTGCAGCATCGGGGTCTCGACCTCGATGTAGCCGCGGTCCTCGTAGGTGCGGCGGATCGAGCGGACGACCTTGCTGCGCAGGTGCAGGATCTCGCGGGCCTCGGGGTTCACGATCAGGTCGACGTACCGCTGGCGGACCCGGGCCTCCGGGTCGGTCAGACCCTTGTGCTTGTCCGGCAGCGGGCGCAGGCACTTGGCGGTGAGCTCCCAGCGGTCCACCATCACCGACAGCTCGCCGCGCCGGGAGGTGATCACCTCGCCCTCGACGCCGACCTGGTCACCGAGGTCGATGTCGGCCTTCCAGGCCGCCAGCCGCTCGGCGCCCAGCTTGTCCAGGGAGAGCATCACCTGGAGATCGCCGCTGCCGTCGCGCAGGGTGGCGAAGCAGAGCTTGCCGCCGGTGCGGGAGAGGATCACCCGGCCGGTGATGCCGGCGCGCTCGCCGGTCGCGGTGTCGGGCTCCAGGTCCGGGTGCTTGGCGCGCAGGTCGGCGATGGTGCTGGTACGGGGGAATCCGACCGGGTACGGGTCGACACCGGCCTCCCGGAGCCGGTCCAGCTTCTCGCGCCGGACGCGCATCTGCTCGGGAAGGTCGTCGGTCGCGGGAATGACGCTCTGATCGCTCACCCCACAAGGGTAGCCAGCCGTACACCGTGCTCCGCGCCGGGATGACGCGTGACGACGGGGACGACGGGATGACGCGTGACGACGGGATGACGCGCGAGGGGGGCCCGCCGCTTCGGCGGGCTCCCCTCCGGGGTGCGGGTGGTTCAGCCGGTGCCGGTGCGGAGTTCGATCTCTTCCGGGGCCTCGTCGGCCGGCGGGGCGGGGTGCGCCGGGGGCTTGGGGCGGCGGCCGAAGAGTTCGGCCGGGGTGGGCATCCGGTGCGGGCGGGGCGGGGTCTTCGCGGCGGCGGGCTGCTCCGGGCGGGAGTCGGTGCTGCTCATCGTGGTCCGTCCTCCTACAGGGGTGGGGTGACTGCTCGGTGGTGCGGCGGGGTTCGGTACGGCCACCAGGTGGCGCGGTTGCCCGGCGGTGAGGGCGAGCCGTTCGCGGACGGCGGCCTCGGCCAGCGCGTGGCAGCGGCCGGCCAGCCGGGAGCGGCGGGCCCGCTCGCCGTGGCCGCAGGGTTGGCGGGTCAGCCCGCGCAGCGCGGTGAGGTCCTCGGGACCGGGCAGGTAGCCGTCGGCCACGGCCTCCTCCAGGCGTTCCAGGTAGCCGGAGGCGCTGCCGGGCAGGGCGGAGCGGTAGCGGTAGAGGTCGGCGAGCAGGAAGGTGCGCAGTCGGCCGCCTTCCTGGACGGCCTCGTCGATCGCCTCGGTCAGGCGCAGGGCGTCCTGGACGTCCTCCGCCCACACGTCGGCGCCCGGCCCGGCGAACGCCGTCCGGTCGGGCCCCTGGAGGTGGACGGGGACGGCGGGGTGTAGGGCTTGGGCGAGGGCTCGGCGCAGCACGCGGACTTCGTCGGCGCTGAAGGCCATGCCGCCGCGCGATCCGTGTGGCGTAGGCATGGGTTGACACTACGTGACGAATATCCGATTTGTCGGTAATGTCGCGCGGAATTCCCCACGGTCGGCCCGCTGGAAGGACCCGTGTCCCGGACCGGGGTCAGGTCGGCCGGTTGCGCTCGTAGACCAGTCGCAGGCCGATCAGGGTCAGCCAGGGTTCGTGTACGTCGATGGTGGTGGCCTCGCCGAGGACCAGGGGGGCGAGGCCGCCGGTGGCGATCACCTGGACGTCGTCCGGGTCCTTGGCGAGCTCCCGGGCCATCCGGTCGACCAGGCCGTCGACCTGGCCGGCGAAGCCGTAGAGGATGCCGGACTGCATGCCCTCGACGGTGTTCTTGCCGATCACGTTGCGCGGGCGGGCCAGCTCGATCTTGCGCAGCTGGGCGCCGCGGACGCCGAGCGCCTCGACCGAGATCTCGATGCCGGGGGCGATCGCCCCGCCGACGTAGTCGCCCCGGGCGTTGACCGCGTCGAAGGTGGTCGCGGTGCCGAAGTCGACCACGATGCACGGGCCGCCGTACAGGTGGTTGGCGGCCAGCGCGTTGACGATCCGGTCCGCGCCGACCTCCTTGGGGTTGTCCATCAGGACGTGCACCCCGGTCTTCACCCCCGGCTCCACGATCACCGCGGGGACGTCGCCGTAGTAGCGGCGGGTCACCTCGCGGAGCTCGTGGAGCACGGCGGGTACGGAGGAGCAGATCGCCAGGCCCTCCACCGTGGCCTCCTTGACCGCGGTGTGGTTGCCCATCAGTCCCTGGAGCAGCACCGCCAGTTCGTCGGCCGTGCGGCGCGGATCGGTGGAGATCCGCCAGTGTTCCACCACTTCCTCGCCGTCGAACAGGCCGAGTGTGGTCTGGGTGTTGCCGACGTCGATGGTGAGGAGCATGGGGCGCTTTCTACGAGTCGGGACGGGACTGCTCTCGGCCTGACGGTCAGGCGCGCAGGTCCAGGCCGATGTCCAGGATCGGCGAGGAGTGGGTCAGCGCGCCCACGGCCAGGTAGTCGACACCAGTCTGGGCGACCTCCCGCGCGGTGGCCAGGGTCAGTCCGCCGGAGGCCTCCAGCTTCGCCCGGCCCGCCACCAGCGCGACGGCCTCCTTCAGCTGCTCGACGGTGAAGTTGTCCAGCAGGATCAGGTCGGCCCCGGCCTCCAGCACCGGCGCGATCTGTTCCACGGTGTCGACCTCGACCTCGACCGGAAGCTCCGGGTACGCGGCCCGGACGGCCCGAAACGCCTCGGCCACGCCGCCGGCCGCGACCACGTGGTTGTCCTTCACCAGGGCGGCGTCGGACAGCGCCATCCGGTGGTTGGCGCCGCCGCCGCAGCGCACCGCGAACTTCTCCAGCGCGCGCAGGCCCGGCGTGGTCTTGCGGGTGTCGCGGACCACCGCGCCGGTGCCCTCCAGGGCGTCCGCCCAGGCGCGGGTCGCGGTGGCGATGCCGGACAGGTGGCAGAGCAGGTTGAGCGCGCTGCGCTCGGCGGTCAGCAGGTCGCGGGTGCGGGAGCGGACCGAGAGCAGCACCTGGCCGGCCTCGACCCGGTCGCCGTCCTCGACGTGCCGCTCGACCTCGAAGTCCTCCTCGCAGACCAGCGAGACGACCGCCTCGGCGACCCGCAGGCCCGCCACCACGCCCGCCTGGCGGGCGGTGAAGTCGGCGGTGGCGACGGCGTCGGCGGGCACGGTCGCCACCGAGGTGACGTCCTCGCCGCCGGCCAGGTCCTCGGCCAGCGCCAGGGTGGCGACGTCCTCGACCTCGATCGGGTCCAGTCCGGCCCGCTCCAGCAGCTCGGCCAGCTGCGGGTCCAGTCCGGTCTCGTAGCCCTCGCCGTCCCCGCAGGCGCAGCCGTCGCCGCAGCCGCCACCCTGCTCGCCCGCCGTCGGCGAGGAGGGGCCCAGGTCGGCCAGGGGGAGTTCCTCGTGGGGGTGGGTCATGGTTCTACTGCTCCTCAGGGGTGCTGACGGGACCGCCGGTGGCGGCGAGGGTGGTGATCAGGTGGCGCCGCCAGTGGGCGTCGTCGCGCTCGGGGAAGTCCTCGCGCCAGTGGCAGCCGCGGGTCTCCTCGCGTTGCGCGGCGGCCGCGACCAGGGCGGTGGAGACCAGTAGCAGGTTGGCGGCCTCCCAGGTCTCCACCCGCGGGTCGGCGGGCTTCTCCTCGGCCACGTGCGCGCGGGCCTGCTCGGAGAGCAGGGCCAGCCCGGCCGCCGTGTCGGCCATCGAGTCGGCCGAGCGCAGCACGCCCGCGCCGCGCGACATCAGCCGCTGGATCTCGGCCCGTGCCTCGGAGGGCGGCAACGGCACGGGCTGTGCGGCCCGGGCGGCGGCGACGTCCACCGTGCGCTCGGGCAGCTCGCCGGCGCGGTGGCGCCCGGCCAGGTCCGCGGCGATCCGCTCGGCGAAGACCAGGCCCTCCAGCAGCGAGTTGGAGGCCAGCCGGTTGGCGCCGTGCACCCCGGTGCAGGCGACCTCGCCGCAGGCGTACAGGCCCGGGACGCTCGTGCGGCCGTGCCGGTCGGTGCGGACGCCGCCGGAGGCGTAGTGCGCGGCCGGGGCGACCGGGATGGGCTCGGTGACCGGGTCGATGCCGTGCGCGCGGCAGGAGGCGAGGATGGTCGGGAAGCGGTGCTCCCACATCTCGGCGCCGAAGTGCCGGCCGTCCAGGAACATGTGCTCGGCGCCCTGTTCCAGCATGCGCTGGGTGATCGCCTTGGCGACGATGTCGCGCGGGGCGAGTTCGGCCAGCTCGTGCTGCCCCACCATGAAGCGGACGCCGTCCGCGTCCACCAGGTGGGCGCCCTCCCCGCGGACGGCCTCGGAGACCAGCGGCTGCTGGCCCTCGGCGTCGGGGCCGAGCCAGAGCACGGTCGGGTGGAACTGGACGAACTCCAGGTCGGTGACGGCGGCGCCGGCCCGCAGCGCGAGCGCCACGCCGTCGCCGGTGGAGACCGCCGGGTTGGTGGTGGCGGAGAACACCTGGCCCATGCCGCCGGTGGCGAGCACCACCGCGCGGGCCCGGACGGCGCCGACGCCGTCCCGCTGGCCCTCGCCCATCACGTGCAGGGTCAGGCCGGCGGCGTGGCCCTCGGCGTCGGTCAGCAGGTCGAGGACGAGGGCGTGTTCGATGAGCTCGATGCCCGGGTCGCTGCGGACGGCGGCGACCAGGGCGCGCGATATCTCGGCGCCGGTGGCGTCCCCGCCCGCGTGCGCGATCCGGCGGCGGTGGTGGCCGCCCTCGCGGGTGAGCAGGATCTCCCCGGCCCCGTCGCGGTCGAACAGGGCGCCGGTCGCGATCAGTCGGCGGACGGCGTCCGGGCCCTCGGTGACCAGGGTGCGGACGGCGTCCTCGTCGCAGAGGCCGGCGCCGGCCACCAGGGTGTCGTCCAGGTGCTGGGCGGGGGTGTCGCCCTCACCCAGGGCGGCGGCGATGCCGCCCTGGGCCCAGCGGGTCGAGCCCTCGTCCAGCATCGCCTTAGTGACCACCATGGCCCGCAGGCCGGCCTTGCGGACGTTGAGGGCGACGGTGAGTCCGGCGACCCCGGAGCCGACCACGACCACGTCGGCGGTGGCGGTCCAGCCGGGGGCCGGGGCGGTGAGGCGGTGCGTGACGGACATGGCTCTGTGGCTCCTTCAGCGCGTGGCCGCGGCGGCCGCGCCGTTGTCGCCACCGTACGCCCTGTCACCGCGCAGCAGTCCGGTGCCCTCCTGGGCCTCGGCCGGGTCACCGCCCAGGCCGGTGATCCGGTTCTGCCCGTCCACGAAGACGACCTTCGGCTCGTAGCCCTTGGCCTCGGCCGTGTCCATCTGCCCGTAGGCGATGAGTATGACGAGGTCGCCGGGGTGGACGAGGCGGGCGGCGGCGCCGTTGATGCCGATCACGCCGGTGCCGCGCGGGCCGGCGATGGTGTACGTCTCCAGGCGGGCGCCGTTGTTGATGTCGACGATGTGGACCAGCTCGCCGGGGAGCAGGTCGGCGGCGTCGAGCAGGTCCTCGTCCACCGTGACGGAGCCGACGTAGTGGAGGTCGGCCTGGGTCACGGTGGCCCGGTGGATCTTGGACTTGAGCATGGTGCGGAGCATGGGGTCACGCCTCCTGGGGGTGCCACCCGGCCGGCGGGCCGGGAGAGAGTGCATGCCTGAACGGGGATTGCTGACCGGTTGCCTGGTCTACCGGACGATGATGCGGACGTTGTCGATCAGGCGGGTGGAGCCCACCTTCGCGGCGACGGCCAGCACCGCCTCGCCCTGGAAGTCTTCCGCCGCCTCGGTGAAGGAGTGCGGGTCGATCAGGGCGAGGTAGTCGAGGGTGACGCCTTCGGCGCCGTCGAGGACGGCCGAGGCGGCCTCGCGCACGGCCTGCGGGCCCTGGGCGGCGGCGTCCCGGCCGGCGAACAGGGCCCGGGAGAGGGCGAGCGCGTGACCGCGCTCCTCCTCGGAGAGGTAGCGGTTGCGCGAGGACAGGGCGAGGCCGTCCTCCTCGCGGACGGTCGGCACGCCGACGATCTCCACGTCGAAGTCCAGGTCGGCGACCATCCGCTGGATGACCGCGAGCTGCTGGGCGTCCTTCTCGCCGAAGAAGGCGAAGTCCGGGTCGGTGATGTGCAGCAGCTTGGCCACCACGGTCAGCACGCCGTCGAAGTGGCCGGGCCGGGAGGCGCCCTCGAAGCGCTCGCCCATCGGGCCGGCTGTCAGGCGCACCTGCGGCTCGCCGTTCGGGTAGACCTCCTCGACGGAGGGCGCGAACACCACGTCGGCGCCGTTCTCCTCGGCCAGCTTCACGTCGGCGTCGAGGGTGCGCGGGTAGCGGTCCAGGTCCTCGGACGGGCCGAACTGCAGCGGGTTGACGAAGACCGTCACGGCGACCCGGCCCTCCCGGCCGACCTGCTTGCGGGCGGCCCGGATCAGCGCCGCGTGGCCCTCGTGGAGGGCGCCCATGGTCATCACGACGGCGTTGTCCACCGGCTGCTCGTCCGGCCAGAACGCGGCCTCGAAGTCGTCCACGGTGTGCGTGACGACCGCCCGGTGGACCTTCGGCGTCCGCTGGGGCTTGTTCGGCTGCTTACCGCGTGCCATCTACCGCTTCTCCTCGTTCAGTACGTCCAGCAGCGCCGCCGCCGACGTTTCGTCGATCGTCCCGTTGGCGAGCGCCCGCTGCGCGGTGGCGCGGGCCATCGCCCGGTAGGCCGCCGGGATGTCCGGGGACACCGTACTGAGCTGCGCCAGGTGGCGCCGTACGGTCCCCGCGTCGCCCCGGGCGACCGGGCCGGTCAGGGCCGCGTCGCCCGAGCGCAGGCTGTTGTCCAGGGCGGCCCCGAGCAGCGGGCCCAGCATCCGGCCGGGCTCGGCGACGCCGGCCGTGCGCAGCAGGTCCATCGCCTGGGTGACCAGGGTGACCAGGTGGTTCGCGCCGTGGGCGAGGGCCGTGTGGTAGAGCGGGCGGACCTCCTCGGGCACCCACTCGGGCTCGCCGCCCATCTCCACCACCAGCGCCTCGGCGACCGGCCGCAGCTCCTCGGGGGAGGTCACGCCGAACGGGCAGCCGGCCAGCCGGGCCAGGTCCACGGAGGTGCCGGTGAAGGTCATCGCGGGGTGCAGGGCCAGCGGCAGCGCCCCGGCCCGGGTCGCGGGCTCCAGGATGCCGACGCCGTGCGCACCGGAGGTGTGCACGAGCAGCTGGCCGGGGCGGACGGCGCCGGTGGATGCGAGGCCGGCCACCAGGTCGGCCAGCGCGTCGTCCGGGACGGTCAGCAGGACGAGGTCGGCGGCGGCCATGACCTGCGGCGGGGTGACGATCCGCACGCCCGGCAGCAGCGCGTCGGCCCGGCGGCGGGAGGCGGCGGACACCCCGGAGGCGGCGACCACGGTGTGCCCGGCGAGCTGCAGCGCGGCTCCCAGCGCGGGGCCGACCCGGCCGGTGCCGACCACGCCCACGGCCAGCCGGGCCGGCCGGTTGCCCGGGTCGCCGGGATCACCGAAAGCCTGGTCGCCGAGACCGTCGGCGAGCGGGGCGAACTCGCTGAAGTCGGACGAACTCATGTCCACCCTTGTCCTGAATGGCCGTTCCGGTCCACCTGCGGGTACCGGACGTACCGCCCCAGTGTACGGGCGGGTCAGTCCGCCGCCCCGGCCCGGATCAGCCCGGCCTCGTAGGCCAGCACCACGGCCTGCACCCGGTCGCGCAGCCCGAGCTTGGCCAGGATCCGGCCGACATGGGTCTTCACGGTGGCCTCGGAGAGCACCAGCCGGGCCGCGATCTCGCCGTTCGACAGGCCCTGGGCGACCAGCAGGAACACCTCCCGCTCGCGCTCGGTCAGCGGGCCGAGGACGTCCGAGCCGGGCGCGCTCTGCGGCGTCGGCAGCACCTCCGCGAAGCGGTCGATCATCCGGCGGGTGGTGGTCGGGGCGACCACCGCGTCCCCGCCGTGCACCGCGCGGATCGCGGCCACCAGCTCGGTCGGCGGGACGTCCTTGAGCAGGAAGCCGCTGGCACCGGCCTTGAGCGCGGCGAAGGCGTACTCGTCCAGGTCGAAGGTGGTGAGGATGAGCACGTGCGGGGCGTCCGGCAGCGGGCTGCCGTCCTCGGCCAGGCAGATCCGGCGGGTCGCCTGCACACCGTCCAGGCGTGGCATCCGCACGTCCATCAGGATCACGTCCACCGGCGTGTGCCGCAGCCGCTCCAGGGCCTGCGCGCCGTCGCCCGCCTCGGCGGCGATCTCGATGTCACCCTGCGACTGGAGGATCATCCGGAAGCCGGTGCGCAGCAGCTCCTGGTCGTCGACGAGCATCACGCGGATGGTCAAGGTGGCTCCTAAGGGGGGCGGGGTCAGTGTGCGGCCTTGAGCGGGAGGACGGCTCGGATCCGGAAGCCGCCGCCGGGGCGGGGGCCCACGTCGAGGCTGCCGCTGACCATGCCGACCCGCTCGCGCATGCCGATCAGGCCGTGGCCCAGACCGTCCGCGCCGCCGGTGGCCAGCTGTTCGTCGGTGCTGCCGCGCCCGTCGTCCTCCACCAGGACGGCCAGTTCGCGTTCGCCGAAGTCGACCGCGACCCGGGCGTGCACGTCGGGGCCGCCGTGCTTGCGGACGTTGGTGAGCGCCTCCTGGACGATCCGGTAGACCGTCAGCTCGACGCCGCGCGGCAGCTCGCGCGGGTGCCCGGAGGTCGCGTAGTCCACCCGCAGCCCGGCCGTGCGCACCTGCTCCAGCAACTCGGGCAGTTCCTCGACGCCGGGCTGCGGGACGTACTCCTCGGTGGTGTCGGCGGTGCGCAGCACGCCCAGCAGGCGGCGCATCTCGACCAGCGCCTGCCGGCCGGTGGAGGCGATCGTGCCGAGCGCCTCCTTCGCCTGCTGCGGGGAGTTGTCGAGGACGTACGCCGCGCCGTCGGCCTGGACGATCATCACCGACACGTTGTGCGCGACCACGTCGTGCAGCTCGCGGGCGATCCGGGCGCGCTCGGCGGCGACCGCCACCTTGGCCTGGGCGTCCCGTTCGCGTTCCAACCGGGCCGCGCGGTCCTCCAGCTCGGTCAGGTAGGCGCGGCGCACCCGGGTCAGCCGGCCCCAGGCCCAGCAGAGGATGAACGGGGTGCTCATCAGCACGGTGATCAGCACCGCCTCGCCGATGGAGTACGGGCGGGTGTGCGCCTCGCCGGCGCGCAGCTCCGTCTTCATCGGGTTCATCCGCCAGAACACCAGCGGTCCGGCGGCCAGCCCGGCGGCCAGGGCCAGCCGGGAGGTCCACTTCTGGCCGAAGGCGGCGCCGGTGTAGGCGAAGACCAGGTAGGCGATGGCGGAGCCGCCCGGGTCGACGTCGGCGACCACCTGGCCGAGGGCGACTCCGGTGGCGCCGGCGACGGTGACGTCGGGGAAGCGCCGGCGGAAGACCATCAGCAGCGGCAGCAGCACCGCGATCAGGAGACCGGCGTCGAGGCGCGCGCCGGAGCCGGAGTCGCTGTTCGGCAGGAGGCCGATCAGGAGCACGATCGACGCCCAGGCGGCGTCGACCACCATCGGGTGACGGCGGAGCCAGGCGTTGAGTCGATGCACGTCTCAAGCCTAGGCAGTCGCACGAGGTGCCCAGGTCCGCCGGTAGGGCGATCCGACCTACTCCCTAGGTCGGAGAAGCCCCGGCTGCGGTTGGGAGGGGTCGCCCGCGGCCGGGTAGCGTCCCGCCCCATGACGTGGATGCGTTGGGCGCCCGCCGTGGAACGGGCGCTGTACGACCCGGTCGGCGGCTTCTACCGCAGGCCGGAGGGCCCGGCGGGGCACTTCCGCACCTCGGTGCACGCCTCGCCGGGGTTCGCCCGTGCGGTGGCCCGGCTGCTGCTGGAGGTTGACGAGGCCCTCGGCCGTCCGGAGGAGCTGGCCCTGGTGGACGTCGGGGCCGGGCGCGGGGAACTGCTGACCGGCGTCCTGGCCGAACTGCCCGGCGAGGTGCTGGCCCGGCTGCGCCCGTACGGGGTGGAGGTCGCGCCGCGCCCGGCCGGACTGCCGTCCACAGCCCTGTGGACGGACGCGCCGCCGCGGGGCGTGACCGGGCTGCTGTTCGCCAACGAGTGGCTGGACAACGTGCCGCTGGACGTCGGGGAGGTCGACGAGGAGGGGGTGCTGCGCTACCGGGAGGTGGACACCGCCACCGGTGACCAGCGCCTCGGCGAACCGGTCTCGGCGGCGGACGCGGCCTGGGCCGAGCGCTGGTGGCCGGTCGGCGGGCCGGGCGACGTGGTGGAGTTCGGCGGCCCCCGGGACGCCGCCTGGGCGCGGGCGGTGGCCGGACTGGACCGCGGACTGGCCGTCGCCGTGGACTACGGGCACACCGCCGGGCGGCGGCCGCCGTTCGGGACGTACGCCGGTTTCCGGGACGGCCGCGAGGTCGCACCGGTCCCGGACGGCTCCTGCGACGTCACCGCGCACGTCGCGCTGGACGCGATCGCCGTGCCCGGTCTCCACAGCCTGTGGACGACCCAGCGCGAGGCCCTGCGCGCACTCGGGGTGAGGGGGGGGGGGGGGGGGGTCTCGCTTTCCTCCCCCCCCCCCCCGGCCCCCCCCCCCGTACCCGCCCAGTCGGGG